>DATIYQ010000107.1:0-8488 GCA_035517515.1 Binatia bacterium
GCGGAGATGCGCATCAGGTGTGCCAAATACTGGAACACCGTCTTGCTGCTCATCTTGCTGCCGCCCTTGCTGCGCTCCTCGAACACGTAGGGCACTTCCAGCACGCGCGCGTAGTTTCCCTTGGCCAGCACCTCCAGCAGGATTTTGTATCCAATGGGATTCAGCGCCACCCGCTCCAGGACCGCGCGGCGCACCACGAAAAATCCCGACATGGGGTCGTGCACCCGCCCCAGCGTTCCCGGCAGGATCAGGCTGGCCATCAGCGTGGCGCTCCAGGAGATGAACCGCCGGAACAGGCTCCAGTGCGACACTCCGCCGCCGGCCACGTACCGGCTGCCCACCACGATGTCCGCGCCCGTGCGGCGCAATTCCTGCACCAGCTTAGGAAGCGTTTCCGGGGGGTGTTGCAGATCCGCGTCCATGCAGCCCAGGATTTCTCCGCGGGCGATCCGCCAGCCCGCGATCACCGCCGTGGAGAGATCCCTCTCATTCTCCCGGACCAGAAGGCGCAGCCAGGGGCGGCCCTCTGCGGCGAGCCGCCGAACCTCTTCTCCGGTTCCGTCCGGGCTGTTGTCGTCCACGATGATCAGCTCGAACTCTTCCCCCAGCGTGGCCAGTGCCGCGCCAGTGCGCTCCACCAGTCGGCCGATATTGGCCCTCTCCTTGTATGTGGGAATCACCACCGAAATCATCGGCCGGTCCCTGCAACCGCCTGGTCTCTCCCGCTGCTTCGCATCTTCCACCCTTGATCCAGGCCGGAATGCTCACCGCCGCGGATGCCTGGCAGCAGAAGTATCGCGGCATCGGCGGCCAGGCGCTACTGGAGATTCCCCCGCGATGCTTCCCGATGCACCAAGGGTCCGCAGCCGCCCGGCGGCATGTGACCGCTCGAGCGCCGGCTTTCTGAGTCGGTGGACGCGCAGGTCCTGATGGCTCAACTTAGCAGCGGGCGGCAATCAGGTGAGCGTGGGCGAACCGGTTCAGGACGAACACGAGCGGAAATAAAAAAGCCCTCCGCGAGGAGGGCTTTTTCGAGAGGTTTTATCCGCAGCCGTCAGCGGGCCAGTGCGGGTATCACATGCCGGCGCAGCCCGAAGAGTCCGAGCAAGCCGAGCCCAGCCAAGAGCAGCACGAGTGTGCTGGGGTCAAAGGTGGGAACTGTCAAGTCGGAGTCCGGCATGGAGAAACCCGGTATGGTGATCGGATTCCCTTGGTCGTCGGTAGTCGTCACCGCAAAAAAGAAGTCCATCAGTGTGGGAACATTTACCGGGCCTGTGAACGACAGCGTTACAGACTGCCCGTCAACAAGCGGTGAGCTATAGCTCGCGCAATTGTTGTTGCCCAGATACGAATCTGTATTCGAGCAAGTAAGCGTGAGCCCGTCCAAGGCACCAGACACCGTGAACGTCAGGTTCAGACCTGAGATATCGCCGCCCGTGTAATTTGCAAAGCCCAGGCAAGCCGGGTCGCCAATAAACTCGGACCCTGGTCCCATCGGTGGAAGCACTCCGCCAGGCGCAGCCGTGCAGCCTTGCCAACTCACGCTCCACGTGATGTTGTTCCCGGGCAGAATGTAGTAGAGCCCAGTGCCTCCCCCAGGAGCAGGCTCCGTGGGATCAAAAATCACGTTGATGTTATTCGCCCAAGCGGGAGCAGCCAGCGCCAGTACAATCGCCATACCCAAACACAGCTTCAAAACCTTCATCGTTCCCTCACTTCTCTGCGGAGAAGATGTCGTCGATACTACGCGAAGCCCCAGCAGTGTCAACGATAAATCGCAGTACCAGTACTCACAAAAATCAGCCGCCAATCCCTGCAAGAATATAAAAAACATTGTAGTTGCGGCTGCGGACCCGATTTGGCCCGGGGGAAGAAATCGATCACCGGAGCTTAGCGTATGCCGCCTTCGCTTCCTTGAGCACGGGGATGTCGGCATCAGCGTCCTTCCAGATGGCGAAGAAGTCCCCATAGGCCTTTCGCGCCGCCCCCTGGTCGCCGGCCAGCGTCCAGGCCCGCGCTAACTGCATTTGCGCCAATGCCCCCAAGGGGTAGTTCAAGTACAGGCCTCGGTGGTCCAGATACTTCCGGAATTCAACGGCTGCCTCCTGCCCGCTGCCTTTGGTCAGGTAAACCAGCCCACGAAGGTATATGGGAGACATGATCCCGCACGGGGCCTGGGAAGGCTGCCCCAGCTCGTAGTTCGAGGCAGGCTGTAACAAGTCGATTGCTTTCTGCGTGTTCTTGCGGTCCAGTTCAATGGCCGCCCGGATTGCCGGAAGCCAGTAGCCCTGAATCATTGTGTCTAATGGGGACTCGCGGTCCACTTGATCCGCCAGTTTCTCTGCTGCGGCGGGATCCCCCGCGCGTGCATACGTAAGAGCCGTAAGGATTTGCACGTCCCGGCCGGCCGTCAGCGCCATGGCCTGTGCCGCCAGCTTGCGCGCTTCTGCGGCGTTCCCGAACTCGGCCTCGCGCAACCCTTCGTACGCCCGCCACACCGCTGCGGATTCCCTGGCGTCGGCCCGGGTTGCCGAGTCCACGGCTCGCTGTGAAAACTCGCGGGCTTTCCCCAGACGGCCGAAAAACGCTTCCGTATCCGCCTGAGTCGCTAGGAGCACGTCTTCGGTCCCAGGCTTTCCCACTGCCCAGTTCACCTGTTCCTGCATGGCGGCAGGGTCGTTCTGCACGAAGGCCAGGGCGTAGCGCGCCACGCGTAGGCTGGAGGCATCCAGCTTCCGTTGCTGGGTCTCATCGAGCGCCGTCTTTACGTCCTCGAAGCGGTTGAGCGAGAGATACGCGCTGATCAGATTCGAGTAGCCAGCCACGCTGTTCGGGGAGATGCGCAGCGAGGCCCGCATCTCCTCGATGGCCTTCTCATACTGTCCCAGCACGTTGTAGTTGTGCCCCAGGTTGCCGTGCGCTGCGTAGTCACCGGGGTAATCCAGCAGCCACTGGGAGTAGCTGCGGTCAGCCTTTTCCAGCTCGCCGGTCACCACCGTGTAATAAACGGTCTCAATGTAATAGCGCTCGCGCTCACTCACCCGGTCGCGCAGTTCATACGCGCGTTTGTAATTCGCGATTCCCAAACTCGTCTGGTTCAGATTGTTGTAGACAGAGCCCAGGGAGGCGTAAGCGCGCGCAAAATTGGGGTCCAAATCGAGCGCGCGCTTGTAATAGGGCAGCGCGGCCGCCTCGCCCTTTTCGCGGGAGGTCCGGCGGCCATCGGTGAAGGCCTTCAGGGCTTCGAGCGAAGACGTCGTGGCTTGGTCCAACGGCTTGTTGAACTTGGCTACCGAAGCCAGCGATTCGCCCAGCTTCTCGCGCAAATCGTTGCCCGCGTCGCCCAGTGCTTTCAGCACCCGGTCGCGGTTTTCCGCCTGGGCCTGCGCGCTGCTGATGGTATCTCCGCTGTGGCAGTCCACGGCCTTCAGTCCGATCACGTACTGGTTGCCCACGGCCACGATGGATCCCGTGAGCAGCGCCCGGCTGTTGGTGCGCTGGCAGATTTCCCGCCCCACGTCGCGCGTGATGTGTTCGCTCGGCGGACGGTTCATCAACTTCAGCGTCTGGTTGACCTTCTGCTCGGAGAGCACGTTCAAGAAAGGCGACTGCTCCAGTTGAATGCCCAGTGCCTGCTTCAGCGTATCGTCAAACACCGTATCCTCGGTGGAGTTGGTGAAGTCCGCCAGCACCACCGTGTCGCGCTCCGAGAGCTTCACCGCCGGCCGCAGCTTCCAATAAACGCCCGCGGCAATCCCGATGAGCAACAACAAGGCCACCGGAGCCACAATCTTCCACGGAATCTTCCGGCCAGCCTCCACCACGGCTGGTTGCGCCGCCGTCGTCCCGGCGATCGTGGCCGGCGCGGCAGACGCCGCGGCCGAAGCCCCTCCGGACAGGGGTTGCGCGGCAGACACAGCGGCGGACGGTGCCAGCGCGCCGGATACCGGCGCCGCGCTGGCCATGGCCCCGCTGCTCGGCGCGCTCGCCGCCGCCAGCTCAGCGGAGGACGCCGCGGCGATGGCGTGCTTCGAGTCCGTATCCCGCTTCAGCCGTTTCAACTCCGAGCGCATTTCTGAAGCGTGCTGATAGCGCAGATCGCAGTCCTTCTCCAACGCACGGTTGATAATCCGTTCCAGGTCCTGCGGCAGGTCCGGGTTCAACCGCACCAGCGGAATGGGCACGCGCGTCAGAATGTCGGAGAAAACCACGGCGCTCGAATCGCCGCGGAAGGGCAGCACCCCGGTGGCCATTTCGTACAGCACCACCCCGAAGGAGAAGAGATCGCTGCGCGCGTCCAGTTGCCGCCCGCGCACCTGCTCCGGAGACATGTAAGAGACCGTTCCCACCGCCATGCCCGGTGTGGTCAGATGCTCCCGGTCCACTGTCATGGTGAGATCGGAGATTTCCTCGGACTTGCCGCCGCTGGAAACCTTGGCCAGGCCGAAGTCCAGGATCTTGGCGTGTCCCCGCTTGGTGATGAAAATGTTCGCTGGCTTGATGTCCCGGTGAATGATGCCTTCCGCGTGCGCCGCATCCAGGGCGTCGGCCACATCAATGGCGATTTCCACCAGTCGCTCTTGATCCAGCGGCCCATTCACCAACAGGTGCTTCAGCGTCACGCCATCCAGATACTCCATGGCGATAAATCGCTGGCCCTTGTCCTCGCCCACTTCGTAGATGGTGCAGATGTTGGGATGATTCAGCGCGGAGGCTGCCCGGGCCTCCCGGCGGAACCGCTCGAGCGACACCGGGTCCTTGGCCATGTCCTCGGGCATGAACTTCAGCGCAACAAAGCGGCCGAGCTCGGTGTCTTCTGCCTTGTACACCACACCCATGCCGCCACCACCGAGCTTGTCCACCACACGGTAACGAGAAAATGTCTGGCCAATCATGGCGAGGTCCGGGAGAGTAAAGCGGGGCGATGATAGGTTGATTCTCCACCGGAGTCAAAGCCCTCACCAGCCCGCTCCCCAATCATCCGCTTCCGCTGCCAAGCTATCTAATTGATGGACCGTTAACGCGCTCCCCAGCAAGATTTACCTGCCACGTCACCCCCCTTCCCTAACTGGAAACAGCGTTCACCGTTCGAGTTGTGGACGAAATGCCCGATGCTAGACTCAAAACAATTCCGTTTTGGCCTCCAGGGCTCCCGAAAGACGCCGCGGTGCCAATTCGGGATTCGTCCCGGCCTTCTGGATGAGGTGGATTTGTGAACAAGCAGGCTTCCAGCTTCTGGCGTTCGGCTCTTCCGGGAGCGGCCGCATTGTTGTTGGCCACGATTCTGGCCGGGGGAAACCAGGGGAATAGCCAGAAGCCTGTCGCCTCGCGAATGGGCCAGGCGGTGGACTGGACCGCTCATTACGTTCACTACCCGCAGGGCGCTTCCCTGCGCGCCTTGGCCATCAGCCAGCGCGACCCACGCGCGTTTTGGAATTACCTGAACCTGATGAACCGGGCCAACCAGGAGTCGCTGCTGGCCAGCGCGGAGAGAAGTCAGCCGCCTCGGCGTCTTTCGAGGCCGCGAGCTCCGATTGTGGATTGGAGCGTCGAGTTGGGCGCCGCCGGCACCGCCGTCACTCAGTATCCAGCCAAATACTCCTTCGACGTGAATGCCACTCCAGATTGCACCAAAGACTTCGTCGTCTTCGCCATCAACTCCGCGCCCAGCGCCACGCAGGCAAACATCGCTGCCTTTAACAATCTATACAGCGGCGCAAACATTGGAGGCAATCCGCCCCTGTGCTCCGGCGGCGCACCCAGCACCCTCTGGGCCTATCGTGCGGGTACCGCGCGCATCGCAACGTCTCCGGTGCTTTCCCTGGACGGAACCAAGGTAGCTTTTGTGGACAATGCTAACCCGGCCGTTTTCCATGTGCTCACCTGGAGCGCTGCCGACGGCGGAACGGTGCCCGCGCCCGCCACTCCCACCGCCGGTGAAATCGTGAACTTGACCCTGACCGGCGCCACCACCGACCCCGATTCCTCTCCCTTCGTGGATTACTACAATGATTTTGCTTACGTGGGAACAAACAACGGCCGTTTGTACAAAATCACCGGCGTGTTCCATGGCACTCCGGCGCTGGCCGGCGCTCCCTGGCCGATCACCGGGCTCGGGACTGCCCTCACCTCTCCGGTGATCGATTTCTCCACGGGGAATATCTTCATCGGCAATGCCGCGGGACAACTCTATGGCTTCACCTCCGCCGGAGCGGCCATCACCGGTTCCCCGGCCACCATCGGTAACGGCGGCGCTCACGGCATGCTCGCCGATCCGGTGCTGGTGGACGGGCTGAACGGCCTGCTTTACGTGGCCACCGGCAGAAATACCGCTGCGGGAACGGCCATCGTGGCCCAGGTCAGCACCTCAAACCTCTCCAGCCCGGTGGTGGCCTCGATTGGTTCCAACAATGTGACCACCATCCATGCCCCGGCCTTCAACGCGCCTTATTTTTCCGGCATGTCGAATGGCTCGGGCACCGCTCAGTGGTTCCTGTATGTCTGCGGGCTGGCCAATGGGCCGGCGACTTCTCCGGTCCTCTACCGCGTGGGCTTCAATGGCAGCCCAGGCACGATGAAGACCGCCGTGGACGCCACCACCGTCTCCCTGAGCGCGAACAACGGGGAACAATGCTCGCCCCTCACCGAATTCCAGAATGGCGTGGACCGGCTCTTCCTGGGCCTGCTCACCTCCGCCTTCGTGGAATACTTCGACATCAGCACCACCACCACCCCCACGCTCGGCGCCCAGGTGAGCGAAGCCGGCGGAACCAGCGGAATCATCGTTGACAATGTCAGCAGCGCCGTGCAGGCCTCCAGCATTTATTTCAGCACCGAGGCCAATTCCGCCGCCTGCCGGGTCGCCGGAGCCAACCATCGGTGTGCCGTGAAGCTGACCACCCAAGGGGGCACGCTCCAATGAACGCGCCGCAGCACGGTCCGGCGAACGCTGCATCTCCTGCGCGAGAGCGCGCCGCTCGGGGCCGCCTGTCCCACTACGCGCCCTGCTCTCGATTCGAGCTGGTGTTCGCAATCATTGCCCGGCAAGGCGCGAAAACCGGCGCCACTTCGTTTTCGTATGCCCATTCGAGTTTGACATCCTGAGGATCACTGGAAACCCGCCATGCTAAGCTCTCTCGATCAACGCATCCGATTGGAACTCGCCGCGGAGCTTCTCCTG
The DNA here is from genome assembly GCA_035517515.1 of Binatia bacterium. Classification (GTDB taxonomy): domain Bacteria; phylum Acidobacteriota; class Terriglobia; order Acidiferrales; family UBA7541; genus JOPF136. The sequence goes on from DATIYQ010000107.1 coordinate 7,181, forward strand.
CGCGGGGAACGCATCAGCCTGCGCGTGCAGGGCGCCAGCATGCTCCCCTCGCTCTTTCCCGGCGATGTGCTCACCATCCGCCGTTGCGACCCGCGGGAAATCGTCGCTGGCGACATCGTAATCTTTCGGCGTGAAGGCCTGTGTATTGCCCATCGTGTGTCCGAGCGCATGACCGGCAGTACCGCCTGCCGCCTGCGCACCCGCGGCGACGCGCTGCGCAACTGCGACCCTCCGGTGAGCGAATCGGAAGTGCTCGGCCGCGTCACCCACGTGGAGCGCAACGGCCGGCGCCGGCCGCCGCCGCGGCTCGGTCCGGTGCGCACCCTGGTGGCCGGATTGGTGCAGCGTTCCCATTGGGCGGCGCGCGCGCTGGTCGCCGCTCACAGCCGATTTTGACCGCAGGCGAGCGTGCCTTCGGGGGTTCAGGAGCAGAGCGGAAACCGGACGCGATGACTGTGCCCAACTCCACGCCCGCCAGGGACCCGCAGGAAGCGAGCGGGAACTTCCGCCGCGCGCTGACCATCACCATCGGCGGTCTGCCCATTCGCTTCCATGTGCCGGACGCCGCGTATTGCTCCCTGCTCGCCGAGCGTTACCTCTCCTTCTTGCAAGACCCTGCGCTTTCCCCCGCGGAAATCGAGTTCGATATTTGCCTGGTGGCGCCTGGCCGCCTTGAGGGCCCGCAGGATCTCCAGGTGCGTTTCGACGCCGGCGTGTGGCGCCTGGGCCGCGGTGATTTCCGGGCGGAATTTGACGTGGCCGCGCGCCGCGGCCGCATTATCCTCTTTCCCAATCCCTATTCGCTCGATGCCCTGCTCCGCATCGTCCACTCGCTGATTCTGGCGCGTTCCGGCGGAATCCTGCTGCACGCGGCCAGCGGTATCCTCAACGCCCGGGGCGTGGTTTTCTCCGGGGTTTCCGGCGCCGGAAAAACCACCATCGCGCGGCTCGCCCCGCCCGGCGTGCGGCTGCTCACCGACGAGATCTCCTACCTGCGCCGGGAAGGCGACGGGTATCGCGTCTATGGCACGCCCTTTTCCGGCGAGCTGGGCCTGCGCGGCGAAGATATTTCCGCTCCCCTCGCCGGCATCCACCTGATCGAGCAGAGCTCCGTCAGCCGCCGGGAGCCCATGCTCCAGCCGGAGGCGATCCGGCGCTTGCTCCGCAACACGCTGTTCTTCGCCCAGGAGCCGGAACTGGTCGGCAACGTTTTTGCCACCCTGTGCGATCTCACCGGGCGCGTCCCCATCTATCGTCTGGAGTTCGCGCGCGACCCGCGCGTCTGGGAACTCGCGGCATGAGCGGCGT
>DATIYQ010000108.1:0-8083 GCA_035517515.1 Binatia bacterium
CGAGCGCAAAAGCTCGGCTGCGAGATGAGTGGTCCATCGCCGGATTCAACTCTAGCCCCCAAAGCCGGAATAAGAAAGCGCCAAGGCGTCCAGCAGGGGCATACAACCTCGCGCGCGCATCGCACTCGCCGGATGACCTGGTCCCGGGCAGCGAACCGGTTTCCCTCTCCGCTGATCCCTCCCGCTGCGCGGGTGGCAGAAAAACTACTGGCGGTTGCGCGATGCTCCCGCGGGCGCGTCTGTTCCCAAAGACGTCCACCCTGCATCAGGCTGCACCAGGCCTGGCTCGCTTGTGGTTCGGTGTTGTAGCAACATGAAAATGTCACCCCCAATGGCCGAGTGAAAATGTCACCCCCTGCTCTTTTATAGCGCCTCGATCTGCAGTTTGTTTTCGCCGTAGAACACGGTGATCCGGCCAACCAGGTCTTCGATCAGCTGCACACGCGCCCCAGCGAAACTGAACCGCCGCGGCTGGGGTGGGATCTGGAAGCGGCGGCCATCCCACTGCACCACGTTATCGTTGCTCACGACGCGCTCGTGAACGAAGCAGCAGATGCGGTCCAGGTCCATCGGCGCCGGGCGCCAGGCCTTCTCGGCGTGGGCCGCGGCCCGACCAAACCGGCGGTTATGGTCGGGCAAAAAGCGGCGCAGGACCTGGTTGGCGGCATCCCCATCAGCCGCTCCAGCCAGACGCAGCTCGCTGCACAGCCGGTCTTGGAACACGCCCCACAACCGCTCCACGCGGCCTTTGGCCTGTGGGCTCTGCGCGGGGATAAAGGTCACTCCCAACTGCTCCAGAGCGCGACCGAACTGGGTGGGCTGCTGACGACCGGCGAGTTCCTCCTCCAGGGTCCAGTGCTGGTCGTTCCGCACGAACACCCCGGAGCGGTCCCCGTACAGGCTGAGCGGCACCCCATACCGGCGCAGAATGCCGCGAAAGACGCGGAAATAGCCGTAGGCGGTCTCGGTGGAAAAGAACTCGGCACCGACCACTTTGCCGGTGGCGTCGTCTTGAAACCCCAGCAGGGTCAGCAGTGGTCCACGGCCTTCGAGCCAGTCGTGGGGACTGCCGTCGACCTGGAGCATCTCGCCCTCGCGCAGACGGCGGGGCCGGCGCTGGCGATGAGCCGGTGGGCGGCGCTGGCGCGGGGGCCCCAGACCCGCGGCACGCAGCACGGTGCGCAGGGTCTCGCGGCCGATGGGGAGGCCCTCGACCTCACACAGCTTCTCGGTGAGGTGATGGTCGTTGAAGCCCGCGTAGGTGGTGCGCGCCAGGTGCAGGATGCGCTGGCACACGGGCTCGGGCAGGCGGCGGGGACTGGCCCGCCCACGACCAGCGTGCGCCAGCGCCGCCGCTCCCCCGGATCGGTAACGGCCTTTCAGCCGTTTCACCTGCCGCGGACTGAGCGCCAACAGGGCGGCGGCGTGTCGCACGCTGGTCGTGCCCTTCACGCAACTCGCGATGACGGCCACGCGATTCAACTCTTTCTGGCTCAAAGTGAAAGTCCCCTGGTTTCCCATAGGGGTGACATTTTCACTCGGCCGTTAGGGGGTGACAGAATCATCCGGCTAAGACACGCGTCTTGGAGACCGTGGATTCCATCCTTTGGTGCGAGTAAAATGAAACGAAGCGTAATCGCTTCGCTGGCACATTCACGTCCGAGGCCGCGGTTGGCTTTGAAAACGGATGTCGGTCTCGGACCGGGCGGAGATACGCGATCCGGATTTCCACCCGCTTGGAGCGGTCCCTCCCAGTTCTGAACGGAACTGCGCCCGATAGGACGGAACCCGCGCAGGGGGTTACTTGCCTGAGACACGCGACAGCCTTCGGCACCTCATCCGGACCAAACTCCGGAAGGCAAAGTTCATCGCCGTTTCCAACCGGGAGCCCTATGTCCACGTCTACCGCGACGGCAAGGTGGAATGGATGCGTCCCGCGAGCGGGATGACCGCCGCCCTGGACCCGGTGATGCAAGCCAGCCGCGGGCTATGGGTCGCGCACGGGAGCGGGAGTGCGGACGCCGAGGCTTGCGAGGAACGCGGTTTTGTGAGCGTGCCACCCGACCGGCCAACCTACCAATTGAAGCGGGTTTGGCTGACCAAGGAGCAGGAAGATGGCTACTACTACGGATTCTCCAACGCCGCAATTTGGCCTCTATGTCACATCGCTTACCGGCGGCCCATCTTTCGTCTGGAACAATGGAAGGCCTACGAGGCGGTTAACCGGCTGATTGCGGAAAGCGTGGCTGCAGAAGTCGGGGAGAGGCCGGCATTTATCTTCGTTCAGGATTATCACCTCTCTCTTCTTCCTAAAATGCTGCGCGGGCGGTGCCCGCAGGCAATTCTGGCTCACTTCTGGCACATTCCCTGGCCAAATCCTGAGATTTTCCGGATCTGTCCGTGGAAACACGAAATCCTGGAAGGGCTGCTGGGCAACGACATTCTGGGATTCCACACGCGGTACCACTGCGAGAACTTCATTGCCACCGTGGACCGGGAATTGGAGGCCAGGCCGGACCGCGAAAAAACCGCCATCGTCTATGGCGGGCACATGACCAAAATCCGCGCATTCCCCATCAGCATTGACTTCGAGGAAGTGTCGCGTCGAGCCGCATCGCAAGAGACCCTGCGGCAGATGAACACACTCCGGCGCAATTACCGGTTGCCCAAGGATTGCATCCTGGGAATCGGCGCGGACCGACTGGACTACACAAAAGGGCTTCCGGAGAGAATTGACGCGCTGGATTGGCTCTTCGAGCGGTACCCCGAATACCGCGGGCGTGTGGTGTTTCTCCAGGCGGGTGTGCCCAGCCGCACGCGGGTAGAGGAATACCAGCGGCTAAACGAGCAGGTGGACAAACGGGTGGCCGCTCTGAATTGGAAGTTCGGGCGCAAGGATTGGCAACCGGTGATCTTCGTGCGGGAGCATCTGCCACTCCCGATACTCCTGGCGCTATACCGGATGGCGCATTTCGCCGTGGTCAGTTCGCTCCACGACGGGATGAACCTGGTAGCAAAGGAGTTTGTTGCGGCGCAGACGGACGCCAACGGGGTGCTGGTGCTGAGCCGTTTTACCGGGGCGGCGCGTGAGCTCTCCGATGCCTTGATCGTCAATCCGTATTCTGCGCATGAAATGGCGGAGCAGATCCGTGCAGCAATCGAGATGGATCCGGTCGAGATCCGGCACCGGATGGGCCGCCTGCGGGCGCAAGTGCGGGAGAATAATATTTACAAATGGGCCGCCAGCATCATCCAAAAGCTCTCGAAAATGGCCTGAACATTCCCCGGAATGCGCTTCAGTCCTGGGGCGAGATCGCGCGTGCGATCGGCAGGTCGAAGCAGGTGGCGTTGTTTACCGACTTCGATGGGACCCTGGCACGGATTCGAAAAAATCCTCGAAATGTGTGGCTCAGCAGCCGGGCACGAATGCTACTGGCGGAACTGGCCCGCCGGGCGCAGCCGGTGGGCGTGGTGAGCGGCCGCGGGCTGGCCGATATCCGGAATCGGGTTCGCGTCCCCGGCCTCTGGTACGTCGGATGTCACGGATTGATTCTGCGGGATCCGGGCAACAAAACGCTGGTCCTGGCGACTCTTAAGGAGAGGGAGAACATTCGAGGTCTGGCGCGCGATCTGGCTCAGAGCCTGCGCAAGATTCCAGGCGTTTACCTGGAGTCCAAGGGAGCCAGCTTCGCCCTGCACTATCGCGGAGCTTCCGTCGCTGCGGTTCGCGCCGCCTGGAAAGCGCTTCAAGGGCAGCTGGCAGGGCAGCGAGAAGTCCGTCTGCTCTGCGGGAAAAAAGTATGGGAGATACTTCCCAACACACGAACAGACAAGTGGACTGCGGTATCCTTCATCCTGCGTCGCGAAACGCGCGAACGCCCGGGCGCTCCTCCCCTGATGATCTACTTGGGGGACGATTCCACGGACGAATTGGTGTTCCGGAAGATGAAGGGGGGAATTTCCATCGTCGTGGGCGCGACGAAGCGCACGGCGGCGCGGTACTCCGTGCCATCCCCCGGAGGCGCCTTTCGGGTACTGCAAAGACTGAAGGAGGAATTGGAGTGAAATCAGGAAGGGAACCGTTTCGGTTCGTCACCGCGTCCTACCTGATCCGCATTTGCGGACACCGGGCTGTGAACCTGCGGGAGTTTGCCGCTGCCCTGCGCGTCTGTCCGGATGCGTCCATATTCCACCATACGTTTCAGAGTCTTGAGCGGCATCACTATGCATCGTTCTCGAATGACTTTGCGCAATGGGTGCTTGCTTCCTGCAACGAGCCCGCGCTGGCGGAACGGCTGGCGGCGATCGACATTCGTGACTGCACCTCCATTGCCGTCCTGCGGAACTCCCTGGAAGGGGCCGTGCAGGCCTACCTCGAACGGCATCCGGTGAGCCCGGACCATGCCGTGTCGCAGCCATTTTATTTCTGTGAATCCCTGGAATTCACCGAGCAGCGGAATGAAGAAGCGAGGACGCTTGCGGAGCTGGCCGAGGGAATCGGGCGAATCAGCCTGCAGACGCTGCACCACCATTTCATCAATTCGCGCCTTCGCCTGCACCTGGAGACCAATGATTTTTCACACTGGATTCGGAATAGCCTGGAACAGCCCGAACTGGCCGGGAAGCTGGATCGAATCGACATCTACATGAACACGCTGGACGGACTGCGCCAGGAGATCCTGCGAACGCTGGAATCGTGGGTGCGGCGATGAGTGAAGCGATGAGCGCCGTGGCCGTGCCGGCCCCCCCGGGAATCGCCGAATATGCCGCGGTGGTGGGGGAATCGGAAATCGGCGCGCTGCGCGTTTTCGCGCGGCAATTGCAGGGGCGTCGGGTGCAAATGGTGAACTCGACGGCGGTGGGGGGTGGAGTCGCCGAAATATTGAACCGCCTCGTTCCTCTGCTCGGCGATCTGGGCATGGCCACCCGCTGGGAAGTGCTTAAGGGTGGAGAACAATTCTTTGCCGTGACCAAAGGATTCCACAACGCCCTGCATGGGGCGCCCTATCAGGGCAATGCGGATTGGTTCGACATCTTTGTGGCCACGAACGAGGAAAACCGCCGGCACTTAACCTTCGACGATGAGTTTGTGGTGATCCATGACCCGCAACCCGTTGCGCTGGTGAACGCCCGCGACGGCGCTCGAGGCAAGTGGGTATGGCGGTGCCACATTGACTTGTCACATCCCGCGCAAGAGGTGTGGGAGTTCCTGCACCCCTTCGTAGAGCGCTACGATGCAGCGGTTTTCTCCTCTCCTGCGTTTTCCCAGCGCTTGGGAATTCCGCAGTATCTGGTTTATCCGACCATCGACCCCCTTTCGGACAAGAACCGTGAACTGGAGCCCGAATTCGTCCATGCCGTCCTCGAGCGCTTCGGAATCGACCCCCAGCGGCCCATCCTGACACAGGTTTCACGTTTTGACCGGCTGAAGGATCCGCTCGGAGTGATCCAGGCGTACAAAATGGTGCGCAAGCACATCGATTGCCAATTGGTACTTGCGGGAGGCGGGGCCAGCGATGACCCTGAGGGAGAAACCGTGCTCAACGAGGTGAACGCGGCGGCCCAGGGCGATCCGGACATCCACATCCTGAACCTGCCCCCGTGGAGCCACCTGGAGATCAACGCACTACAACGTGCATCGACCGTGGTTATCCAGAAGTCATTGCGCGAAGGGTTCGGGCTTACGGTCGCCGAGGCGCTCTGGAAGCGCAAACCGGTGGTGGCTTCCGCGGTGGGGGGCATCCCCACTCAGGTGATCCACAAGCTCACGGGCATGCTGGTGCATTCCATAGAAGGCACGGCGTATCAGATCCGCTTTTTGCTTTCGAATCCGAGCATCGCGCGGAAGTTGGGGGAGAACGGCCGCGAGCACGTGAAAGAAAACCTTCTAATCACTCACAATCTGAAGCGATACCTGATGCTGCTGCTCGCCTTGCAGGGGCGCAAGTAGGCCGGATTGCAGGGAGCGGGTGGCGGCAATCCTTCTCATACCAGCCTCTTGCCCGTCGCGCACAGACCGCGCCACCCACCCATCCGGAGCGAAACTCCCTGGAGTTATCGCGCCGGCGCAGGGGCGGAGGGATGCGCCCCTTGCAACTGGACTCCCTCGTGCAGATGGCCTCCGAACAGGTTATAAAGCCACCCGAAGAGCAGCCCAGCAATCCCCCCATCGACAAAGCCGTAAAATGCGCCGAGCAGTAGATCGCCAAAATTGCGTGCCGCATGGAATCCCGGATAGACGGAGCCCATCATCTCGAGAAAATTCACCGCGTAACTGGAGTCAACGAGGTGCAAAAGCCCTGTCAGCAGCATCGCGCCGCCCCCGAGCAGTCCCGCAGCCAGCGCCAAACCTCTAATGGAAAGCCGCATAACGCCTCCTCATAGAGTAGGATGCGCATCTCGACCCCTGGGTGGCCGTTTGGTCATGTTTCTGCGCGGTCCTTGAAAAGGGGCAGGAACGGCCAACTGCGCCGTCACAGGGAAGGCCTCCCTTGATCTCCAACCCGGGAACACGCGTGAGGGGTACCCTCACCGGCACGAAATGGTTTTGTACCGCGCGGGCCCAGCCTGAGGAGCCTTCTGAATGCATCCCCGGCGTGTGTTCACGCGAGCAGCGTCACAGTGGAAGGCACATTAGCCCGGCGGCCAAGGGCAACTCCGGCCGTCGCCCAGGCCGGATTGTGCGCCGTTCCATGCTCGGTATCCTGGACGACTCCCACCAGCTGTGCTTATCCCTGTTTCAATCGTGCGATTCCGCGCTTTGGATAGAATTGCACCCGGGCGTCCAGGGCGGGGGCCGCACTTTCCCCCCGTGTCGAATCCCCGGCCTTCGTGCGTCGTAGGGATGAGTGCAGGCCCGAGCCATGAAGCGTGCGGCACATGCTCCTTTGGAGGAAACGGCGCACTGGGATTCGTCCGGCACGCTCCACCGGGTTGCCTCCCGTCCGTTCGGCCCCGTGGGCGGCCGCGAGGCGACGATGGAAAAATCCGGCGCGGCAGTGTGGGAGGCCGGGAAAAGGGCGCTGTGGGACCTCAGCGAAGTCCGCCGGGTGAACGCCAGCCTGTTCCCGCGAAACCTGCCGCGTCTTTCGAATTTGGCCTACGCCGGCGTGTGCCTGGAAACCAGCGAGGCTGGAGGGGATTACTATGACTTCTTCGACTTCGGGGCGGACAAAATGGCTGTGGCCGTCGGTGACGTCTCGGGCAAAGGGATTGCGCCGGCGCTGGTGCGCGCCACGCTCCAGGCTGGTCTGCGCACGCTCTGGCTGGCGGGGTTCAGAGACCTCCGGACCATGCTCCGCCACGTGAACCGGCTGTTGCTGGAGAGCACGCCGGAAAGCATTTACGCCACCCTCTTCTTGGGCGTCTACGATGGAGGAAAGCGCAGATTGGAATTCGTCAACTGCGGTCATCCTCCGCCCATTCTGGCGAGCCGCAGCGGTTTCGTCCGGTTGGGCGCAACGGCAACGGTGCTGGGATTCTTTAAAGATTGGGAGTGCGCGCCGGGCGAAGCGCGGCTGGAGTCAGGCGAGACCCTTCTGGCTTATACCGATGGGGCCACGGAAACATCCAACGATCGCGGCGTGGAATTTGGCCCGGGCCGCCTGGAAGAACTCCTGGCCTGCTCCGGCCAAATGCCGGTTTCCGCCCTGCTGCGCAAGGGGGTAGAGTCCCTGCGCGCCTTTGGCGGAGAATCCCTGCAGGACGACCTGACTCTGGTTGCATTGCGGGCTCTGGACCCGCCGCAATGAACCGGACGGGGAGAAGATCCGGCCCGCGGATGTCGATTCCCGGAGGTTCGCGCGTCGTAAGGGTGAGGAGGAAGAAGCCATGCAATACGTGCTGCTGATCTACGACGAAGAGAAGCGCTGGACCAAGGGATATGACCAGGGAGAAATTGGCGAGTATCGGGAATTTGGCAAGGAATTTGCCTCGGCCATCAAGGGCGGCAATGCCCTGCAACCCACCGGCACGGCCACCACGGTGCGGGTGCGCAGCGGCAAGCCGCTGACCACGGACGGGCCGTTTGCGGAGACCAAGGAGCAACTCGGCGGTTTCTACCTGGTGGAGGCTCGCGACCAGA
>DATIYQ010000109.1:0-3810 GCA_035517515.1 Binatia bacterium
TCCGTAGAGGTGATGCGCATCGGCAAAGTTGGGATTCAGCTCGATGGCCCGCTTCCACTCCCGTTCCGCGCCCGGCCAATCCCAGTCGTAAAAGAAATGAATGGCGGCCAGAGCGCTGTGCGCCTGGGCCAGGGAATCATCAAGCGCGATGGCTTTGTTCGCGGCCTCAGTGGCTTGGGGGATCACATCGCGCGGCGGCAGGTAGAAATCGGAAAGCATGGTGTAGCTATCCGCCATGCCGGCATACGCCAGGGCATAGTTCGGGTCCCTGGCCAGGGCCTGTTTATAGAGTTCGATACTCCTTCTGAGGTCTGCCCCGTTGGCTTGCTCCCAGGCGTGGCGCCCGCGGAGATATGCTTCGTAAGCCTCGGGGTCCACCTTGCGCGAACTGGAAAGCCGCGCCTGATCCTGGGGAGTGAGCGCCACTTGGATTCCATCGGCGATTTCGCGGGCCACACGGCTCTGCAAAGAGAGAACATCGCCTAGGTCGCCCTCGTAACTCTTGGCCCATAGGTGCCGCTCGGGAGCGACGCGCAAGAGTTGCGCGGTGATGCGGACACGCTGGCCGGCGCGCAGCACGGAGCCTTCGATCAGGGCATCCACATTGAGCTCGCGGCCGATTTCCGGCATGGTCTTTCGCGTTCCCTTGTACTGCATCACAGAAGTGCGGGAGATGACGCGCAGCGCCCCAATCTGGGCGAGGTCAGCGGTCAGTTCCTCGGTCATCCCGTCGGCGAAATAGTCTTGCGTGGGATCGTGGGAGAGATTGTCCAGCGGCAGGACAGCGAGCGAGCGGATCGGCGCGCCGGCGGCGGGGCCGCGCAGGCGATCCAGGTTCAGCCCGATGACCAATCCGCCCAGGAGAACTACCGCCAGCAGTCCCACCCCGACCAGCGCCGGAGTCCTCCAGAGGCGTGCCTTGAGCGCGGGCAGTTCCGGCTCAGGCGGCGCGGCCACAGCGGAAGAGGGCTCGGCCAGCCGCCGCAAATCCACGCTGAGTTCTTTTGCCGATTGATAGCGCCGTGCCGCCTCTTTTTCCAGGCACTTCAGAATGATGCGTTCGAGCTCGGCGGAAACACGCTCGTTGCGCGCGCGGGGCGGAACCGGCGGACGGTGCAGGATGGAATCCAGCAGACGCGTGGGCTGTTCCTCGCGGAATGCCCGCTGGCCCGTGGACATCTCGTAGAGCACGGCACCGAGCGCGTAGAGATCAGAGCGTGCGTCCGCCTCTTCCCCCTGCAATTGCTCCGGGGCCATGTACGGAAGCGTTCCTGCGGCAGCCGGCGTGGCCGTAACGCTGACGGTCAAATCCGTCTCTCCCGAAGGCCGCAAGAGGCGCGCCAGGCCGAAGTCGAGCACCTTCACACGCCCCTTGGGGGTGATCACAACGTTTGCCGGTTTCAGGTCGCGATGGATTACGCCGTGCTCGTGGGCTTCTTCCAGCGCATCGGCAATCTGCGCGCCCAGCGCGGCAACTTCCTTCTCCGCCAGCGACTGGCTGCCGATGCGCGTGGCCAGCGATTCCCCTTCGACCAGCTCCATCACCAGGTAGTCCAGGCCGTCTCCGGAGTTGAAGTCAAAGATGGTGGCGATGTTGGGATGGTTCAGCTTGGAGAGCGCCAGGGCCTCTTTGCGAAAGCGGTTGCGCGCCGCTTCATCCAGGGCGCGAGCCGAAGGAAGCACTTTCAACGCCACGTCGCGGTCCAGGCGGGTGTCGTGGGCGCGATAGACTTCGCCCATGCCTCCGGCCCCCAATCGAGAAAGAATCTCGTAGGGTCCGAGCCGGTCACCGGGTGCGGGAGGCATACCTTCGCCCGATTATACCCTTCGCCGGGGAGACCAATTTGCCCGGCACGGCGGCGGACATCTCCCCGCGAACGCCAAGAAAGCTGCCGGAAATGGTCCTGGTACCAGGTAAAACTTCCCGCGGCCTCGAAAAAAGGTTCATGTGCCGCGAATCCAGAAATGCGTAAGCCCTTGCGGGCGAGTAGCCTGGAGCTTCCGCATTATGGAATGCCGATTGCCTCAACCCCAAGCCGGGTAAAGCGCATCCATGAGTTGGGGTGTCTGGGGAAGACTTGCAGGCCGCGGGTCGCTCGATCGCGGGCAAAGAGCCTGGCGTGTTAGCAGGCTCCGCGGCAAACACGGACATGAGGAGGAAGAGCATGAAACGTAGCATCGCAATCGTCGCCGCAATCCTGTTGGCCGCCCCCTTTCTACCAGCCCGCGCGGACGAAGGCAGAACCGAACGTGAGCGGGTGGAAAACGCCGGCCGGGTGATGCAGGAAATCCTGGATGTCCCGGATGATATCCCGTCGAGAATTTTGGATCATGCGCGTTGCGTGGTGGTGCTGCCCACGGTGCTGAAAGCCGCCTTTGTCTTCGGCGGGGCCTACGGACGCGGGGTCATGGTGTGCCGCTCCGGCAAGGACTACGACGGCGCGTGGGGCGCTCCGACGATGATGGCGCTCGAAGGCGGCAGCTTTGGCCTGCAGATCGGCGGGGAAGCCACCGACTTCGTTTTCCTGATCATGAATGACGCCGGCGCCCACAGCCTGCTGAAGAGCAAGGTCAAGCTCGGCGGAGACGCTTCCGCCGCCGCCGGCCCGGTGGGCCGCACGGCATCGGCGGATACCGACGCGTTCATGCGCGCGGAAATCCTCACCTATTCGCGGGCCCGCGGCATTTTCGCCGGAATCTCCCTGGAAGGCTCCACGCTGCGCCCCGATGGCGACGCCAACCGGAATCTCTACGGTAAATCGCTAAGCCCGGAGGAAATCGTGCGGGAGGCGAAGGTTCCTCCGCCCGATTCGGCGAAGGAACTCCTCCGGCAATTGCAGCAGTCTTCGCCCAAGCTGGGCTGATCTTTGGTCTTTAATTTCGCGCCGCGGGGACGGGCTGAACTCCAGCGGGCGTGAGGGCCGCTCCCGTCTCTTACTGGCCATCTGTGCGGCGCGGGGCGCGCTGCTTGCGTCCCGCCCTCAGTGTCGGAAATGCCGGTCCTTCAGGACTGGCTGGTCGTATTTCCCTCTAAGATCAAAATTCTAACTTCCAGCGGCCAGCACGCCCGCCGGTGATCGCAGCGAGCGGCGGCCCCACGCCTCTCCTGACACAGGAAGGGCGTCCGACCCGTCATTATCGTTCCTCTTCCTCCGTCGTCAGGTTCTACGACGTCAGGTTCTCCAACCAAAGCGGCGTCGAGTTCCGGTATCGGGAGTCCTAAGGACTCCACCGCAGTCCAGAAATCGGACCGCCGCACCTCAAAGGGAAATCCACAGGGGGCAGGGTTTGGCACAACGGGCGGGTCAACGGGCCTTTACAAGCACCTGGGTAAGGATTGCCTTCTGGGCGCGCTCAGGGTAGAAGGTGAAAACTAGCCCAAAAGCAGGAGCGGGAGAAGCACTAGAGCAACGTCAAGCATGGAGTTAGGCAACACTGTGGCCATCAAAAAACTCGCCACGAGTATCCACAACTGACGCCGACCTGCGGGGTGAAGTATCCAGCAGTGTTGGCTTGCCCCCCGCTGCTCCAGGCCAACTGATAACCTGGGGCGCACCCCCCTCCTGGCGAGCACCCCCATGACGTCAAGAAGTTATTTAGTTCAGCGGCGCTGGGCGGCTGGTCGTATCCTAGGAGCCAGCCAGCGGTTGCAGGGCCAGAAACCAACCCAAGAGACTTGCCGAAGTTTGCTCCAAAAGGAGCAACGTAGAGATGAGAATAGCGGTCCACAGAGAGCGAGAACGTGTTGCGCCACCCGCCGACGGTGGAAAACCGGCTACTCGAGCGCTGGATGGCCTCAGCTCAGAAGCT
>DATIYQ010000110.1:0-2750 GCA_035517515.1 Binatia bacterium
GGCCTGCGCACGCTCGGCGAAGCGCTGAAGGACGCAGACGTCTTCGTGGGCCTTTCCGTAAAAGGGGCGATGACCCAGGAGATGCTGCGGGGCATGGGCCCGCGCCCGATCGTGATCGCCATGGCCAATCCCGATCCGGAAATCACCTACGAGGATGCCCTGGCGACGCGCAAAGACCTGATCATGTGCACCGGGCGCACCGATTATCCCAACCAGGTGAACAACGTTCTGGGCTTCCCGTTTATCTTCCGCGGAGCCTTGGACGTCCGCGCCACAGCCATCAATGAAGAAATGAAACTGGCGGCCACCCGGGCCCTGGCGGCGCTGGCCAAGGAAGACGTGCCGGATTCAGTGTGCCAGGCGTACGGCGTGGAACGCATCCGCTTTGGCCCCGACTACATCATTCCCAAGCCCTTCGACCCCCGCGTGCTGGTGTGGGAAGCCAGCGCGGTCGCGCGCGCCGCGATGGAAAGCGGCGTGGCCCGGCAGAACGTGGACCTGGAGGAATACCGCGACCGGCTGGAGCGCCTGCTCGGCAAGTCGCATGAAGTGATGCGCGCGGTGATCCACAAGGCGCAGGCCAAACCGCGCCGCGTGGTCTTTCCCGAAGGCGAGGACGACAGAGTGCTGCGGGCCGCGCACATCCTGGTGGAGGAGAAAATCGCCCGCCCCATCCTGCTGGGCACGGAGGCGCAGATCCGGGAGAAGATGGAAAAACTGGGCCTGTCGCTGGACGGAATTGAAGTGGTGGACCCGGCCAAGTGGCGTCACCGGGAACACTACGTTCACAAGCTCTACCAGCTCCGCCAGCGGCGCGGTGTCACGCTGACCGAAGCGCGCGACCTCATCCAGAACCGCAATATGTTCGGGTCGCTGATGGTGCACCTGGGCGATGCCGATGCCCTGGTAAGCGGTGTCACGCAGCACTTCCCGGAAACCATTCGGCCGGCCTTGCAAGTGGTGAAACCGAGGCCGGGGCTGCACCGCGTTTCCGGGATGTACATCATGGTGACCCAGCACGGCGATCTCTACTTCCTGGCCGACTGCTCGGTCAACATCGACCCGACGGCGGAAGATCTGGCGGAGATCGCGCTGTGCGCCGCCCAGGAAGCCCAGCGGTTCGGAGTCTCCCCGCGCGTGGCCCTGCTTTCGTTTTCCAATTTCGGCAGCACAGAGCACCCGCACACCCAAAAAGTGCGCCGGGCGGTGGAGTTGGTCCGCCGCGCGGATCCCACTCTGATGGTGGACGGCGAAATGATGGCCGACACCGCGGTGGTGCCGGAAATCATCGAACAGACCTATCCCTTCTCTCACCTGCGCGGCGGCGCCAACGTGCTGGTGTTCCCGGACCTGAATTCCGCCAACACCTGCTACAAGCTGCTTTCGCGCATCGGTGGAGCGGAGACCATCGGGCCCATCCTGATGGGCATGTCCAAACCGGTGCACCTGCTGCCGCGCGGTGCGGAAGTGGAAGAAATGGTCAACATCGCGGCCATCGCGGTAGTGGACGCCCAAGAAACCGCCCGGCCGGTGGAGTTGGCAGAAGTTTTTGAGCCGGTAATCGCTTAGTGATACCCAAGCCGCTCCGTGGCCGGGTGAGCCACGTCACGGGGCGGCTCTCCCAGCCGGCGAATTCTCGGATGGGAAAAACTGCGAGGTGCTGATGTTTCCCATTCTGGACGCCAGGTTTCTCGCTCCCGGGATCAAGCGGTTTGTCATCAAAGCGCCACGGATTGCCCTCAAGCAGCGGGCCGGCCAGTTCGTCATCCTGCGCCTGAACGAGCACGGAGAACGCATTCCCATCACCATCGAAAGCTCCGATGCCGCCAGCGGCACCATCCGCATCGTGGTGCAGTCCGCGGGAAAAACCACGCTGGAGCTGAACGCGCTCCGCGCCGGTGACGCCATTCTGGACGTGGTGGGCCCGCTCGGAAAGCCCTCGGAGGTGAAGACCTTTGGGACCGTGGTGGTGATCGGCGGCGGCGTGGGCGCGGCCATGGCCTATCCCACGGCCGTGGCGCTGAAGCGCGCGGGGAACCGGGTGATTTCCATACTCGGCGCGCGCAGCCGCGAGCTGGTAATTCTGGAAGATGAAATGGGAGAAGTGAGTGACACGCTCATGGTGACCACAGACGACGGGAGCTACGGCTACAAAGGCCTGGTGACGGACCGGCTGCGCCTGTTGATCGAGAGCGGCCTGCCGATTGACCTGGTTCTGGCGGTAGGGCCGATTCCCATGATGCGCGCGGTTGCGGAAATCACCCGTGGTCCGCGCATTCCCACGGTGGTCAGCCTCAACCCCTTGATGATCGACGGTACCGGCATGTGCGGCGGCTGCCGCGTGCTGGTGGGCGGGCAAAGCAAATTTGCATGCGTGGATGGGCCCGAGTTCGACGCTCACCAAGTGGACTTCAGCGTGCTGGCGCAACGCAACACCATGTACCGCGAAGCGGAGAAACGTTCGCTCCAGGAATTCCAGAGCCGTCCGGAACCCCAGGGAAAACCCGCGGCGGCCCGGCCCGAAGCGGCCTGCGCTGCCGAGCGAGGCGGCCGGTGAGCGACACCTCGGAAAAATCGGCCAATCCCCTGCCCCTGCGCGAGCGGGTGAAGCTGCCCCGCGAGCACATGCCGGAGCAGGCAACCTGCGAGCGAATCCACAATTTCACGGAAGTGAATCTGGGCTACTCGGAAGAACTGGCCCGGCTGGAGGCGCGCCGCTGCCTGGAGTGCGCCAAGCCGGCGTGCACGGA
>DATIYQ010000111.1:0-14109 GCA_035517515.1 Binatia bacterium
TCATCGCGCGCCCTCCAGCTTCCCGGCGCGCGCTTCCGCTTCCGCCAGCGCCTGGCGCACGCGCATGGGCGCCGTGCCTCCGGGCACATCGCGGCGCGCCAGCGCCGCCTCCAGGGTCAGCGAAGCCGCCAGGTCGCCCGCAAACAGGGGAGAAAACCGGCGCATGGTTTCGAGCGGCAATTCCGTCCAAGGCACCTTGGCGCGTTCCGCTTCGCGGATGACCTGGCCGGTGATTTCATGCGCGCGGCGGAAAGGCACGCCTTTCCTGACCAGGTAATCCGCCGCCTCCGTGGCCAGCAGATCCGCGCCAGCCGCAGAGCGCATGCGGTCCTCGCGCACCCGAGTGGTTGCCACGGCGCCGGCGGCGATTCGCAGCATAGCCACTGCTTCCTGGTGTGCGGCGAACACCGGCTCTTTGTCTTCCTGCAAATCGCGGTTGTAGCTTGAGGGCAGCCCTTTGAGCGTGGCCAGCAGGCCGAAGAGCGCGCCATACACCCCGCCCGTTTTCCCTCGGATTAGCTCCCAGGCGTCCGGATTCTTTTTCTGCGGCATCAGGCTGCTGCCCGTGGCGTACGCGTCCGGCAACTCAATCCAGCCGAACGCGGCGGAAGAAAACAGGATGAAGTCCTCCGCCAGGCGGGAAAGGTGCGCAGCCGCAAGCGCCAGGGCAAAGAGATAGGCAGCCGCAAAATCCCGGTCGCCCACTGCGTCCAGGCTGTTCGCGGTGACCCGGCTGAATCCCAGATCCCGGGCGATCGCCGCGCGATCCAGCGGAAACGCGGAGCCGGCCAAAGCGCCGGAGCCCAGCGCGCATGCGTCCGCCTGGCGCGCGGCGTCTGCCAGGCGCTCTGCATCGCGGAAAAACGCCTCCGCGTGCGCCAGAAGAAAATGCGAAAACAGCAGCGGCTGCGCCGGCTGCATGTGCGTCATTCCGGGCATCACGGCCTGCTCGTGCCGCCGCGCCAGACAGACAAGCGCCTCAATCAGCCCGGCCACGGCGCGGCGCGCATCGGCGGCGGCCGCGCGCAGCCACAGCCGCAGGTCGGTGGCCACCTGCTCGTTGCGACTCCGGCCGGTATGCAGTTTCGCACCCAGTTCCCCCACCCGGGCGATCAGCGCGGACTCCACAAAGCTGTGCACGTCTTCCGCATCAGAGTCCGCGATGCTGGCGGGATTCTGCCCGGCGGCGCGGCCGATTTCTTCCAGCGCCGCGCGCACGGAATCCCCTTCCGCCGCGGTCAGGATTCCCGCCCCCACCAGCGCCCCGGCCCAGGCACGGCTGGCGGCGATCTCCTGCGGCAGCAGGCGCGCATCGAAGGAAAGAGACCGCTGGAAGGCGTCGAACTCGCGGTCCGGAGGCTCTTCGAACCGCCCGCCCCACATTTTTCCGGAGGGAGCAGTCACTTCTTCTCCCCCGTCGCGCTTTTTGCGGCCGGCGCTGGGAGAGTCACCGGCAGGGCGAACAGGTTGATGAAGCCCTCGGCGAATTTCGGGTTGTAGCGCCCCATGGTGAAGCTGGCCAGGTCCTTCTGATAGAGCGAGAGCGGGGAATGGCGCGCCACCACCGTCAGGTTTCCCTGGTGCAGCTTCAGCCGCACGCTGCCGGTCACGCGCTCCTGCGCGCGCAGAAAAAATGCATCCAGCGCCGCGCGCAATTCTGTAAACCACAGGCCGTAGTACACCATCTCCGCGTAGCGCAGGGCGAGCTGCGCGGAAAAATGCGCGGTCTCGCGGTCCAGGCACAGCGCCTCGAGTTCCTGGTGCGCGCGCACCAGCAGCGTCCCTCCAGGAGTTTCGTAAGCCCCGCGCGACTTCATGCCCACCAGGCGGTTTTCCACGATGTCCGCGCGGCCGATGCCGTGTGCCGCGGCCAGCGCGTTCAGTTGATCAATCAGCGCCACGCCACTCATGCGCCGCCCGTCCACGGAAATTGGTGTTCCGCCCTCAAATCCAATCTCCACCGTCGCGGGCGATTGCGGCGCGCGCGCCGGGGTGGTGATCCACTGCCACATGGCTTCTTCCGGTTCGTTCGCGGGATCTTCCAGCACGCCCCCCTCGTGGCTCAGGTGCCACAGGTTGCGGTCCCGGCTGTAAATGTTTTTCAGGGATTGCTCCACCGGCACGTGGTGCGTCCGGGCGTACTCCAGGGCATCCTCGCGCGACTCGATGTTCCACTCCCGCCACGGGGCGATAATCTGCAAATCCGGGGCCAGCGCTTTGTAGGTCAGCTCAAAGCGCACTTGGTCGTTCCCTTTGCCCGTGCAGCCGTGGGCCACGGCGTCCGCGCCCGTGCGTCGTGCCACTTCCACTTGCGCTTTGGCCAGCACCGGCCGCGCAAAGGACGTCCCCAGCAGGTAGCTATGCTCATACACCGCGCCGGCGCGCAGCGTCGGCCAGATATATTCGGTTACAAATTCTTCCCGCAGGTCTTCAATGAAAGCGCTCGAAGCGCCGGTGGCCAGCGCCTTTTTCCGGGCCGCTTCCAGGTCTTCCTGCTGGCCCACGTCTCCGATCATGGCCACCACTTCGCAGCCGTAATTCTCCCTGAGCCAGGGAATGATGATGGAGGTGTCCAGCCCGCCGGAGTAGGCCAGCACCGCTTTCTGCACAGAGGTTTTGGGATTTTGGGAACTTTGCGTCAACTCATTCTCCTCGTGGATTCTCGTGCCGGCGCGTTCAGGCCAGCAGCATCAGCAGCAGCGCCTTCTGCGCATGCATGCGATTTTCCGCCTGGTCGTACACCAGCGACCGCGGTGATTCCAGCACGGATTCCGTCACTTCCAGCCCGCGGTGGGCCGGCAAGCAGTGCATGAAAACGGCGTCGGGCAGGGCCTGGGACATCAATTCGTCGTTCACCTGGAAGCCGGTAAATGCCTTCTCGCGTTCCGTGGCTTCCTGCTCCTGGCCCATGCTGGCCCACACGTCTGTGTACACGGCCTGGGCGCCGGCCATCGCCTCCGCAGGATCGGAGAGCAGCTCGATCCGTGCCTTCGTCTCTTTCGCCGCCTGTCGGGCTTCCGCCACGATCGCGGGATCGGGCCGGTAATTCGCCGGCGTGGCGATTTTCAGGTTGATCCCCAGGCGGGCGCCCGCCAGCAACAGCGAGTGGCATACGTTGTTGCCGTCGCCCACGAAGGTCAGCCGGAACCCGCGCAAGTTCCCGAAGCGCTCTTCCAGCGTCTGGAAATCCGCCAGGATCTGGCACGGGTGGTAACGGTCGCTCAGTCCGTTGATCACCGGGATCGCGGCGTTTGCGGCCAGCTCTTCAATGGTCCCCTGCGAATAGGTGCGCGCGGCAATCACGTTCACCCAGCGCTCCAGGTTGCGCGCCACATCCTTCACCGTCTCGCGCTCGGAAAGGCGCGCCGCGCTGTAATCCAGAAATACGGACCCGCCCCCCAGGCTCTGCATGCCGATTTCAAAGGACACCCGCGTGCGCAGCGACGGCTTCTCGAACAGCAGCGCCAGGAACTTGCGGCTCAGCGCGCCTCGGAACCGCTCCGGGTGGGCCTTCACTTCCGCCGCCAGGGTCAGCAGCGAATGGAGTTGCCCGGCGGTCAGCTCTCCGCCGGTGACCAGATCTCGTGGTGTCGTGGTTGCCACAGATGCGACCGCCATGTGGTTCAGCCTTTCTCTCCCGGCGCGGCGGCCAGAGCGAGTTCTCGCAGGCCGCCGGCGGAATGCGCGGACTTGGAAACGGGATGACCAGCCGCCAGCAACCCCGCCGGGATTTTGAACTGCGGCTTCGGGCGCGACGCGGTGAGCGCGCGCTCGATCTTGCCCAGGAATTCGGCCACGTGCCGCGGGGTCACATTCAGCGCCGGCAGCATGCGCAGGGTGCGTTCGTGCGTGCAATTGATCAGCAAGCGCTCGGCCAGCGCCGCATCCACGCACGGCGCGCCGTCATAGCCCAGCTCCAGGCCGATCATCAGCCCTTCCCCGCGGATTTCACGAATGCCCTCAAAATGCAGCGCGATTTCCGCCAGGCCCACGCAGATTTCTTCGCCCCGTTCCCGCGCGTTCTCCATCAGTTTCTCGTCCTCGATGATCGACAGCACCTCCAGGGCCACCGCGCACACCAGGGGCCCTCCGCCGAAGGTGGTGCCGTGCACACCGGGAGTAAACGCCTGCGCGAATTCCTCCCGCGCCAGGAACGCCCCCAGCGGCAGCCCCGCGGCGATGGGTTTCGCCACCGTCACAATGTCCGGCAGGAGCTCGCGGGTGGTCGCAAATTTCTGGTACGCAAACGGCCGTCCCGTGCGCCCCAATCCGCACTGGATTTCGTCCGCAATCAATGCCGCGCCGTGCCGCGTGGCCAACTCCCGCGCCAGCCGGTAAAACGCGCTGCTCACCGGGTGAATTCCACCCTCGCCCTGCACCGTTTCCAGGACCATGGCGCACACCGAGCTGTCGAATTTCGCCGCCAGGTCGTCGCAATCGTTGAAGGCCACAAACTCCACGCCGGGCACCAGCGGCGCAAACGGCTCCCGGTATTTCGCCGTCGAAGTGATGGAGACCGCGCCAAACGTCCGCCCGTGGAAGGAATTGTCCAGCGCCAGGAATTTGTGGGGAGGATGCGCGGCCGGCCCCGCGGCGATTCGCGCGCGCAGCCGCGCCAGCTTCATGGCCCCTTCGATTGCTTCCGTGCCGCTGTTGGTAAAAAAGACCCGGTCCAGGCCGGACCAATCCGCAAGCTTCGCCGCCAGCGGGCCTTGGAAAGGGTTGTGGTACAGATTAGAGATGTGCACGGCCCGCGCGGCCTCGCGCCGGATCGCCGCCACCACCCGCGGATGCGCGTGGCCCAGCGCATTCACGGCGATGCCCCCCAGAAAATCCAGATAGGCGCGCCCGCGATGGTCGTAGAGGTAGCAGCCCTTCCCCCGCGTAAACACCACGGGCGGACGCTTGTACGTATTCATCAGGTGCAGCGCCTCCGCGCCCAGCACCGCCCGCGGAGCGATCGCCCGCGCCCTCGTTCCACGCTTCGCGCGGGATTTCATGCGCAGCCTCCCGTGGCAAACCGCGCTTCCGCCGGAGCTGATTTCTGTGCCGCGCCGTCCAGGATGTGGGTGCCGCCCAGGCCGTGCTCTGCCGCCCCCACCAGCGCTCCGGACGCTCCACCGCCCACCACCAGGATGGAAGTGACTCCGCCCTCCAGCGCCCGTCGGCACGCCTCCAGCTTCAGCACCATGCCTCCGGTCACGCGGTGCGACCGCACCATGTCCTCGATATCGTCCACGTGCACTTCCGGCAGAATGGCCCCGTTCTCCAGCACCCCCGGCACGTCAGTCAGGTACACCAGCCGTTCCGCGCCCACAAATTCCGCGCATGCCGCCGCCATATGGTCCGCGTTGATGTTGAACAGCTCGCCATCCGCCCCGGCGCCCAGGGACGCGGCCACCGGCACAATCCCTGCGCGCCACAGCGATTCCAGAAACTCGACGTTGACTCCGGTGATGTATCCCACGTAGCCCAGGTCCCCGTTGGCGCTTTCCAGGGTCATCGGCTCGGCCTGAAAGCACAGCGCATCTGCGGCGCAAATGCCCACCGCCGGCCGGCCCGCCGCGGAAATCGCCGCGGACAGGCGTTTCCCCAGCAATCCCGCGAACACCATCACCGCCGCGTCCCGGGTCTCCCGATCCGTCACCCGCAGCCCGGCGATGAACCGGCTTTCCACACCCATCTGCGCCAGCGTGGCGGTAAAGATCCTTCCCCCGCCGTGCAGCACCAGCACCTCGTGCCGCCCCGCAAGCTCCACAATCTGCTCCGCCAAGCTGCGCACCACACCGTCGTTCTCCAGCAGAGCGCCCGCAAGTTTCACCACGATTCTCATAGCAGTCCTTCGGCCTCCTCCATCCCGGTCATCAAATTGAAGTTCTGCACCGCTTGCCCCGCGGCCCCCTTGCCCAGATTGTCCAGGCAGGAGACCACCATCAGCCGCTGGCGGCTTGCGTCCAGCGCAAAACCAATGTCACAGAAATTGGTGTGCGCCACGTGCTGCAGCTCCGGCAGGCGCCCCGCCGGCCACACCCGCACCAGCTTCCGTCCCGCGTAGTAACTGCGGAACACGGCTTCGATTTCCTCCGGTTCCGCGGGCTGTTCCAGCCAGGCATACAGCGTCGCCAGAATGCCCCGCGAAAGCGGCAAAAGGTGGGTGGAAAACATCACGTCGGACGCGGCCAGCCCCAGATGCTCCAGCACTTCCGGGGTGTGCTGGTGTGAAAACAGTTTGTACGCGCGGAAATTCTCGTTCACCTCGCAGAACATCGTCTCCCGCTTCGGCTCTTTCCCGGCGCCGGAAGTCCCGGACTTGCAGTCGCAAACGATTCCCCGCCCCCGCGCCACCAGCTTTGCCTCCAGCAGCGGACGCAGGCCCAGAATCACTGCCGTCGGGTAGCAGCCCGGATTCGCCACCAACTGGGCCCGCTCCACTTGAGAGGCATACAACTCCGGAAGGCCGTAAACGGCCCGCGAGGCGAGTCCTGCCTCCGCTGGCTCCAGGCCGTACCATTCCTTCAGCGTCTCGCCCCGGTGGAACCGGAAGGCTCCGCTCAGGTCCACCACGCGCAGACCCGCGGCGATCAGTTCCGGCACCGCTTCGAGCGACGCTTCGTGTGGCGTGGAGAGGAACACAACCTCGGGCCTCTGCTCCCCGATGGCCGAAACGGAATACTTGCGCACCGGCGCTTCCCCCCAGCCGCGCAGCCCCGGAAAAACCTCCGTCAGGCACTTCGCGCCGCTTGGCTCGCGGAGAAAAAAGACCGGGCGCTCCGCCCCCGGATGCCGCAGCAGCAGGCGCGCCAGTTCGTAGCCCGCGTAGCCGGTGGCCCCGGCCACGGCTGTCCGGATCGGGCCGCTCATGCCAGCATGTCCTTCAGGCGCTTTTCCACGGTCACGCGCTGCCGGGCATTGCCGCTGATCACCAGGATGGTGTCGTCCCCTGCCACCGTGCCCACCACCTCCGGCCAGCCCTCTGCATCCAGGGCCGCGCCCAACGACTGCGCGCCGCCCGGCGGCGTCTTCAGCACCAGCAGATTTTGCGCCGGGCGCAGGTCGCGAATGGTCTCGCGCGCCATGCGCGGAAGCGCCGCCGGTGCCGCTTCCACCGCCAGCGGCTGATAGCCGCGATCCGTCTTCACCAGTCGCAGTTCGTGCACGTCGCGCGACACCGTGGCCTGGGTCACCCGCAGGCCCTCCGCGCGCAGCCGGCGGCACAGCGCGTCCTGATTTTCGATGGCCTCGCGGGTCACCAGTCTCAGGATCTGCCCCTGCCGCAATGTTTTCTGCTTGTTCACACCCGCTCCAGTTTATGCACAGCACTGTATAAAAATACGAAGGCCGTGTCAAGCAAATACGCCCCTGGCGCCCTCCCGGGCCCGCCCGCTCAACCAGTTTCACATCGCCCCGCGGCGGCGTATCATGCCTGCGCTTCCCGCCCCGCGGGAGGCGCTGCAACTTCATACCCGGAGGACTGTTCCGTGAATCGCCAGCGCGCCTCGAGTCTCTTCGCCCTGTTTCTGCTTCTCGCACTGACCTCCGTTGCCGCCGCCACGCGCAGCCGTGGGGCAACCGCCACGGACCAGCCCTTCACCCTCGAACAGGTGATGAGCGCGCCCTTCCCCTCCGAACTCGTGGCCGCGCCGGCTGCGGGCCGCGTCGCCTGGCTCGAGAACGCGCAGGGGGTACGCAACCTCTGGATCGCCGAACCATCGCCCGCCGGCGGCTACACCGCCCATGCCGCCACTACCTATAAAGATGACGACGGCGTGGACATCGGCGAGCTGCGTTGGAGTCCCGACGCGCAGTCCCTGCTCTACACCCGTGGCGCAGATCTCGAAACCGCCGGCTCGGATCCCAACCCTTCCAGCAATCCTGCCGGGCCGCAGCACGCCCTGTGGTTGGTGCCAGCCACCGGATCCGCGGCGCCGAAGAAAGTGGCGGAGGGCACGGCTGGCCAAATTTCCCCGCGCGGGAACGTGGTGGCCTACTTGAAAGACGGCCAGGTGTGGACCGCCACGCTCGACGGCTCCCAGGCCGCCGCGCAGCTCATCCACATGAAAGGCAAGGCGGAATCCCTGCGCTGGTCCCCGGACGGCGCCAGGCTCGCTTTCGTCAGCACGCGCACGGACCATAATTTCATCGCGGTGTACACCTTCGCGGATAAATCCGTCCGCTATATGGATCCCACCGTGGACCGCGACATGGATCCCGCATGGTCCCCGGATGGCCAGCGCATCGCTTTCGTCCGCATCCCCTCTTCGACTCTGGCGTTCGCGTTTGGCCCCCGCCGGGAGGGTCAGCCATGGTCCATTCGCGTGGCCGATGCCGCCACGGGCCGCGGCACGGAAGTGTGGCGGGCCGCTAAAGGCCGCGGCAGCGTGTTCCACCCCATAGTTGCAGAGGACCAGTTGATTTGGTCCGGCGACGACCGCATCGTCTTTCCCTGGGAAGGCGACGGTTGGATTCATCTTTACGCGGTGAACTTGGCTGGCGGCGCGGCGGCGCTCCTCACTCCGGGAGAATTCGAGGTCGAGCACGTGGCCCCATCCCCCGGCGGGAGGGAAATCGTGTATTCCTCGAATCAGGGCGACGTCGACCGCCGCCACGTCTGGCGCGTCGCGGCGCAGGGTGGGCTGCCCGCCGCGGTGACCAGCGGCGCGGGGCTCGAATGGTCACCCGTGGTGGCCAGCGACGGCAAAACGATTGTGTTGCTGCGCTCCGGAACACGCGCTCCGGCGCGCGCGGCCGTGGTTGCCTCCAAAGGAGAGCTGAGCGATCTGACGCCTCAAATCATCCCCGCGGACTTCCCCGCGGCCCTTCTGGTAGAACCGCAACAGGTGATTTTTTCGGCGGCAGACGGCATGTCCATCCACGGCCAGCTCTTTCTTCCCCCCGGCCTGAAGCCCGGCGAACGCCGCCCGGCGGTCATTTTCTTCCACGGTGGCTCACGGCGGCAGATGTTGCTGGGATGGCATTACATGGCTTACTACAACAACGCCTACGCCATGAATCAGTATCTGGCCAGCCGCGGTTATATCGTGCTCTCCGTCAACTACCGCAGCGGAATCGGCTATGGAATGGAATTCCGCGAGGCGATCAATTACGGCGCCACCGGCGCAAGCGAGTTCAACGACGTCACCGGCGCGGGCGTCTTCCTGCGCGCGCGTCCCGATGTGGACGGCAAGCACATTGGCCTCTGGGGCGGCTCCTATGGTGGCTATCTAACGGCTCTGGGCCTGGCCCGGGCCTCCGATCTGTTCGCCGCCGGCGTGGACCTGCACGGCGTGCATGACTGGAGCGGAGTGATTCGCAATTTCGCGCCGGAGTACAATCCCGACGCCAACCCGGACGCCGCCCGGCTGGCGCGCGAGTCCTCGCCAATCGCCTCCGTCAAGACCTGGCGCTCGCCAGTCCTGCTCATCCACGGCGACGACGACCGCAACGTGCCCTTCCGCCAGAGTGTCATGATGATGGAGGCTCTGCGCAAACAGGGCGTTCCAGCCGAGGAGCTGATCTTCCCCGACGAAATCCACGATTTCCTGCGCCACGAATCCTGGCTGCGCGCCTATCATGCCGGCGTCGAATTCTTCGACCGGCACCTCGCAAGCAATGCGCACGAGTGGCGCCGCGGCCACTGAGCCACCGTGGATGAGGTCATGCGTTCGCGGCGCGTACCCTGCGAGGGGGAACGGTTGATACTCCCGGCCCTCAGAAGAACTTGGAGAGAAGATCCACCAAGAGAATCTTCACGATCGTCATGCTGGGGAAAATAATCGCGTAGCTGAGGCCCGGCTTTTCAGCCGGAATAGCTGCCCGGTTGCGCTCCTTGCTCCTCGGCCTCACCCCGAATGAATCGCTGCTCCAACCAGACGCCGCGTGTGGCGGGCAATCATGAGTTCTTCGTTGGTGGGAACCACCCAGGCGGAAACGCGGCTCGACTCCGCGCTGATGCGCGGCCCGCCCGCCTGATTCGCTGCGGGATCGATCTGCACTCCCAGCCAGGCCGCGTCCCGGCAAACGCGCTCGCGAATCACCCCGGCGTGTTCACCGATCCCGGCGGTAAAGACCAGCGCGTCGATTCCGCCGAGCGCGGCCGTCAGCGAGCCGAGTTCGCGCCCGATGCGGTAGATGAACAGGTCGATGGCCAGGCGCGCGCGCGCATCCGCGCTCCCCAGCAGCACGCGCATGTCGCTCGAGATGCCGGACACCCCCAGCAGCCCGGATTGGTTGTAAATCAGCTTCTCAATCGTTCGCTCGTCCATCTTTAGTTCGTCCATCAGATACAGCATCACGCCGGGGTCCAGCGAGCCGCAGCGAGTGCCCATGGGCAGCCCATCGAGCGCAGTGAAGCCCATGGTCGTGGCCACGCTCTTTCCCGCACGCATCGCGCACATGCTGGCTCCGTTGCCCAGATGTGCCACCACCACCCTCCCCGCCGCTGCTTTCGGCTCGAATTTCGGAAGCTCGCCGGCAATGTACTCATACGAGAGGCCGTGGAAGCCGTAGCGCCGCACGCCCCGCTCGCTCAGTTCAGCGGGCAGCGCAAAGGCCTGGGCGACTTCCGGCTGGGTGCGATGAAACGCCGTGTCGAAACAGGCCACTTGAGCCAGAGCGGGAGTCTGTTGCGCGACGATGCGGATTGGCTGCAAGTTGTGCGCCTGGTGCAGCGGCGCCAGCGGGATCAGTTTCTCGAGTTTCGTGATCACTTCCGGCGTAATCCGCGTCGGCTCCGAGAATTCCACGCCGCCGTGCACCACACGGTGCCCCACCGCCACCAGCCGATTGTCCCCGCCGACTCCGTGCAAAAATTCGCTGAGGTAGCTGATGGCGCCCTCGTGGCCGAGGCGAGTCCCCTCTCCCCATTCGCGGCTGCCGATTTCCACCCCCTCCGCATTGCAAGCGACGAAACGGGGGGACGAATAGATTCCCTCAATCTGGCCGTGCAGCTTGAGTTCCAGCCGGTCCCCGCGTTCGGCGAACATCGAGAACTTGATGCTTGAAGACCCGGCATTTAGAACCAGAATGACTTGGTCCATGGGATCACGCTGCCTTGGCAATGCTGCTGCCGCGACGGAACTTGGCCTCGAGCACGGCCACTGCGCAGGACGCCAGCCCGGTCAAGACGGAGCCGGCGCGGCTGGTCAGAAGAATCGGCACCCGCCCGCCCAGCACGATGCCCTCGGCGTCCGCATCGGCGAGGAAGGTCAGGATGGGCTCCATCGCTAGCCGCTCTTCGGTAGGCATGGGCAGCTCGCGGTTGCTCGGCACTGGGAAGGGCCGGGGCACAAGCGGCGGTCGCAGCCGCTCTGCCTGCGGTCACAAGACTCATTCTGGGAGAATCAGTCGGATACTGTCAAAACTTACAGCCAGCCTGGTGGGTTTTCATCGCAGCCTGTCTGGATCTTCTGCACGGGGGCAGCGTCCACCGATGCTATGTTAGGATGAACAAAGTTGCACAGGCCCGTAGCTCAGTTGGTTAGAGCGTTACCTTGACACGGTAAAGGTCTGGGGTTCGAGCCCCCACGGGCCTACCACTTCCCCTCCAGGCATTGGCGCAGGTTGGCACTACAGGCACGCGCACGCGTTGACAGGCAGGCGGGAACGTGGATACATTTGGTCCGGAGGCCGGGTTTGGCGGACGTAGCCTATTCACTGGAAACGCTGGTCGAGCATGCCGGCTCGCTCGAGGAGATTCGCAAGGACGAACTCCGCTGCGGCGATCGTGTGGTGGTCACCACGCGCAACTCGCGCTACACCATCTGGGCGCTCGGCGATGGCCACTATTGGGTTTGGGGAGGCTGGTTTGACCGCCGCGGCGTATCTCCCTGCCGGGTCACCATCAACGGCTGCACCTGGGGCGGCAGCGCGATCAAACACGATATTCTGGTGGCCCGCGGCCTCTTTCTGGAATTCGGCAACCGCGTGCTGACTACCCGCATTCAAAACGTCTGCGTGATCCCCGCGCAGGCCGAACGCGCCCTCAACTGATCCCGGCTTTAAGTCTTCCCTCTAGACAGCAAAGGTAGGCCTGCGCAGCGGCACCCTGCGCCCACAGCTGTGCTCCCGAATCTTCCCGGAGAAGGATCGGAAGGCTCAGTGCGGACGACCGCCGTGGCCACCCCCGCTGTGTCCGCCACCACCGCCATGAGAACCGCCACCACTCCCGCCACCGCTTCCGCCGCGACTGCCGCCACCGCCTGAGTACCCGCCATAGTTGCCATGCGGAGCGGCAGGCGCCTGGTATCCCGGCATGGGAGAAGAGCCTCGCGGCGCTGCGGGCACATTATTCCAGGACTGCGGACGTCCCCCGCCACCGCCGCCGCTGTGGCCCTGCCCTCCGCCGCGCGAATACGCTCCGCCGCTCGGGCCATAATAAGGCCGGCTCCCTTGCACAATGGATTTCTGCAGATTCAGTTGTGGGCGCGATTGGCCGCCGGAGGGGGCAGTTCCGCGCCCGGCGGATGATCCGCTCTGCGGCGCCGAGTGCTGCCAGGTATCACGCGCTCCGGCATTGCCCCGGCCCGCCTGAGATGTGTATCGACCGGCAGGCTGTCCTCCCGTCGAGTTGCTGCCCTGGAAGGATTGCCAGTTTCCCGGGCGGTTTTGTCCGCTGGAGCGCGGCGCGTCTCCGAACCGCGACTGTGCGTTTCCGTGCGCTCCCGCCTCGGCGGACGCCCCTGCGTTTGCTGAAAAATGATTGGCGCGGCCCGGGGAGTAATTCCCCGTGCGGCCCTGTACCCCGCCGGATGGCTGGCGCGGCATGTCTCCATGCGCGTTCACCACTGGGGCATGTTGCTGCTGCAACTGCTGCCGATAGCGCGCGGATTCCGCGCCAAAGTTGTGCTGCTGGCCCGCTGGCTGATTGTGCTGGTAGAAGCGCTGTCCATCGAGATTGCGCCCCGGCACGGTGCCAGGCGCCGCGGGGCGTCCGGAAGCGCTCAGACTCGCGCGGCCGGGCACCACCGGCATGCTGCCGCGGAAGGCCTGGGCGTTCTGCAGATCGCCCCTTCCGATCGGGCGCGCATCTCCCACCATCCGTCCGCTTCCAAACCGGTTTGCAGATACGGCAGTCATCCCCGCTTGCAACCGGCTGTTCGTGGCCAGCCCGTTCAGGTTGGAGTATCCCGCGCGGTACGGCCGGTTGCCGGCCAGCGGCGCCCAACCATGACCGCCGTGCCAGTCACCCCAGTGTCCATAGCCCGCGTGTCCGTAGTAGCGGCCCCCGCCTCCCCACCACGGGAAGAAGGGATCGCAGGGTCCGATGGGAAGCCAGCCGAATCCGCCGAAGCCAAATCCCACACTCACTCCCCAGCCCGCGCCGCCAAATCCGAAGAAGGAGACGTACGCAGGCGCCCACACCGGCCGGTAGTAGGGCGTCACCGGACCGGGCCACCACGCCCAGGCGCCGTTATACAGGAACCAGCGGCCGTAGTGATACGGCGCCCAGCCCCACGGCTCGTACGAAACCCACGTCCAGCCCCAGCCCGGCTCCCAAACCCACGAGCCGTCGCGGTACGGCGCCCAGGTCTGCGGCACTGACGGCGTCCACACCTGGCCATAGTCCGGCACGTTTTGCCACGAACCGTAATTGTCCAGGTCCTGCGCGCCGGTGTAATTCTGGTTCAGGTGTTGCCAGCTCTGCGCCCGCTCGATGATCTGGTCGCGGTCCGCGCTCCAGTGGTCAAAGCCGTCGCGCGCCGGCGCAGCCGCGATTTGATATTGCGCGGATTGCGAGTCGCCCTGCACGGTGATCAGCTGCCCGGCGCGAATCGTGGTGCTGCCATCCGCCGTGCCCACTTCCGCCTGGCCGCGGCGCACCGCCACCAGCGTCAGGCCGTCGGGGGTGACCTGAATGCGGTAGCTGCCGTCGCGCCAGGGATGAATGGCCAGGTTGGAAGTATCAATCTCCACCACCGCGCTGGCATCTTTGAACGAAGTAAAACTCACCAGGCCCTGGGCCACTTCAATCTGCATGCTGCCGTCAGAGAGGTCGGTAATGCGGATGACCGTGTTTGCGTCCAGCCTCACGATGTTGGCGAAGTCCAATTGCAATTCCGCCCGGCCGTTTTCGCCGGTGGAGACTCTGTCCCCCGGAACCACCGGCGTGTT
>DATIYQ010000112.1:0-6002 GCA_035517515.1 Binatia bacterium
CTTACACCGTATCTGCGCGCCGCGGCAAACCATTCCGGCCGGAAGGAATTGGATGCTCTCAACCGGAAAAGGATTCCAGAAACTGCGCCAATTTGCGGAACGCCTGGCCGCGATGGCTGAGCCTGTTTTTTTCCTCGCGCGGCAGCTCCGCAAAGGATTTCTCCAGCGGCTCGTAGAAGAACACCGGATCGTAGCCGAAGCCACCCGCGCCCCGCGGCGCTTCCAGAATCCTTCCGCTCACGGCGCCGGAGAGCACGGCGAGCACGCGCCCTTGCCGGGCCAGCGCCAGGACGCAGACAAAGCGGGCGTGGCGGGCTTCTCCCATTTTTCCAGCGAGCGCGGCCAGGAGTTTTTCGATGTTTTTCCTCGCGTCACCTTCCGGCCCGGCGTAACGGCTGGAGTGCACCCCCGGGGCGCCGGCAAGTTGCGGCACCACCAGGCCGGAATCGTCCGCGAAGACGAGTCCCGATGCGGCCCGGCTGTAGTAGATGGCTTTTCCCGCGGCGTTTTCGGCAATGGTCGGGGCGGTTTCGGGGAATGCGGGGAGGGCGTGGAATTCCGGCAGCAAGTCGAGGGTGAGGGCGGTTCCCGAAGCCAGCGCCCGGAACTCCTCCAGTTTTCCGGGGTTGGACGAAGCCAGACGCAGGTTCACGGAGCGGCCCACGAGCGGCATCTACGGGCGGCGCGTGCGGAAGTCCATTTGCAGCAGATCCATCTGCGCCTCGCAGAGTTTCTGCACTCCCTGCGCGCCCAGTTCGAGCAGGCGATCCAATTCGTGGGCGGCGAAGGGGCGCCCCTCTCCGGTGGCCTGCAATTCGACAAACTCGCCACGGCCGGTTTTGACCACGTTCATGTCCACGGTAGCGCGCGAATCTTCCTCGTAGCAGAGGTCCAACAGGCATTCGCCGTCCACGATGCCGACGCTGGTGGCGGCCACGGAATCGCGCAGGGGAATGGCGCGAAGCAGGTTGGCGGCGACCATGCGCTCGAAGGCCAGGGCCAGCGCCACGAAGGCCCCGGTGATGGCCGCGGTGCGCGTGCCGCCGTCCGCCTGGATCACGTCGCAGTCGATCCATACGGTGCGTTCTCCCAGGGCGTTGGCATCGGTGATGGCGCGCAGGGAGCGGCCAATCAGTCTTTGAATCTCCAGGGTGCGCCCGGAAGGTTTGCCGCGCGTGGCCTCGCGCGGCGAGCGCGATTCGGTGGCCCGCGGCAGCATGCCGTATTCGCCGGTCACCCAGCCTTTCCCGGAGCCTTTCAGGAACGAGGGCACACCGTCTTCCAGGCTGGCGGTGCAGATCACACGGGTATTCCCGACTTCGATCAGCACGCTGCCCTCGGCATTGGGGATAAAGTCCGGAGTAAACCGCACCGGCCGCAATTGATTCGGGGCTCGCCCGTCGTTGCGCACGCGTTTGTCCTTGTGAGCGGGCACGACCGAGCCGTGCCGCTAGGTTTTCCGCCACAGTCTGCCTGCCGCGCTCGCTGCCGTCAACGCCGCGCGCCGGGCCGCCGCTGGGGAGGCGCGGCACTTTTTTCCGCCGGAGCGGGTGCGGGTGCGGGCGCTGCCAGCGGGGCGGAGGGTTTGGCGAGTTCCGAGGGCGCGGCGGAAGCCTTGGTGGGCGCGGGCAGGTTTGCGCCCGGCGGCGGCGGCCCGGTGCCGGCAGGCGGAGGGGGCATTCCGCTCAAATCGAGAGCACTGCTCAGGTCCACGTGCCCGGCCAGGGTTTCGACTTGCTGGCCGGCAATCAGGATTCTCAGGCGCCGGATCTGGGGCACCGCGGCGTGGAGGGTGCGCACGATGGCGTCCACGGCCAGTTGCTCGCTGGAGATGCCCGCGGGCACCTCCCGCGCGAGGGCCTCTGAAAAATCAGCGATGGCCGCGCCATCCGGGAGCGTATAGAAAGCCAGCAGCGTGGCGTCCAGTGGCAGCACGCGCGCGGCGGGGGAAGGCGCGCTGGTCATCAGAGTTTCCAGAGCCACACGCGCGCGCTGCGCCGGATCGGAAGTGAGATCCAGCGGAGTCTCCACCGCTTGCAGCTCGCGCGGGTTGTCTGCGGAGAGCCAGTAAATGGACACGCGTTCTTTTTTTTCACCCGCGCCTTCGGCCCGGGGACGGATGACCTCGCGCCGGGCCTGCTCTTCGCGCTGGGCCTCCGGAGCAAAGACGCGCAATTGGCGCATGAGGGCCGGCAATTCGTAAGCGCCGACCAGCACGGTGAACATCAGAAGCAGGAGCAGGGAGATGCGCAGGGCGCGTGGCATCAGGGTCGCGCCCCCCCGGACTGGCGGTAGGCGGCGATGGCCCGCAACAGCGCGTTGGCCAGAGGAACGGCGGTGCGGGTGAGCGAAGGCGCGTCCGCTTCCGCCACGCTGGAGAGCTCAATGGCGACCGCGGGCCGGGCCACCACCCGCAATTGCCGCACCTCCGCAAATTGCGGGACGTCCGCGGAACCAGGCAGCTTTTGCGCCAGTTCCACCTGCAGGAGTTCCGCCAGCCTGCGGCTGGCCACCAAGTATCCGTTCTGCGCGTCTTCCCAGCGCAAGGCGAAAAAGCCGGCGGGGCGCGGAAGGACCAGCGGAGGGGCGCCTCCCTGCGGCGCACCAAACGAGTACGCCATCGCAGTATTGGGATCACCGGTGGAAGCCACGTGCAGGGTGACGAAGAATCCCTGCGCAGCGGCGTTGGCCAGGGCCGCGCGATCATCAATGGAGAGGGCTACGTCTGCCTGCCGCGTGAGCAGAACGCGCGCGCCCTGGCGCTCCATTTCGTGGCGCATGGCCTGGGCGATGGCCAGCACCAAGTCCTTCTCGACTGCGCCTTCCTCGGCGATGGCCCGGGCCCCGTTGTCGGCTCCGCCATGCGCGGGATCCAGCACGACAAACACGCTGGGAGAAACCGCGGGCTTGCCCGCGGGTTCGCCTGGAACCGCCTGGCCCGGGGGAACGGATGGAGCTGGGAGGGGAGGGTTTGCGGCCGGACCGGGCGGCGGAGAAGCGGCGGGCGCCTGCGCGGCCAACCGCACGGCGCCGGCAACCATCAGGACCACGGCGAGCGCGGCCAGGGGAAGCTGCAATGGTTTCGCCGCGTGCCACCGGCCATGACTTCGCGCTTCCATTTCAGCAAAAGAATAGCAGAAAGCCGGCGGGCGCAGCGGCGCGGAGAAATCGAAAACGGCTGCGGGTTTTTAGCCGGCGAGGATCAGGCCGGCTGGCCGTGATGGTGGTGCTGGCGCTGTGCCCGGCGCCAGGCATCGTACTTCTGGCGCTGCTCGGGGGTGAGCACGCTCTCCACCTGCTGGTTCGCGCCGCGGCGGAGCTGGCGAATCTGCTGGCGCTGCTGCTGTTCGGTGAGCGCGGAGTTGCCGCGCACTTCCTGGACTTTCTCATCCGTCTGTTTGTGGATTTCGTGGATCTGCTTTTTCTGGTCCTCGGAAAGCCCCAGTTTGCTGAGTGGCGCTCCTTCCTCTTTCGGGGCTTGCGTTCCCGGAGTGGAGGGCGGTTGCGCCGGTGGTCCTGCGGCGTCCGGCGGAGCCGGCTGCTGGGCCGGCGCGCCTGCGGGCGGCGGAGTTTGCTGCCCGGCGGGAGCCTGAGCGGCACTTCGCGGCACGGCGGAAGCCAGAAATCCGAGGAGCAGCAACGCGAGCGCTCTGTTCATTTTGCGAATCCTTGGAAGAGGGCGAATGCGACGCTGGAGTCATTATAAGACACCGCGCGCCGGGCGCGGAGACCCCGGGTGCCTGATTGGTTAAACACCGCAGGCGGCAGGAAGTTTCAGGGGGTGGGAATATGCCCGGCGAGGGCGCGGGCCCGGGAGTGCGGCCACGGCTTGCGGTTGGGGGCGCGACGGTGCGAAAGGGGCGCAGCAAGCAGCGCCCCTACGCATTCGGATTGGGAGAACTGAAGTGGCACGGGCGCTGCTTGCTGCGCCCCTGCCCATTCATTGCCAATGCTCGGTGAGCTCCTGGCCGACCATGGCCCACCGCGCGATCAGTGGTGCGAGGTTTCGTCGATGAAGCGGCCCACGTTTTCCTTTAATTTGGCCAACTGGGCATCGTCCAGGTACATCATGTGGCCCGCTTCGTAGTAATCCTCTTTGATGTTGGCAAAGAGCCTGGCCGGCAGGCCCAGATGGGCCATGGTGTACTCCGTGCCGAAGAAGGGAGTGGCCATATCATAGAGGCCGTTTTCGACCTGCACCTTCAAGTTGGGATTGGTAATCATCAGGTCGGCCAAATCGAGCATCACGTTCGGGGCAAAGGGGAAGAAGCCGCGGCGCCCGCCGCCCTGGCGCTTCCAGTCCCAGTTGCGTCCCGGCTCGCCGCCCAGCAGCATGTACTCGCGCCCGGGATTGTATTTGAGCTCCTCGCGCACGTAGGAATTGATGGCCGCGGTGTAAGCGGCAGAAATGGCATTGGACTGGGGATCGCTCTCCGCGAATTCGGTGAGCAGGTCGTAGGTATAGCCGGTGTAGCGGGAATCGAGCCGCCCGGTGGTCTCGCCCTTGCTGCGCTGGAGTTCGGCCATGAATTGCGGCAGGTTGACGCGCAGGTCCGCCTTCAGCCAGTAGTCTTCGCTCAGTCCGGTGTAGGCGGAAAGCTTGCGGGCCATCTCCGCCTTCTCCGCGGCGGGAAGCTGGGCGCCCTTCATCAGCGCGGCGGCATAGTCTCCGGTGGAGAATTTGCGCACGTCCGCGAGAAAGGAATCGAGATCTCCGGAGGAGTTTTTCAGGAGCTTGTGGTAGCGGGCGGTGACCGCGTAGCTGGGCAGATAGACGATGTAACAGAGGTCGTCGCCCGGGGGGAAGGAGAGCTGGCTGAGGTCCAGCACGCTGGAAATCAGCACGATGCCGTTGAGCGCCAGTCCCTTGCTCGATTGCAGATAATTTCCCAGCGCGGCGGAGCGGAAGGTTCCGTAGCTTTCCCCCAGCAGATACTTGGGTGAAGTCCAGCGGGCATTGCGGCTGACGTAGGTGGTGATGAACTGGGCCAGGGAGTGCACGTCCTGATCGATGCCCCAGAAGTCCTTGTTCTGCGCCTTGCCCACGGCGCGGCTGAAACCGGTACCCACGGGGTCAATGAACACCACGTCGGTCTTGTCGATCAGGCTGTTGGCGTTGTCCGCCAGGCGGTAGGGAGCGGGGGGCGTGTAGTTCGGGTCGCTGGTGACAATGCGGCGGGGCCCGAAGGCGCCCATGTGCAGCCAGGCGGAGGCGGAGCCCGGGCCGCCGTTGTAAGCGAAGGTCAGAGGGCGCGCCGCCGGATCCTTGGCGTCTGTGCGGGTATACGCGGTATAGAAAATCAGGGCGGTGGACTCGTCTTTATCGTCCTTCAGGAGAATCGAGCCGAAGGTGGCCTTGTAGGCCACGATCTGGCCGCCGATCTTGATGCTGTGCTCGGTGACCGAGGTTTCTTCCTTTGGCGGCTCCTTCTTTTCGGGTGGTTCGGCCGGCTTGGCTTCCGGCGCCTTGGGCGTTTCTTGCGCCGAGAGAGACCTCCCACTCGGGACCACCAGCAACCCGAGCAGCACTCCACAACTCAACAGCTTCCGATTCATACGTTTTCCTCCAGGGAATCAAGACGTGCGGGAGGGTATCACGGTTCCAACGGAAGCGCGGGCAGGAGGGGAATCGGTGAGCGGGGTAGAGCGCGGGACCGAACCCAACCCGACACAAACCAAACGAAGCCAGACCAACGAAGGCGCCGCGGCTATTCGTAGCGCAGCGCGACCAGCGGATCCACGCGCAGGGCGCGGCGCGCGGGGATGGAGCAGGCCGCGAGGGCCACAGCGAGAAAGATCACCGACACGGCCAGAAAGGTCACCGGGTCAGTGCCGGAGACGCCGAAGAGCAGGCTGGCCAGAAAACGCGCCGTGCCCAAGGCGCACAGGCAGCCCAGCGCGATGCCCAGCAGGGTGAGGCGCAAACCCTGGCCCACCACCAGGCGCAACACATCCGAGGCATTGGCGCCCAGGGCCACGCGGATACCGATCTCCTGGGTGCG
>DATIYQ010000113.1:0-27580 GCA_035517515.1 Binatia bacterium
AAAGGCCAGCCGCAGCTGCATTCCGCTGCTGTAATGTTTCAGCGGCGTATCCAGAAACGTCTCGACTCCCGCGAACGCGACAATTTCGTCGAATTTCCGGTCGATTTCGCGGCGTTTCATCCCCAGAATCGAGCCGGAGAAATAGACGTTTTCGCGGCCGGTGAGTTCAGGATGGAAGCCGGTGCCCACTTCGAGCAGGCTGCCCACCCGCCCGCGGAGTTCCGAGTAGCCCTCGGTGGGCCGGGTGATGCCGGCCAGAATTTTCAGCAGCGTGGATTTGCCCGCGCCGTTGCGGCCGATGATGCCCAGAGTTTCGCCCTCGCGCACTTCGAAGGAAACGTTGCGCAGCGCCCAGAGCTGGCCCTCTCCGTTTGTGCGCCGCCCCGGTTTACGCCGGAATGCGGCGGTCACGGCGCGCGACAGCACATCGCGCAGGGCCACATAGCGCTCGCGTTCTCCCAGGCGGTAGCGTTTGCCCAGACCGTTCACGGCGATTGCGGCGGCGCTCATTCGAATGCCTGCTCCATTGCTGGATCACACCACATCAGCAATCACGGACTCCATGCGGCGGAAATACCACAAGCCGGCAGCGAGCATCAGCATCACTCCAAAGGTGGAGGCGCCCAGCAGCGCCAGGGTGGGAGGGCTCTGTCCGGTGACCGCCCAGCGGAAGCCGTCGATCACTCCGGCCATGGGGTTGAGCCCGTAAAGCCACCGCCAGCTTGCCGGCACCAGGCTGGAGGGGTAAGCCACCGGCGATGCGAACATCCAAATCTGCGCCAGAAAGGGCACCACGTAACGCACATCGCGGTAGAGCGCATTCAGCGCGGCGAGCCACAGGCCGGCGGCAAACGCGGTGAGTGTGGCCAAGAGAAGGAACAAGGGCACAAAGGCCAGCCACGGTCCCGGGGTAACGCGGTAATACAACGCCATGCCCACCAGCAACACGAAGGCCACGGCAAAATCAATCAGCCCGGAAAACACCGCGGAAAGCGGAAGAATGACGCGCGGGAAATATACCTTGGTGATGATCCGCTGGTTATCAACCACGCTTCCGGTGGCGCCGGTCAGCGCGGTGGAAAAATAAGTCCAGGGAAGAAGCGCGCAATAGAAGAACAACGGATAGGGCAACCCGCCGGAGGGGATCTTGGCCAGCCGTCCGAAAAACAGGCTGAAGACAATCATGGTGGCCACCGGCTGAAGGACCGCCCAACCCACTCCGATCACGGTCTGCTTGTAACGCACTTTGATCTCGCGCCACACGAAGAAGTAGAGCAGTTCGCGGTACGCGGAGAGTTCGCCCAGGTTCCAGTCGAACCACGGCCCCACCGGCTCATTGCGGTGCACCTCGAGCGTTGCGTCGGCGCGCGGCTGCCGAGAGGCCTCCCCGGGCTGTGCCGGGGCACACGGCGCGACCAGCGATTCTTCCAGGGGATTGGTCTTTGCGCTCATCACATACCTGAGGATGCTAGAGCGGAATCACTTCGTAACCGGCCAGTTCCACAGCAACGGCTTGCCGGATGGCGTCCACGGCGATCACCAGGCGGTCCTGCTTCCGGATACGCACCAGAATCCCTTCCATGCCGGCGAGAGCCCCGGTGGCCACTTTCACCCGCTGGCCTACACGCAGGTAGCGGTGCGGATAGAGCGAGGCGCGCTCTTCTGCGAGCCGCCGCAACATCTCAATCTGTTCCGCCGGCACGACGGAATATTCTGAGCCGAAGCCGACGATGCGCACCACCCCGGTAGTGCGCAGCACCGCAATGCGCTCGAACGAATCGGGCTCGAACTGGGCGAACAAGTAGCCACGGAACAGCGGCACTTCCACTTTTTGAAACCGGTCCTGCCACCGGTGCACCTCCTGGCGCAGGGGCAGAAAAACCGGGACGCGCTTGCGCTCCAATTGGTCGGCCACTTGTTTCTCAAACCGCGAGCGGATGTAGATCGCATACCAAGGCTGGGCCAAGCCAGCGTGGGCTGCCGGCAGCGGGGTGAAGTGCGGCCCGGCGACATTCTGCAGGTTGATGAGTTCGATTGAAGACAAAGCTCCGCCCCCTCGGTTACAGACCAGAAATCCCGTAACCCTCAGCGCAACAATAACTTAGACCTCGTCCCAGCCCTTTACGGAAACAATGGCGGCAAGGACGGCGAAACTCGAAGCGTTGGCTGGAATATGAAAGTTAAAATCCAACCAGCCATGCACCATGAATCCGATACAACCGGCAGCCATCGCCGCCAGCAGCGCACCGGTGGCTGTGCCACTGGTGCGGGCCAAATTGCGTATGGTTTCGCGCGCGCCGGCACCCAGCAGCCACAGCGCCAGCACCGCGCCGATCAGGCCGGTTTCTGCAACAAACTGGAGAAAGTCGTTGTGCGCCTGCGTCCAGATGAGGTCGGTCGAGAAACTGCGCACCGCCGGGAATCGAGTGGAGAAGGAATCCAAACCACTGCCGAGGACGGGAGTCTGGCGGATGAGCGTGACGGTGTCCTTCCACGCCGCAAATCGGTAAGCGGCTGCATCCTCCTGCTGGTAGAGATGCGGGCGCAACACGGCCTCGTAGCGTTGCAGCAGTTCGCCACGTTCGAGGGCGAGCACGGCAGAGCCGGTGAATAGCATGGCGGCCAGCAGCCACACCACGGCGCGTTTTCCGGCGCGCTGAGCGGCAATCAGCAGGGCGAAGGCCACTACGGCCGCCACCAGCGAAAGGACCCCGCCGCGAGAGCCGGAGAGCACCACTGCGCCGCCCATCACCAGGGCGAGCACCGCCCAGAACCAGCGCTGGGCCAGGTGATGTTGCGGCAGCAGGGCCATTCCCAGAGCCAGGGGACACCACAGCTCCATCAACCCCGCAAAGTGGTTTCGGTTCACATAGGGGCCGAACATGCGACCGCCGCTTTCCAGCGTCCACACCCAATAGAGCCGCCCCTCCGCGGTCAGGTACTGCGCGATTCCCATGCCCGCGACCAGAAAACCGGCCACAGCCAGCACGGCGCAAAAGATCCTCAGATTTTCAGGAGTCTCCACGCAGCCGGCGGCGGCGATGGCCAAGGCGATATAGCCGAGCCAGCGGAGCCATTCGATCTCGGTGGAGACAGGAACCGGTGACAGCCCGGCCGTCCAGTGCACGGCGGTGTAGCCGAGGAGCAGCACGGCAGGCAGGAACATGGGGTGGGTGTTGACCGGCAGCCGCCCGCCCAAAACGTTCGAGAGCAGCCAGCCGAGAAACAAGCACCAGGAGGCAGCCGCCAGAACAAGCGCAGCCTCCCGGGAAGTGGCCCCAAACGCCAGCGGAGCTGCGATGAGCACGGTGGAGACTCCGCCAAGAAGCAGGCGCCCGCCGCGCACCGCTTCGGCGGCATCTTCTTGAACCGGCCAGGCCTCGGCGCGAGTGATGAGCACGCTCACCGCGCCATCCCCTCATGAGCCGCGTGGCCCCGCACGGACGCGGATTCCGGCGGGGGATTCAGCCGCTGCCACTGCACTTCCGCCAGGCAAATCTGCCCGCTCACCGGAGTGTCGGCGGCGCCGGTTCCCGGCCGGGAGAGCGTAATCTGGGCGATGCGCGTCTGCGCGCCCGGCACATACTCCGTGGAGACCGCCTCCCATCCCGAACTGCCTACCATCGGATCAGTGGTGGCCGGCTGTACACCGGAGGCGCGAAACCCGGAGACGGAGAGATAGGCGCCTGCGGAGGTCACCACGTGCCGCACCCGCATCTTCGCCGAGAGCAAATAGTGTTGGCCCGGAGTTACCGGGACGGCATGAGAGACGTGGCCGAAGTCCGCACGCGCATTCGCGGAGAAATCGACGCACAAACAGGGCTGGCCAGGCTGGGGGCCCTCATCGCTCACCCAAACAGAGGTTTCCTCGAGCGGCAGAACTTTCCAATCGAAACCGAATCCCAGCATGGGCGTGCGGAAAGAGCCGTTGTAGAGCGGCTCCGCCAGCGCCTCCGCGTCCGCGGCAATCCAGCCGCGGCGGATGGAGTCCGTCCATACGCGCTCGGCCAGCGGGCCCTCGCCTTGCCAGATCAGCGAATCGAGAAAATAACGGAGTGAGGAAGCGGAAGGCGGTTGCCCCGTGGCCATGACTTTGTTCCACGCGGCCTGCTCGCCCGGCAAGTCGCTGCGATTGGCGACGTAAGCGGTGGCCACATCCATGGCGCCCTGGTCGGCGGGGAGCACGCCCTCAATCATGGACGGCGCGTCGGCCACCGAGCCCAACTGAGAGAGCACACGCGCTGCATAGGGAGGCGCAGCCTCCAACAGGGCATGCGCGAACTGCATGGCCTGTTCCGGATGATCGTCGCGGAGCGCGAAGTTCATGGATTCCCAAAGAATTTCCGGAGTGCGCGGTTCGGCGGCGCGCGCCCGGGTGAGGGCGCTGCCTGCGGCCGAAGTGTCGCCCTGGCCTTCCCGGGCCAGGGCCAGATCCACCCAGTAGGCGCCGACCGCAGGATTGAGCGACGCGGCTTCTTGCAGCGCGGTGACTGCAGCGGGCGTATTCCCGCCCTCTGAGAAAAGCTCCGCGCGGCCCAGGCGCCAGTGCAGATCGGCGTTCCGGGGTTCGAGGCGCACGGCCTGTTGCAAGCTGCTGATGCTTCCCTCCCGGGCCAGGCGGTCGGCCTGCGCGTGCCGCCACAGATCCATCGAAAGTGGGGCGGTGATGGCCACGGCCACGGCCGCGACGAGAATGCGGCCAGGCCAGCGTTCGAGGACTAGCTCCATGGCGCTCCGACGCGTGGCCGGAGGAGTCCGAAGCGCGCGCCCTCGAAGCCCCAGGCCCTCCGCAGATCAGGAGCGCGCCCGGGCCTCTCCGCGGACTTCGCCGTCCTCCTGCCCGTAGCCATACCCCTCCCCATTCAACAGGTGACGATAGTAATCGCCATAGTAGTTACTGTAATAGTATTTATAGTCCACGGACCGCACGTCCACGTTGTTCAGCACGACGCCGAGCAGGCGCGCGTTCACGCTGCTCATCAGCTTAGTGGTGTGGCGGAGCGTCTCCCGGGTGGTCACACCCCCGTGCACCACCAGCATCACGCCGTCGGCATGCGCGGCCAGGATCAGGCTGTCGGCCACGGTGATGGTGGGAGGGGAATCGAGGACGATGAAGTCAAAGTGGCGGCGCAATTCAGCAAACAACACTTCCAAGGGTTCGGAGCTGAGCAATTCGGCCGGATTGGGCGGCGTAGGCCCGGAGGTGATCACAAACAAATTGGGCACCTGGCGCACCGGACGGGCCAGATCCTCGGCATTCGCCTTGCTGGTCAGAAAAGTGCTCAGTCCGCGATCGTTGCCCATCTGGAAGGAGCGGTGAATCCGGGGCCGGCGCAAATCGGTGTCAATCAGCACCACGCGGTCGCCGCGTTGCGCCAGGGTGATGGCCAGATTCAGCGCCGTGGTGGTCTTGCCTTCGCGCGGCTGCCCGCTGGAGATCAGAATCAATTGCGGCGCGTGACGCGACGTGGAAAGAAGGATCGACGTGCGCAGCGCCCGATAGGCCTCCGAGACCACGGATTGCGGCTGGGCGACGGTGGCCAGTTCCGAGGTCGCCGCACTGGCGGCGGCCGGGCGGGGCAGCGGCTTTCGCCGCGGATACGCCGCCACACTGGACACCGCGGGGATGATCCCCAAAACCGGCTGATTCACCAGTTGTTCGACGTCCTCCGGGATCTTCACGGAATTGTCCAGATACTCGTTGAAGAGCGCCAGGGCGCAGCCCAGCGCCAGACCCACAATCAAGCTCAGCATCAGGTTCAGGGATTTGCGCGGGCGCACCGGGGCAATCGGCGGGCGCGCGCGATCCACCACGTGGATGTTGCTGGAGCGGAGGCCGGAGGAGATGCCCGCTTCTTTCAGGCGCTGCAGCAGCCCTTCGTAGAGCTGCTGGTTGGTCTCATAATCCCGGCGCAGCAGGCTGTACTCCACCAGCTTGGAGTTGAGGGTGTTGGCCTCACTCTTCTGCTGGTCAAACGCTTTGCGCAATAATTGCTCGCGGCTCAACGCGGCCTGGTAGTCGCTCTGAATGCGCGCCGATACAATCTGCTTCTGGGCGTCGAGCTGGGCGTCAATTTCCTGCAACTGGCGCTCGGTCTGCAACACTTTGGGGTGCTTCGGCCCCAGAGTGCCGCGCTCTTCCGCCAGCTGACTGGCGGCCTGGGAGCGCTGCTGCTGCAGTTGCTGGATCATGGGGTTTTGCATCACCGCGGCCAGTTCGTCCGGGCGGTGCGTCTCCACCATCTGGTACTGGGATTCCTTGGCCATGCGGTCCGCTTCGGCCTCGGTCAGGCTTTTATTCAGGTCTCCCAGCTTGCTCACCGTGACGTTTTGCCCCTGATCCAGGGCAAAAATCTGGTTGTCCCGCTCGTACTTGACCAAGGCCTCGTGCGACTGCTCCATTTTTACTTTCAGCTCGCGGAGCTGGTTGGCCATCCAATCCGAGGCCTGCATCGCGGATTCATACTTCTTGCGGAAGTTATTCTCCACGTAGAGGTCCGACAGGGTGTTCACCGCATCCGCGGCCTGTTTGGGCGCGGTACTCTCGAATTTCACTTCCACCAGCCGGCTGTTTCGCACCATGCCCACGGTCAGATGGCGGTGGAAGCCCTCAATCAACCGCAACTCCTCGGTGGAGGTGAAGGGCGCGTTGGCGTTGCTGCCGGCCGGGCGCACCGCAAACTGCGGATCATCATAGAGGCGCAGCGCCCGCACGGTCTGCATCGCCAGGTCGTCGCTCTGCAGGATGCGCACCTGGGTCTGGATATAGTCGTCGGTGGAGGGCATCTGCATGAACAGTTCGCGCAGATTGCTCAAATCAGGTGTTTCTCCGTTGATTTCAATGCGCGCCGCGGCTTCGTATACCGGCCGGATGCGGTAGGTGACCACGGCAACCACGGCGAACATGACCGCGACCACCGCAAGAATCATCAGGCGGTGTTTGTGCAGGATGCGCAGCAGCTCGCGCAACGGGAGGGCGGCGCTCAGGTGGTCCGGAACAATGGCCAGGGAACTACCCCGCCAACCCACGGGCTCCGGTGCCAGGGCGCTTGGAGAGCGGCGGTCGAGCGCGCTGCCCGGCTTGCGCTCTCCTCCCTCTCCATTCATTTTTGCCGAACCATTCGGCCGTTGCGGGTCCATCCCCCACGCTCCCCTACGGTCCCGTTTCGCGGGACCGCCTTCTTCGCCGGCTGGTGGCTAGGGCACCGAGGCCAGAATTGCGGCGCTGGTTGCAATCTGCAGTGCGGCATCAAGGCCGCGAGAAAACGCGCGTTTGGCCGCGCTATCGGGTACGTAAAGAACGTCGTTGGCACGCACCACGATGTTGGGCTCCTGCTGGGTCCGGATCTTCTTTAAATCCAAGGGGATCTGCTCCACCTCATTCGAGGAGTCCTTCTTCCGGAGCAGAATCGTTTGGGAAAGCTTGGCCGTGCGCGTCGTGTCTGAAGCAAGCGCCAAAACGTTGAGCACGGTGATCTGTTCCGCATCCGAAGGCATCACGTACCGGCCAGGACGGTTGACCGCCCCGAGCACGTAGACCGCTCCTGCAGGGGGAACATTGACGATGTCCCCTCCCCTCACCGGCACATTCGCGCTCTCCAAGCCAACCCTCAGATCGGTCACGCGGATTTCTGTAACTTGTTGTTTCCCGGAGGCTTCTTCGTGGATTACCTGTACGGCCGTGCCCGCCCCCTCGGCGATGCCTCCGGCCATGCTGAGCAGCCGCAGCAAGCGCACGGAGCCGCTCACCTGGAAGACCCCGGGCTGGTGAACTGCCCCAGAGACGGTCACCGGCTTGCTTTCCAATTCCCTCAATGTGATGGTGATGTTCGGGTCGTTCAGAATCCCGCTCTCCTGGTACTTTTTCTTCAGCAGGGTTTCCGCCTGGGTGAGACTCAGGCCGGCAACGTGGAGGTGTTCCGCCAGCAGCGGTAAGCCAATGGTCCCATCCGAGGCCACGCGG
Source organism: Binatia bacterium (assembly GCA_035517515.1). Classification (GTDB taxonomy): domain Bacteria; phylum Acidobacteriota; class Terriglobia; order Acidiferrales; family UBA7541; genus JOPF136. Next base: position 7,964 of record DATIYQ010000113.1, read on the forward strand.
ACGTCACGCGAAAGGTCCGCAGACTCGAGGACGGAGATGGAGAGCAGGTCATCCGGCCCGATCAGGTATTCCCCCATGGGGTCCCCTGGGGCAGAGGAGAGGATCGTGGCCGTCTGGCCCCCCCGAGGGCTCGAGGCCACTGTGCCACTGGTGCCAGCCGAGGCGTTCTGCTGGGCGCCGGCCGGCCGGGCCGCGCCGAGACACACCAGGAGCCCAGCAAGGAGGCCAAGCACAGGTCGCCCCGCGCGGCGCCAAGAACGACACACTTGCCGAGAAAAAACGCGGCCGAGAACGTACACGAGTCGCGTCAAGGTCCCTCAAAAGAAGCGAATGTCACACCCGAAATGAGTCTGGAGGATAGGGGTGGGAAGGGGCAAGACCAGAACGGGAGAACGTGTCGAATGGGTTCACAGTGCGTTTCAAAAAGCTATGTCGTCCAAATTCGGGCGCCGACTCGAGAGTTCTCCATGGCCTCCCCCAATGCCTTCTTTCTCTGGGTGGATCGTGGCTACTGTCGTCAGAATTGCCGGGGGCCAGGGAAGGTCCACCGCCGGGGGTCGGCAGCGCCGGGATCAGAACTGGATGCGGGCCATGAACTGCATTTGGCGGGGCGGTCCGACGTTTGCGATTCCCCCCACGGGAGTCCCGAACGCCGCGGGTGGGGCAGCTGCATTCCCATAGGTCCCGCTGCGCCCATAGAAATTGGAGTGATTGAGGACATTTAATGCTTCCGCGAGCAGCATCAGCTTGTATCGTTCACCGAGCGCGAAAGACTTTTGCAGGGACACGCCCCAATCATAGGTGGGCGTGCCCTGGCCGAAATTCCTGGAAATGACCGCGCCATTGATCACCGGCCGGTCCGCGTTCACTCCGTCACCATTGTTATCGGTACCGGTGGTCACGTTGTAGGGAACGCCGGAGGCCAGGGTGGCATTGGTGGCGAAGGTGAAGCCCCAGGGCATTTCATACCAGCCGCTGATGGCTGCCCGATGCCGCTGATCCAAAAGGCTCGTGGCCTTCTCCGCGGCCCCTAGAAAATTCCAGTCGTTGGCATTCTGGTTGGCGGCGTCCGGCTCCACGGTATCGATCGCATGGGAGTACGTGTAGCTGGCCAACAGCGAGAAATGATGCGAGAACTGCTTTTGGAGTTTCACCTGCAATCCGTTGTATGTGCCCGACCCTAGATTCACGATCGCGGAAATCACCCGATAGTTGTTGAAGCAGTTGTCGATGGCCGGATCATAGCTGGGGCTGGTGATCGTGCATGGGGCGGCGGGTTGCACCGGCCGGGTCGCGTTGGCCGCCGATACCGAGCGCGTTTGCCCCTGGGCCGTACGCACGAAGGGAGCCGGGGCGTTGAGATCGTCCGGCCGCTCCAAATCCAGCGAATGGGAACCGATGTAATCGAGCGAAAGAATCCAGCCTTTGGCCAATTCGTGCTGGAGTCCCAGATTCCACTGCTGCGTGTAGGGATTGACCAGACCCTTGGGATAGAAGTGCAAATTGGAAACGTCAAAGAACTGGTTCAGGTATGACGCGCGGCCGAGCTGGATGGTAATGTCCCGCAGTGGAACCATCGTGCTTCCGCCCGCGGTACACGCCGGAGAAGCCAGCAGCGCAGAAAGCGAAGCCCAGGGCGTGAACGTTGCGGGATATCCGCAGGCGCCGGGCGCGGCGCTGAACTGAAAGATTCCTTGCGGATTCCCTAATTCATAGCCAGCCGCCAGGTCAGCGCGAATCTCCGAATAATAAATCCCGTAGCCCGCGCGGATTACCGTGGTGCGAGTGTGCGGCAGCAGCCATGCCAGGCCGATGCGCGGCGCTACGTTGTTGTTGTCGTTTAGAAACGTCTGGCCCTCGTATCGCAATCCCAGGTTGAGGGTCAGGCCCGGCCGCACTCGCCAGTCGTCCTGCACGAATCCCGCCCACAGCACTTCCTTGATGTTGTAGGTCTGGTTTCCGAAAGCCTGGGTGAAAGAGCTGGCCAGCGGCGGTGTGCCGTTACACGCCGGGGCTCCGGGCGGAATGGGAATTCCCGGTGGTGCACCGGGATTGAGTGTCACCAGAGTGGCCAATGGAATGGTGGCGTAGCACGGATTGATTTGGAACTGGCCATCCACGTATCCTCCGCCGAATTCCTGTCCATAGCCGCCGGAGGAGGACTCAATGAGGTCGAAACCGACCTTCAACGTATGCCTCCCCTGGACCAGGCTGAGCGTATCGGCTTCCTCGACCTGATGATTTCCAAGGTCGGCATAGAGCGAAGTGCCGTAGGTGTAGAAGCCGGAGGCAACGAATTGCGGACCGGGATCCGCCGGCGAGAAACGCGTGATCGGAGTTCCGATTTGCAGCTGGAGCCGCGCCTCGTTCACCAGATTCGAGGTGATGGTGGCCGTATCCGCCAGCAGGACGGAATAAGTTCCCTTCTCAAACGTGCGGGCAGCGGAGGGAAACGTGTTTCCGCTCACGGTGTCCTGAGGATTTGTGTCCCGGAAATGATCGAGGTTGCCTCGGAGAGTCAGGGTGTTGTTGCTGGTCAATTTGTGGTCGAGACGGATCAAAAACAATTCCTGCGTGTAGTCGCCGGTATAGAGGGCGCCGGGATCGAGCGGGGAGGTGATCACCGCGTCGCGATATCCCTGGTTGTACTCTGAGGAGATCAGAAAGTACGTTCGGTCCGTGATGATCGGGCCGGAAATCGTCCCGCTGCCTTCGGCAAAGGTGTCTTCCGCCTTCTGCTTTGCCAGGGGGGAAACCAGCGGCGCGCTGGCTTCAGAAAACGGGGGGCGCCCCATACCCAGAAAATCTCCGTGAAACTGATTGGTGCCGGACTTGGTGACTATGTTGATCGCCGATGCCGAGGTGCGCCCGTATTCGGCCGAAGCTGCGTTGGGCAGAATGGTGAATTCCTGCACCGAAGAATAGGGCAGCGCCGTGAAGATGGTCTGCCGGCCCCAGCTATCGTCGGCGTTGGCATTATCGATCGAGTAGGTGGTTTGGCGCCGGCCTCCCCCGTTGATGACAAACAGCGTCTCATCCGTGAATAAATCACCGGTGGTGCGCGAGGGGCGCACGTCGGAATCCAACAGCGCCAGCGAGGTAAGCTTGTTGCTCAAAATTGGGGTGTTCTCGATTTTTGGAAGATCCAGCCGCGTGCTGACCTGGTTGCTCTCCGTGTCCACCGTCGCCGGCGTTCCGTAGACGGTCACTCGGGAGGTTTGGCCAGCGACGGTCAGGGTGACGTCCACAGTGGCCATCCCCCCAGCGGTGAGTTCGAGGTCTTTGCGTTCAACCGGGGTGAACGGCCCTGCGCTCACCGTCAGGCTGTACCGCCCGGTCAGGGGAACTCCCAGAAATGCATACATCCCTTCCTCGTTGGTGTGCGCGGTGCGGTCGACGCCGGTGGATTCGTTCCTCAGCCGCACCTCAGCTCCGGCCACGGCTTTTCCCTGGGGGTCTTGCACGCGGCCGTTCAGCGCTCCCTGGTCGCGAGTCTGGGCATCAACCGCCAGCGCACCTGGCAAGCTGGCGGCGAGCAGCCCGAGTGAAAAAAGCAATACCGGAACTCGAATCCATTGATGTCTTTTCATGGGGTGTGAGGCTATCCAAGCGCGGCTGCTACTACCATACATCGTAACCGGGCGCCGGGACGGGACACCGCAGGGATCTGTTTACGACCGATGGTAGTAGACCTGCATCAAGGCGACACAGGCCTGGTGACTGCTGAATGGCCCCGCGGCCCTGGAAGTCATGCTGGGCCGCGAGCCGGCGGCGCGCTGGATTGCCTCTTGTTTCGCGGGCCGTTGACCGTTGGCCGCATCACCCATATAATGGTGGTTTCCGATTTGGCCTTGGAGGCTCTATGTATGCCCTGATTCGCTCCGGCGGGAAACAGTACCGCGTCTCCCCGGGCGACCAGATTGAAGTGGAATACCTGCCCGGAAAGGCCGGCGACCCCGTCCAATTCCAGGAAGTGCTTGCCGTGCGTACGGACGACCAGCTTTTGACTGGCCCGAACGCGGCCGGCGCCCGAGTATCCGGCACCATCGTGGCCCAAACTCGCGGGCCCAAATTGAAGGTTTTGAAGTTCCGGAAAACCAAACAGTACAAGATCATGCGCGGCCACCGGCAGCATCTGACCTCGGTCCAGGTCGGCGACATCAAAGTCTAAGGAACCAGCGATGGCACACAAGAAGGGCGGCGGTTCATCTACCAACGGGCGGGACTCCCAGGGTCAGCGACTGGGCGTAAAACGTTTCGGGGGGCAATTAGTGAGCGGAGGCTCCATTCTGGTTCGGCAGCGCGGAACCCGCTACAAGCCCGGAGAAAACGTAGGACGGGGCAAAGACGACACCCTTTTTGCGAAAATCACCGGGGTGGTTCAATTCGAAGACAAGGGACGCATGGGCCGGTTTATCAGCGTCCACCCGGTGGAATCCGCTTCCAATTGATGTAGCGCGGGGCGAAGCCCTGCGGCTTCCCGTACGTTCCGGCGCAAGGCCATCGGGGAGGCGGCGCTTCCTTTCGGTTTTCCCTTCACCGTGTCATATTCTTTCCGGAGCCCGGCAGATCATCTCCCGTGTTCGTTGACGAAGCCCACATCTACGTAAAGGCCGGAGACGGCGGGCGGGGGTGTGTGGCCTTCCGCAGGGAGAAGTTTGTCCCTCGCGGCGGGCCCTCCGGCGGCGACGGAGGTTCGGGCGGCAGCATCGTGCTGGAAAGCACGGTGCAAGAAAACACACTGCTGCGCTTCCGGTTCAATCGGGAGTTTCGCGGCGCCTCCGGCCAGCACGGACTCGGTTCGAACTGCCACGGAAAAACCGGCGGCGACACGCTTCTGCTGGTGCCCGTGGGCACGGTGGTGTACGACGAAACCTCGGGTACCGTGCTGCATGACTTCGCGGAACCGGGCGAGCGCTTTGTGGCCGCACGCGGCGGGCGCGGCGGCCGGGGCAACCAGCATTTCGCCAAGCCCTGGCATCAGGCTCCGCGGGAATTTGAAGACGGGCAGCCCGGCGAAGAGCGCCACCTGCGGCTGGAGTTGCGCCTGCTGGCGGACGTGGGCTTGGTGGGTCTGCCCAATGCCGGCAAGTCCACGCTGATCTCGCGCATCTCCGCGGCACGGCCGAAAATCGCGGATTACCCCTTCACGACACTGGAGCCGCACCTGGGCGTGGTGTCCGTAGATGGGCCGCGCCCCGGCGCCGGCGGCAGCTTTGTGGTGGCGGATCTTCCCGGCCTGATTGAAGGCGCGCACACCGGCGCCGGCCTGGGCTCGCGCTTCCTGCGGCACATCGAACGCACGCGTCTGCTGGCGCATCTGGTGGATACCAGCATGACCGTGCCGGGTGATCCGGTGCACGACTTCGAGGTTGTGCGCAACGAACTGCGGGCGGCCAGCGCAGCGTTGGCGGAAAAGCCCTTTCTGGTGGTGGCAACCAAACTGGACGCGACGACCGACCGCTCGGCCCTGGAAGCATTGCGCGCGCACTGCGCCGCGCGTGGATACAGGTTCCACGTCATTTCATCTGCAACGGGAGAGGGCGTGCCGGAGCTGGTGCGCGCTATGGCCGCGCAACTCGAAGAGCTGCCGCGTCCGGCGGCGATCTCTTCGGAGGAGCGCGCCGCGGGCGCGCATGAGCCTGCCGCGCGGCCGATTCCCGCCGGAGGGCGCAAAAGTTGAGCGTCGCCTTCCCTTCCCCTCCTTTACGGCTCAGTTCTCTGGCGCTGTTTGGCGGCACATTTGACCCGGTGCATTGCGGCCACCTGGCGGCGGCGCAGGAAGCGCGCAAGCGGTTCGGACTGGAAGCGGTGCATTTTGTGGTGGCCGGGTGCCCGCCGCACAAGCGGCGCGGGCCGCTGGCATCTTATGCCCATCGCTGCGCCATGGCCGCGCTGGCCTGCGCGAATCAACCGGGATTGGTGGTTTCGTTTGCGGAGGCCGGCGCGGATTTTTCCGGCCGCAGGACCTTTTATTCAGCGGACCTGGTGGGGGAGCACCGGAAACGCTTGCCGCGCCGGGCGCATCTGTACTTTTTGATTGGGGTGGACGCCTTCTTGACGATCGGAACGTGGCATGAGCCGGAAGCGCTCCTGGAATCCTGCGATTTTCTGGTGGTGAGCCGTCCGGGTTTTCGTCTGGATGAGCTGCGCCGCGCCCTGCCGCCAGGCGTGCTCCCCTCCCGTGGCACGCCCCGGGGTACGCAACCACGGCCTCCGCGCGGCCCTGCCCCGCAGGCGCTGCGTCTGCGCCGATCCACGGTGCATTTGATTTCCAGCGTGCATGTGGATATTTCTTCGACGGAGATTCGCCGCCGCGCGGCGCGGGGCGCTTCGATTCGCGGGATGGTTCCCCCCGCTGTGGAGGACTACATTTGCAAACAGGCGCTCTACCGCTGATGGAGGCGCATCCGGAGCTGCGCGCCGCCGTGGACGCGGCCCACGGACGCAAAGCTGCGGGCATCACCGTGCTGGACCTTTCCGGCCTGGGGGCATTCACGGAAGCGTTCGTCATCTGCACCGCATTCAGCCCCCGGCAGGTGCAGGCTGTTTCCGATGCCATCGAGGAGGCGCTGGGGCCTGCCGGATGGCGCCTGCTGCATCGAGAGGGTTACGAGCGCGCGGAATGGGTGCTGCTCGACTACGGCCGCTTCGTGATCCACGTGTTTCTGGAGCGCGCACGCCTGTTCTACGACATCGAGCGGCTCTGGCGGCAGGCCCCGCGCATCGATGTGCCGGATGCAGGCGCGGAGAGCCCTGTGCCTCCGGGCCGGGAAGGCGATTCCGGGGCGCGGGACGAGGCCGCCTCGGCATGAGCCAGCCACGCGTCGAATGGGTGGCCGAGGATCCGGCCTCCCGGCGCGTCCTGGAGGTGGCCGAGCGTGTGGCCTCCACCAACACCACCCTGCTCATCACCGGCGAGAGCGGCACGGGCAAGGATCAACTGGCGCGCTACATCCATCAAAACGGTTCGCGGCGCGACGCGCCGTATCAAAAAATAGACTGTGCCAGCCTGCCTCCGGAACTGGTGGAGTCAGAACTCTTTGGCCATGAGCGCGGCGCTTTTACCGGCGCGGTCGAAACCAAGCGCGGCCGGCTGGAAGTGGCCGGGCGCGGAACGCTGGTGCTGGATGAAGTGGGCGCGCTGAGCATGGGCGTGCAAGCCAAACTCCTGCGCGTGCTCGATGAACGCCGTTTCGAACGCCTTGGCAGCACGGAAACCTTGCAAATGGAGGCGCGGGTGATTGCGCTGACCAACGCGAATCTCGAGCGCTCCGTCGCCGAGCATCGCTTTCGGGAAGATCTGTTTTTCCGGCTGAATGTGTTGACCGTGGAGGTTCCGCCGCTGCGCCAGCGGCGCGGGGATATCCCGCCGCTCTGCTCGCATCTGCTGGCGCGCCTGGGTCCGGTGCACGGCCGGCCGGAGGCGCGGCTCGACGCGGAGGCCCAGGCCGCGCTCCAAGACTACGCCTGGCCGGGAAACGTGCGCGAATTGAAAAACGCGCTCGAACGCGCCCTGATTTTCACGCGCCACGACGTGCTCGGCGTGGCCGACCTGCCGGAATCCGTGCGCTCGGCGGCGGCTGGGGGCGGCGCACCGGCGGGCCTGCGCTCGCTCGAGGCGATTGAAAAGGACGCCATTGCCGCCACCCTCGAGGCCACCCACTACAAAATTACCCGCGCGGCGGAAATCCTGGGGATCAGCCGGAAGACCCTGCTCGAAAAGCGCAAGCGCTACGGGCTCATGTAGGAGAACGGCATGCCGCGCCCCAACGCCGGATGCATCTCCGCGGAGGCCCTCCAGGCTCCGTCTCTCTGCCAATTCCTGAGATGACCATCCACTTCATCTTTTTGGGGCGAACGCGGCGCCCGGAATGCCGTACGCTGTTCGAGGATTACGCGGCACGCATCGGCCGCGTGGCGGATGTGCGCGTCTCCGAACTGCGCGAACCGCTCGCGCCGGGGCCCAAAGCGCTCGCGCGCGTCAAGACGGATCCCAACGCGCGCTGGGTGCTGCTGGACGCCGCGGGCCGCCACTACTCCTCGCCGGATTTCGCGCGCTGGCTGGGCCGCCTGCGCGACCAAGCCACCCGCGAACTCATTTTTCTTTGTGGCGGCGACACCGGCTTTCCTGCCGCGTTCCGCGACCGCGCCCAGGAAGCGCTGTCGCTCTCCCCTCTCACCATGCCTCATGAGCTGGCGCGCGTTGTCCTCGCCGAACAGATCTATCGCGCCTTCGCCATTCTTTCCCATCACCCCTATGCAAAGTAACCGGGAGCGGCGCAGTGGCTGTTGAGCGCGGGGCGCCCCGGAACAGGGACCTCTTGCCTTCCTGCATCCCGGTCTCGAGCACCCGGCAGGGGAATCCCGCGTAGAATGTCCGCGATGAGCATACGAATCATTCCCGATGCCAACACCCCGACCGCGTCTGTGGAACTTGCCATCACCTTGCCGCTGCCGGACTACGATCTCGACGGGGTCGAAAAAACCACGCCGCGGCAGATTGACGAAGTCCTGGTCTCCCAGGGATTTCGGGATCTGGTTGACGATGCCCGGGCGGCGCTGGAGGCCGCACTCCCTGAAGCGGGCCTGACCATCGTTCAGTTCACTGGCGCGATCTGCTCGTTCCAGGGCATCTTCCGGCCCGGCTTGTGGATGGTCCTGGAAGAAAAGAACGCGCCCCACGGCACGCCAATGTCCAAGGCTGCGCGCGAGCGCATCTCCCATCTCGCAGAAACGCTTCGCGGCCGCTTCGGCCTCTCGTGAGCCTCGAGCAACACACACCCTTCTGCCGACGCCCCCTGCTCCCCCGTGTGCCGCAGGCACCGGCGCGCGCAGGCTGGAGGGCCTGTGTTACGCTGCTCAACCTGAACCACCGCGATGCCTGAGGGAAAAGGACTGCTGATCATCTACACCGGCCCGGGCAAAGGGAAGACCACCTGCGCTCTGGGGACCGCATTTCGCGCCGTGGGCCAGGGCCTGCGTGTGCTGATGGTGCAGTTCATCAAGGGCTCGTGGCATTACGGGGAACTGGACGCCGCGAAGCTCCTGGGCGACGACAAATTCGAAATCCGGCCCATGGGCCGCGGATTTGTGAAAGTGGGCGGAGCGGAGACCGACCCCGAAGACGTGCGCCTGTGCGAACAGGCCTGGGAGTTCGGCCTGGCGCAGATTCAGAGTGCGCGCTACGACCTGGTGATCTTGGACGAAATCAACTACGTAATCAGCTACGGCATGCTGGATGCCGATCGTGTGGCCGCGGCCCTGGCCGCGCGGCCCGAAAGCGTGCACGTCATCTGCACCGGGCGGAACGCGCATCCCAAACTGACCGAACTGGCCGACCTTGTGACCGAGATGCGCGAGGTCAAGCACCCCTACACGAAAGGCATTCTGGCCCAGCGTGGCATAGACTATTAGAATATGGTGCGTCCTGGGCCGGCGCAAAAACGCACCGGGTCCCGTGCCGGTTTTCGAGATTCAACTTTCGCATTCCGGTTTTTATGATGGCTTGGTTCAAACGCGAAAAGGATTCCATCCAGTCTCCTGTGCCACCGGACCAGCGCCGCGTGCGCACCGAAGGCATGTGGGATAAGTGTCCCTCGTGCCGCAAGATCATCTGGCGCAAGGACCTGGAAACGAATTGGCAGGTGTGCCCGAAGTGCGACCATCACTTCAAGCTCTCCGCGGCCAAGCGCCTGGAGATGCTGCTGGACGACGCCCGCTGGACCGAACACGACGCCGAACTGGCCTCCAGCGACCCGCTGCACTTCAGCGACACCCGGCCGTATAAGCAGCGCCTGCGCCAGGCCCGCGAGAAGTTGGGCATCAACGACGCGTTGATTACCGCCGAGGGCGCACTCGCCGGCCGGCCGGTGATCTGTTGCGCCATGGAGTTCGATTTCATCGGCGGCTCGATGGGAGCGGTGGTGGGGGAAAAAGTGACCCGGGCCATTGAGCGCGCCATCTCCGGGAGGATGCCCCTGGTAATCGTTTCCTGCTCCGGGGGCGCGCGCATGATGGAAGGCGCGGTAAGCCTGATGCAGCTGGCAAAAGTATCCGGCGCGCTGGCCCGCCTGGATGAAGCCCGGCTGCCGTACATTTCCGTGCTCACGGATCCCACCACCGGCGGGGTCACCGCCAGCTACGCCATGCTGGGAGATCTGAACATCGCGGAGCCGCGCGCGCTGATCGGCTTTGCCGGGCCGCGGGTGATCGAGCAGACCATCCGCCAGAAGCTGCCGGAAGGCTTCCAGCGCGCCGAATTTCTTTTGCAGCACGGCTTCCTGGATGCGGTGGTTTCCCGCACGCAGTTGAAGCCGTACCTTGCCGCCGCCCTCGATTTTTTCCTGGCCTAGCCGCGCGCGCATCCAGAGGACGCCGATGCCAGCTTCTATTTCCAGAAATGGACTCCAGCAACTGCTCGACGCCACGCCGTTCAATCGCTTCTACCGGTTTCGTGTGGACTCGGCCGGGCGCGGCTCCTGCATTCTTCGCACTCCCTATCGCCGCGAGTTTGCGCGTCCCGATGGCATCATCGCCGGCATCATCTTTATCGCCGCCGCAGACGTCGCCATGTGGCTGGCCATCGCCACGCGCATCGGCACCCACGAGCGTGCCGTCACCGTGGAAATGAAAACGAATTTCCTGCGCGGCGCGCGCAAGCAGGGCTTCCAGTGCCGCGCGCGCGTGATGAAGCTTGGCCGCCAACTGGTCTACGGCACCGCGGAATGCTACGCACCCGGCCGCGGCGTTCTCTCTCACCACACGCTCACCTACATGCGCCTTCCGGGCGAGCAGATTCAAACCTGACTTCCGGTTCGCGGCGGGTTCGGGTTCTCGTCCCCCAGGAGTTTCCCTTCCGGAAACGAGAGCGCTTCCGGAAGGGATTGCATGCCGCATAATGGTTGGGCCGCGCCGGTTGCGCAGGCGTGTGAACGGATGACCTACGACGAAGCAGTGCACTACCTGCTGGCGCTGGGCAGAGAACTGGCCGCGCCGCGCCAGGCCCGCGTCCAGAAATTCGACCTGGAGAACATCACCCGACTGGCAGAGCGCATGGGCTCGCCGCACCGCAAAATCCCTTGCGTGCACATCGCCGGGACAAACGGCAAAGGGTCGACGGCCGCAATTCTGGAGTCCATTCTCTACGCCTCCGGGGCCCGTACCGGCCTGTACACTTCTCCACATCTTGAGCGCATCAACGAGCGCATCCGTGTGAATGGCCTGGAGATCTACGATCACGATTTCGCCTCTGCGGCCACCACGGTCCAGGCGCTGATCGAGCAGTTGCTGGCCTCTGGAGAACTGGCCGCGCACCCCACGTTTTTCGAGTGCCTCACGGCCATGGCGTTCGCGCATTTTGTCCGCTCGCGCGTCGAGTTTTCTATTTACGAAACCGGCCTGGGCGGCCGCCTGGACGCCACCAACGTGGTGCAACCGGAAGTCGCCATCATTACCCAGATTGATTTCGATCACGAAGAATACCTGGGTCACTCCATCGAACAAATCGCCCGCGAGAAAGCCGGGATTCTCAAAGCCGGCGCCGCCGTGGTTTGCGCCACCGGCCGGGGGGAAGCGGCGGCGCTGGTCCGTTCCCGGGCCGCGGAACTGGGCGTGCCGGCGGAAGAATTCACCGACGCGGGCGTGCATTACCGCCTCGAGGGGGTGGAAGAGACCGTGGAGGGGTCCCGCGCCCGCGCCGTTTCCCTGCGCGATGGCTGGCAACTCGATTTCCAGCTCCCGCTCCCGGGACGCTTCCAGCTTCGCAATGCGCTCACCGCCATCGCCGCGGCGCGCGCGCTCGGCGTGCGGCGCTTCCCGGTGGTGGACGACGCGATCGCCAGCGGCTTGGCCGCGGTGCGGTGGCCGGGACGCCTGGAGCGCGTGGCCCGTAACCCCGACGTCTATCTGGACGGCACGCACAATCCGGCGGGGGCGCGCGAGCTGGCGGATTTCTGGAAAAAGTATTTTTCCGGGCGCCCCATCCATCTGGTGTTCGGAGCGGTGCGTGACAAAGCCGTGGACGAGGTCGCCGGCCTCCTTTTCCCTCACGCCGCGTCAGTCATCCTGACGGCGGCGCGAACCGCGCGCGCCATCTCGCCCCCGGCGCTCGCGGACCTGACCGCGCACCATGCGGCGCCGCCCTGCGGCGGGGTGGAGGTGATTGCCGAGCCGGAGCTGGCTTTCGAGCGCGCGCTTGAGCGAGCCCGTCCGGAAGACGCCGTCTTCGTCACCGGCTCGCTCTACCTGGTGGGCGATCTGCGCCGCTGGTGGCGCTCGCGCCCGCCGCGGCCAGGCTCCGCGCCCGCGGAAGACAGCAACTGGCAGGAGCGGAGGCACTGAGGTGCGCGCCGCTGCCGACGCGCTGGGTTACGTGCGCTCACTCCTGTTTACGATTCCGCTGATCTATCTGCTGACGATTTTCTGGGGAACGCTTTCTGCCCTTGCGGCCGTCGTGGATGGGAGCGGCCGGCTGCAGCACAGTTGCGCACGCTGGTGGTCGCGCTGCCTGCTGGCGGTCTGCGGCATCCGCGTCCGCGTGCGCGGAGCCGAACTGCTCGAACCGGGGCGCCCCTGCGTCTTTACCGCCAATCACCAGAGCTACCTGGATATTCCCGTGGTGTTCGCCTATCTGCCCGCGGAGTTCCGCATCATGGCCAAAGCCTCGCTATTCCATTTTCCGTTTCTGGGGTGGCACCTGCGCCGCTCCGGGCACATGCCCGTGGAGCGGAAGAATCCGGCGCGAGCCGCGCGCACTCTGCTCGCCGCCGCTTCCCATGTGCGCCGAGGCACGGCGGTGTTTGTGTTCCCGGAGGGTGGGCGTTCGCCCGATGGGCAGTTACGTGAATTCAAAACGGGCGCATTCCTGCTGGCCATCAAAGCGGAAGCGCCGGTGGTTCCGGTGTCCATCCACGGAACACACGTGCTGCTGCCCATGCACTCCTGGCACATCCGCCCCGGGGCGGTGGAGATGCGTTTGCACGCGCCCATGCCCACCGCGGGCACGGGCAGCGCGGCATCGGAAGGGCTGGCCGCGCAGGTTTTGGCAACGATTGCGCACGACCTGGATGCCCAGTCTGCCGCGACACTCGCAGCCAATCCCGCCACCGCTCCATCTGCCCTGCCCTGATATTCGCCAGGCGGAACCATCCTCTTCCTTAGGAACCCAGCCGCCGTGCGCCTTTGAAATAAACTCCTGGATGTAAATTGAATTCCTGCCTGGAGGGGCGGAGCAGCAACATTGCCCGCGTCAGCGAAAGTCATGTAACCCAAGTTATTCGCCGGTCATCTGTAGTGTCCATAGGAGGGCACAACCCATGCCGCTGCCCACGGACCCCAGGGCGCTCGCACTCGGCAAAGACTTGGTTCAGGCGTTCGACAACGTGAATGGCCTGCACCCCGGCTATCGTCCCGCACACGCGAAGGGAATTATGTTTTCAGGCGTATTTGCGCCGTCACGCGAAGCCTCCTCTCTGACCCGCGCGCTCCACGCGCAGCAGGCATCCACGCCAATCACCGTGCGCTTTTCGGATTTCGCCGGCATTCCCTCCGTTGCAGACAACGATGCCGAGCACGCAAGTCCTCGCGGAATCGCCATCCGGTTCCATCTCTCCGAGCGCGCGCACACCGATATCATCGGCCACTCGATCGACGGGTTTCCGGTGAGGACGGCGGAAGAATTTCTTGCGTTGCTGCAAGCGCTGCAATCGAGCGGCCCGGCCGCGCCCAAACCAACGCCCATCGAGTCATTTCTGGCCGCGCATCCGAAGGCGCTGCAGTTTATCCAGACTCCCAAGCCGATCCCCTCGAGCTTCGCCAGGGAGTCGTTCTACTCCGTGAACGCGCTGAAATTTACGAACCGGGAAGGCGCGAGCCGATTCGGGCGGTACCGCATCCTGCCGGAGGCTGGAAACGATCCGCTGGACGCTGCGGCCGCGGCCGCCAAGGGCCCCAATTTCCTGTTCGACGAGATTGCCGCGCGGGTCGCCGCCGGCCCGGTCAAATTCCACATCCGCGTTCAGGCGGCTGCTGCCGGCGATGTTGTTGACGATGCCACCATCTCCTGGCCGAGCGACCGCCCTCAAATCCCCTTCGGCACGGTGACCGTGACGCAGCGGGTCGCGAACGACGCCGACGAGCAGCGCCAGATCATTTTCGATCCCATCCCGAGAACCGACGGCATCGACCCGTCGAACGACCCGCTGCTCGAACCTCGTGCCACCGTGTATTTGTTGAGCGGCCGCCGCCGCCGCGCGGCCGGCGCACAGTAGATCGCGCTCCGGCGGTTCGTGCCGCGGAGAAATGATGTAACTCCGCTTGCGCCCCAATCATCAGTAAAGTGCAGCCCGACTTTCCGCAAGGGAGACCTCTGGTGTCGAAAAAACTCGAAGGGAAGGTCGCAATCGTCACAGGTGCGTCGAAGGGCATAGGAGCCGCCATCGCCAAGTCCCTGGCCGCGGAAGGCGCGGCGGTCGTGGTCAATTATTCCGCGAGCCAAGAGGGCGCAGACCGTGTGGTCGCGGAGATCACCGGCCTGGGCGGCAAGGCCATCGCCGTGCAGGCGGATCTGTCGAAGGAGCCGGAAATCCGCCGCCTGTTTGCCGAAACGAAGAAGGCCTTCGGCAGGCTGGATGTCCTGGTCAACAATGCGGGGATCTACGAGTTCCTTCCGGTCGAGGCGGTTACCGAAGGACATTTTCACAAGCATTTCGACCTCAACGTGCTGGGCTTGCTCCTCGCCTCCCGCGAAGCGGCAAAACTGTTCGGGCCGGAGGGCGGCAGCATCATCAACATCAGCTCCATCGCCAGCACCATCACCGCTCCCAATTCCTCTGTCTATAGCGCCACCAAGGCTGCCGTGGATGCCGTCACTAAGTCGCTGGCCAAAGAACTCGGCCCACGCCATATCCGAGTGAATGCCATCAATCCGGGGATGGTGGAGACGGAGGGCTACCGCGCCGCGGGCATGCCCGAAAGCGAATTCAGGAGCCAACTCTTGGCTCGAACTCCCTTGGGCCGCGTTGGCCGGCCTGAGGATATCGCTCCCGTCGCCGTTTTCTTCGCCTCCCCGGATGCTGCCTGGATTACCGGCGAAACGCTGGCTGTCGGGGGCGGACTTTCATGAATCACGCGGGCCGCGCCTGCCCCGTCAGGATTCGGTGAAGGCAGGACGCGTGGGCATGCCTTTCACCAGTCTTGCTTCCGGCCTTTCGTTGTTCGGCTTGCATCGCCCACGCGTGTAAAATTCTGAGTGCAGCCAGGGAGGAACCCCCAAATGCCGGACCTTCAGTATCCCATCGGAAAATTTGAATTTAGCGGCTCCCTGACTCCCGCGGAACGCAAACGGCTGATCGCGCAGATCGCTGCTGCTCCGGCAATTTTCCGCGCTGCGGTGGCCGGACTCACTCCCAAGCAGCTCGACACGCCTTACCGTCCCGGCGGCTGGACCGTCCGCCAGGTGGTGCATCACGTCCCGGACAGCCATTTGAACGCTTACATTCGCTGCAAGCTGGCGCTCACCGAGGATCAACCTGCCATCAAACCCTACGACCAGGAGCGTTGGGCCGCGCTGGCAGACTCCGAAGACACGCCCATCGAAATCTCTCTGGCGCTGCTCGAAGCGCTCCACCAGCGCTGGGTGGCGCTGTTGCGCGCACTTTCTCCGGAGGACTTCTCCCGGCTGATGATTCATCCCGAGCACGATGCGCCGCTCTCCGTGGACAAATTGGTGGCCCTGTATGCCTGGCACGGCGCGCATCACGCCGGGCACATCACCGGCCTGCGCGAGCGCATGGGTTGGGGAAAGAAATCGAAGGGCCGCAAACGGGCGGTTCATCGCGGCAAGTCCCATGGCAGGAAACGAGGCTAACCGTCCAGATCTCTTTTTCTCTTGGCGTTCCCCGGCGGCCTCTGCGCTATCTTTTTCGTTCCCCGCCGGGGTTACGGTAAACTTTCGCCCATGACGCAACATGCCAAGCCCCTGGTGGGCATCCTGATGGGATCGAAATCCGACTGGGAAACCATGGAGCACGCCTCGAAGACGCTGGACGAACTCGGCGTGCCCCACGACGTGCGGGTGCTCTCCGCGCACCGCACCCCGGACCAAACGCTGGAATACGCGGCCACCGCAGAAGAGCGCGGCCTGGAAGTGATTATCGCCGCGGCCGGCGGCGCGGCGCATCTGGCCGGGGTGATTGCCGCAAAAACCCGCCTGCCCGTGCTCGGCGTGCCCATGGAATCGAAATCCCTGAAGGGCCTCGACTCCCTGCTTTCCATGGTGCAGATGCCCGCGGGCATTCCCGTGGCCACGCTGGCCATCGGAAAGCCGGGAGCCATCAACGCCGCGCTATTTGCCGCGGCCATCCTGGCCAACCAGCATGCGCCCATCCGCCAGGCGCTCGAGCGCTTCCGCGCGGCGCAGTCCAAAGCGGTGCTGGAGCAGGGCGACCCGCGCGAAGCGGCCAGAAAAAACTAGCCGGCGGCCGCGTCGATCGCGCCGGCCAGGTTGGCCTGCGAAAATGCAGGGTGCTACGATGACGTCCCAGAGGATTCTGTGAGCAAAGAAGCTGTGCGCATCGGCGTGCCTTACCGCACGCTGGAAGAGGAAAAAGCCGGCGCAGCGAAGAGCGCGAAAATTGAGTTTTACTACCGCGCACTTCGTAACGCGGGTGCAGAGCCGGTGCCCATTTCGCTGGAAACTCCGGCGGCGCAGCTCGCGGATCTGTGCGCAGGGTTGGACGGCTTTGTGCTCCCCGGCAGCCCCGCAGACGTGGACCCGGCACTCTACAGCGCGGCGCGCCATCCGGAAACCGCGGCTCCCGATGCGGCGCGCGAGCGCACCGACTATGCCCTGCTCGATCACGCGTTTGCGACGGGCAAGCCGGTGCTGGCCATCTGCTACGGCAATCAACTGCTGAATATCTATCGTGGAGGCAGCCTGATTCAGGATATTCCCAGCGAGTTGCCTGAACACCTGCAACACGAAAAGGCCGACGGCGAAACGCGCGACCCGGAACACGCCGTGCTCCTGGAAACCGGAACGCGGCTAGCTGCATTGGCGGGCGCGACCGGCGCCCGGATCAACAGCTCGCACCACCAGTCCATCCGCCGCGCCGGCAGCGGGCTGCGCGTGACGGCGCACGCACCCGATGGCGTGATTGAAGGAGTGGAGTGGACGGGTGGACCCGGCTTGCCCGCCGCGGGCTGGATTCTCGGCGTGCAATGGCACCCGGAGCGCATGGAAGGTGATTCGTTTGCAGCCTCGCTCTTCCGGGAGCTGGTGGGAGCGGCGCAATACGAACTCCAGAAAAAGTGAGCGCGCATTCGGACGATCTCTGCCGGGGAGGAATCTGCGATGGCAAAAAGACTGAAAACGCTGGCGGTGACTGTTCTGCTCCTGCTGCTGTGCTTTCCTGCGCCCAGCCTGGCGGCTCCCCAGGGCCAGAGCGAGCAATCCACCGCCGAGAAGCTCACCGCGATGCTGCGGCAATTTCTGGTGGATGCCGCGCAAGGCAATCTGGCAGGCTTCGAGAGCTTTTTCGCCGATGATGTGATTTACACGCGCTCTGCGGGCGTGGTCACCACCAAAGCCGAAATCCTGAAGAGCGTCGCCGGCATGCGTCCCACGCCGGATCTGAAGACCACCTACTCCGCGGAAGACGTCACCGTGCATGATTACGGAGATTGCGCCATCGTCGCCTTTCGCCTGGTGGGGCGAACAGAGGGCCCGGACGGCAAAGTAGAGACTGGGAATTACCGCAATACGGGAACTTTCTTGCGCCGCAACGGGCGCTGGCAGGTGGTCGCCTGGCAAGCCACTAAGATCCCGGAAGCTCTTCCCGCCAAATAGCCAGCAAGCACAACGGCATGGCAGCCGATTGAAAACCTGCCGCCGCCACCATCTCCCGGAGTTGCCAATCCCCATATTGGCCTGATACTGGAATCGAGAGACGGGCTGGAACCTTTCCCCAAACGGGTGGTATTCACTGATGCAAAGGCGCTTTCAGGCCGGCGCAGGAAACGACCCAGGAATGAATCTGGTTGCCGACGAGGAATTGATGCTCCAGGTGCGCAACGGCGACAGCGAGACGCTCGGGGTGTTGTTTGACCGCTATCACGCCCCGCTCTTCAACTTCTATGCGAGGTTGATGGGAGACCGGGGTGTGAGCGAGGACCTGGTGCAGGAAGTCTTCCTGCGGATCCTGCGTTATCGGCAGAGCTACCAGCCCGGCACTCCCTTTCGCCCGTGGATTTATCAGATCGCCCGCAACGCGCGCATGGATCACTACCGCAAGAACCCGCGCCAAGTGGCCTTTCAGGCGGAAATGGTGCCCCCCGTGGCGCCTCCGGATGCGGCGCAGCAGGCGCAAGAAGCCAATTTGCTGCACCGCGCGCTGCTGCAATTGCCGGAAGAGAAACGCGAGATCCTGATTCTGGCGCGCTTTCAGGAACTGAAGTACGGGGAAATTGCGGGACTGCTCGGCTGCGAACTCAACACCGTCAAGACCCGCATTCACCGCGCCTTGCAGGATTTGCGCAAAGCGTTCCGCATGCTCGAACAGGGCATGCCCGCTTCGGGCTGCGGTCCGGCCGGTCCGGATATCTCTTTGCGGAGGGCTGGGCAATGAATTGCGAAAAGATCGCGGAGCTCCTGCCGGACTTTTTGCGCGGCGGGCTGGAGCGCGAGCGCGCGGAGATGGTGGAACAGCACCTCGAGCGTTGCGCGGAGTGCCGGGACGACGTGGACGTTTGGCAGAAGCTCGCGCTGCTGCCCGCCCCGGAAGCCGTCGCTGATTCCCGCGCGCGTTTTGACGCCGTGCTGCAGGCGTACCAGGCGGGCCGGGCGCAGCCGGAGTTCCCTGCCTCCACGGCAGGAGAAAAGGCGCCGCGCCGGAAAGTCTTCGATTGGCTGCGCACGCCGGCGGCCGCGCTGGCCTGGAGCATCGCGCTCCTGGCCATCGGATTCTTCGCGGGCAACGGGATGAGCCGCACCACATCCCATTCCGAAGATCTGGCGGTGATGCGCTCGGAACTCAGCAGCATGCGCCAGCTCGTGGTGCTTTCCATGTTGCAGCAGCAATCCGCCAGCGAGCGGCTGCAGGGCGTGAGCTACAGCCAACGGGAGGCCCAGTTGGATCCCCAGGTCCTGGCGGCGCTGCTGCACACCCTGCGCCACGACTCCAACGTGGACGTGCGGCTGGCGGCGCTCGATGCCCTCAGCCGGCATTCCGGACAGCCGCAGGTTCGCAGGGGAGTTACCGACGCCCTGCAAAACCAGCAGTCGCCGCTCGTCCAGGTTGCGCTGATCGACCAGCTTCTGGAATGGCGCGACCCGGACCTGGCGCAGCGCCTGCGCGATCTCCAGCGCACGCCGGACCTGAACCCAGTGGTGCGCGAGCGCGCGGAGTGGGCCATCAACAAAATTCAGTGAGGTGTAGCCATGCGTCGATCTTCCCTGCTTCCGCTCCTGGCATTGGCCGCCGCGCCACTGCTGTTCCTTTCGCTGCGGCCGGCCCGCGCGAGCGCCGCGGCTCTTCCGCCGGATCACGACCGGAGCTTCGCGGTGAAAGAGCAGGAAACCATTCAGAAGTCGTTCCCCATGCCCGCCGGGGCGCATGC
>DATIYQ010000114.1:0-13022 GCA_035517515.1 Binatia bacterium
CTGCCCGTGCTCCGCGAGACCGCCTGGGCGGGCGTGTGGCCCGCGCCGCGCGCCTCCGTACCCGGCGGGCCGATTCGCATGGACTCCAACGAAAACGCCTACGGACCCTCGGCGCAGGCCATGGACGCCATCCGCGCCAACCTGGACTCCGCCAACCGGTATCCGAAGGGCGAATACGAGGCGCTGGTCGGGGCCATCGCCGCGCGTCACGGGGTGAAGCCCGAGCAGGTGGTGTTGGGCTGCGGTTCCGGAGAAAACCTGCGCATGGCCGCGGCGGCGTATCTGGGGCCCGGGAAGTTTCTTCTCTATGCCAATCCCACCTTTGAATCCATCGCCCATCACGCCCAGGAAGAAGGCGCGGAGATTGCCGCGATTCCCCTGACCAGCGCTTACGCGCACGATCTGGACGGCATGCTCGACCGCGCCGCCGGCGCCCAGGGCCTGGTGTACATCTGCAATCCGAATAATCCCACTGGCACGCTCACGCCGCGGGCGGACCTGGAAGCGTTCCTGCGCAAGCTGCCCTCCACGTTCAAAGTGCTCATGGACGAGGCCTACCACCATTTTGTGGTGAATCAACCCGCCTACACTTCATTCATTGACCGCCCGGTGGACGATGACCGCGTGATCGTCACCCGCACGTTCTCGAAGATTTACGGCCTGGCCGGCATCCGCATCGGCTATGCCATCGCCACGGTGGAGACGGCGCGCCAGATCGCCGCCCAGCGCATGGGTTTTGCCGTTACCGTGCTCACCGCCCGGGCCGCGCTGGCCGCGTGGAACGATACAGACGCGGTGCGCACCGGCGCCGTGCGCAATGCCGGCGACCGCCAGGAATTTTACAAGCAGGCCAAAGCGCGCAATCTGGCGTTCATTCCCTCGGAAGCAAATTTCATCATGGTGCAGAGCGGCCGCCCGGCCGTGGACGTGATCGCCCACTTCAAGCAGAACAACGTGCTCATCGGCCGCCCCTTCCCCCCGCTCACGGATTACGTGCGCGTCTCCCTGGCCACGCCGCCCGAGATGCAGGAGTTCTGGCGCGTTTGGGATCTGCTTCCGCCGAAGCAACTTCCTGCCTAGAGGGGATCTCGACTGCGGGATCGATCAAGCCTTCACGCGCTGCACGAGCCGCCGAATCCACCAAATCAGAAGACCAATCACGCTGTACCACACGCCGTTGATGAGCGCGGCGATCGGCAGCACGAAAAGAAATACGTCTAGGTGCTCCGCGTCGATCATGAAATATGCCGTGGGCCAAACAACCCACATGACGGTTGTCACGATTTCTGTCAGGACTCCGTTCGGACTCGGCACCTGATTCAGGCCCGCAGAAGTGAAGATGAATGCCAGGGAGCAAAGGACCAGCGGCACGACCGCCCCTGCAACGAGGAACCTGAGGACAAAAAAGATTCCCGACATACGAATGGGCTCTGTTCGGGGGGCGCTTCCTCGTCCCATATCGTTGATCAGGATACAACCACTTCTGCGTAGTCGGGTCAGTGCAGACTCATGGCAGACCGATGCGGCGGACAAGAGATTGGAACCGCGGATCGGCGCGGAAGCGCTCGCCCAGCGGCTCGGCGTTGAGCAGGGTAAGACCATCCGCGCGCTCTTCAAAGGCGCGCTCCAACCATTCGAAGGCGCGGTCGTATTCCCGCAGTCCCGCATACACCAGGCCGATATAGGTCGCCGGAATATTGCGCCGTTTGCGCTGCTCCTCCAGCCGCCGCAGGATGCGCAAGGCTTCGGCCCGGCGTCCCGCGATGGCGCAGGCCACTCCCGCGCCGGCGGCCACCAGCGGCACTTCTTTCCAGGCGGACCTGGTCCGGGCCAGCGCCGCCACCGCCGCGGCATGCCGTCCCGTCCGCGCCAGGGCGCGGCTCAGCAGGTAGTGCAGCAGGTAGAAGCGCGCATCGAGCTTCAGCGCCTCGCGGCACTCGGCGATCACCGCATCGAACTTTCGCCCGAAGTACAGCGCCGAGGCTCGCGTAGCGCGCACCACCACCAGCAGGTGGGGATCAATCTCCTCGGCAATCTCCTGCGCGCGGGCGATGCGCTGTAAGGCCTCATCCGCGCGCCCCAGCGCCAGCAACAGCCAGGCGTAGCGCAACAGGGCCGCCGTGTAATCCGGATTCCATTCCAGCGCGCGCTGGTAGGCACGTTCCGCCTCCGGCCAGTTCCATTCGTAGTGATGCAGCACCAGGCCGAGCGCCGCGTGGGCCTCCGGCAGCGCCGGGTCCAGTTCCAGCGCCTTGCGCGCTGCCGCGGCGGCTTTGGGCATGGCCTCGTGCGCCGGCAGGGCGTCGAACGGCACGGTGGCCAGCAGGCCGTAGGCCTGCGCCATGCCCGCATGGGAGAGCGCGTGCTGCGGGTCCCCGGCCACGGCGCGCGCAAACCATTCCAGGCTCTGCGCCAGCGACGCCGCAGTCATCTGGTTCAGCAGGTAGCGCCCCATCAGGAAGGCCTGATACGTTTCCGCATCCATGGCGCGGCCCGCGCCCGGTGCCGCGCGCTCCGGCGGGGCGATGGCCAGGCGCACCTCGCGGGCGATGGCCGCGGCCACGTCTGCCTGAACCTCCAGCACGTCGCGCAGATCGCGGTCGTAATTTTGGGCCCACAGATGGGTATGCTCCCGCGCGTCCACCAGTTGCGCGGTCACGCGGATGCGCCCGCCGGCCGCGCGCACGCTGCCCTCGAGAAGGTAGTCCAGGTCCAATTCCGCGGCGATCCGGTCCGCGCGCTTTACGCCGGATTTGTAGGTTTGCGCCGTGCTGCGCGCGATCACCGCGAGGCGCTGGGGCTGGAGGCGCGCGAGCCCGGTGATCATCTCCTCGGTGAGGCCATCGGAAAGGTAATCCTGGCGCGCGTCGCCGCTCAGGTTTTCAAACGGCAGCACCAGCAGCCGTTGCCGTGTATCGCCGGCCGGGCGCGGGCGTGCGGTCGCCGCGCGGGATGCGGTTGCCGGCGATTCCAGGGGCGTCCCGCGCGATTCCCACCACGCCGCCACTTCCGCTTTCAGGGCGTACACGGAACCCAGCTTGGCGTGCTGATGCCGCCGCACCGGCAGCGATTCCGTGCGCTCCCAGCGCTGCACCGTGCGCACCCCACGCTTCAGGAACGCGGCAATTTCTTTCCAGGAATCGAGCCGGTCCTCCTGGGCAGCTGGAGGGGCTGGGGATGAGGGAACCATGTCCGGAGGTTTGCGCGCCGCCACCGCTCGCGGCCACCCGATTCTACCCGCCGCCCGGCGTGGCTTCAATTTCAGCCTCGTGCCTGCGTCAGGGCGCGCCAAAGCACGCCACGCCTTCGAGGGCGCGGCTTGGCGCTTGTCGGGCGGCTCCCCTGTGGCTAGGGTGGGAACATGCGGCAGTAGCTGCCGTGAGTTCGGGAGGCGCGATATGAAGAAAACGGCATGGTTGGTTCTGGTCGGCCTGTTGATGAGTTCCCCCGGCTGGGCGCAGACGCCCCGCCCACGTGCCCCGCAGCCGCAATCGCCCGACGTCCAAGACCGCTACGCGCAAGTCCCCGATGAGGCCGCGGACACCGACGTGCCGGGAGACATTCCGGACCTCTTCAGCATTCCTGCGGGCACGCACATTCCCATGACCGTGGTTCGCGCGCCGCAGGAAGGGCAGGCGCATGACGGCGCCAAGGTTTACATGCGCACGCGCACGGCGCTGCGCGCCGATGGCGGCGTGGTGATTCCCGCCCGCTCGCTGGTGGTGGGAGTGATTACCAATTCCGCCGGGTCGGGCTTCAACGGCGCCGGGGCCGGGCTTTCCGTTCGCCTGCGCACTCTTATTCTTCCCAATGATTACCGCATGGCGCTTTCCGGCCGCGTGGTGGGAACCGTCGGCACGCCGGGCGCCGCGAAGCCCGCCGTGGCTCCGGCGCAGGGCGCGAATGGACTGGCCATGCTGGCCGGGCTCACTCCCGAGCAGCTCGCCGCGGTCAGCATGTTTGCACTGGCCGGCGGCGAACTGGGCTACGCCGTGGGCAAAAACCAGAAGGGCACGATGATCGGCTCGCTGGTAGGCGCGGGAATCGGCATGGCCGCGGTGATGGCCTCAAACGGCTCGCACGTGCATCTGCATCCCGGCGCCAACGTGGACGCGGTGCTCGATGAGCCCCTCGCGCTCGATCCTCGAAACCTCCAATAGCAGTGCCGTTCCTGCCTGTGCGGTTCTGCATTGGCGGGTTGTTCGCCACGCATCTGCCGCGTGCTGAGGGTGGGCCGGTCGCTCCGTCCGAAACTGAAAAACCCACGGCGCGCATCGCGCGCCGTGGGTTGCCGTTGCTCGTAGTGAGCTAGTGCTGAACGGTGAGGTGGTAGGTGACGTCCAACGTAAATCCCGAACTGGGAACAGACCCGTGAAAGTGAACTGTGTGGTGGCCAGGAGGCAGCGGTGCGACCATCACGTAGTAACCGTCGTCCACGGCCGGGAAATACGTCCCCTTAACAAAGGCCGGGTTTTGATCGGCGGCCGCGAGAAAGTTATTGTCCGGCAGCGTGAAGCCGAAGGCGATGGACTGTTCGTGGAACCTTCCGGCAACATCGTGGATCGGGACGCCGTCAACATCGAAGCTCACCATAGCCCCGGCGATATATGACGCTGCACATGGGCGGAGATCCGCGATGGTGACGCCTGTTGCCGCCGGCTTGGAGCAGCCATTGCCGAGCGCCTCCTCCAGGCTCGAATCCTCACCGTTGAGAATGGGAACATAGAGAGCTGTTGCGGCTGGCACGGTGCAGTTGCGCACGGCTGTATTGGACACAAACGATCCACCCAAGAACCACACCGGGCCCGACTGGCCCACACTGCAGTCCGGGTTGTCGAACAGCGGATGCTTGTCCACGGGAATGGAGAAGGCCCATTGCCACCAGGCCGCGGACCACTCGCCGTACGTCCTTCCATACACTACGGAGTCGCGGTCAAACACCGGGGGTTGCCACGAGCCATTGGCCTGGAGGCCCGGCGCAAACAGGCTCAGGGCTAGTACCAGGCACGCCACCAGGATTCCCCCGGCAGCGATCATCACTGCCCACTTTCTGTTGTTGCTGATTCTTGGTTGCATCATGACTCCTCCCAGGGGCGGGAGCGAGCCGGGCCTGCAGATTTGACGCTTTCCTCATTGGTGGTGGGGAGGGTAACGGGGCCCGACCGGCTACCGCCCGCTCTCCTAAATTGCCACGCACGACCTGCGTGGAGCCGATACGCGTATCTGATTACTCCTCGGGCAACACTTTGTCAGTGACTAAGATCATGTGTGTTAGTGCCTGCCGGTACGTAACTGCCTCATACCGGCCGGTGACTGCCGTCACGAGGCGGATGTGCGCGCCCGGCATCTCCCCCGGTGTGAAGATCCGGCCGCCATGCCCGCGTTCGTTCTTGCGCGAAACGCAACAGAGAAACTTCTTCTACTGAGGAAGCGGCTGCAGGCGCGCGTTGGTGAGGAAGGGATCGGAGAACTCCGTCATCTCGCCGGGGCCCTTTCCGGCCACGGGCATCAACCGCGCCGCCAGGGGCTTGCCCCAGCGCACGGCCAGCGCCGCCACGTCCCCGTAAATGCGTTCGAGCTGCTCCGGCGTGACGCCTCCCGGCAACGGGATGGTATCCAACCCGGTGGCGCACACCGCGGAATATGCCAGCAGGGCATCGAGCGAGAGCAGTCCCTCGCTCCAGCGCTCCGCCAGCCGGGCATCTTCGAGCACGGGGAGCATCAGCCCGGAATAGCCCACCTGCCGCACCGGCACGGCCTGCACCGCGCCAGTGACGAGGGCGCACGCGGCCAGCGTCCCCGGCGCGCCGAAGCGCGTTCCGGTGAACCCCTCGATTGCCGCGCCGATCGATACATCGTGCAGCGGCGCGGGCGTGGGATCAAAACCCAGATAGCGCCAGCCGGTGGCGCGCGCGATTTCTTCCCCGGCCGCTTCCATGGCGGAAGCGTGCACACTGAGCGCGCTGGCCAGTTCCTGCCGCGCACCTGGCGCATCGCCGGCCGCGCCGCGCAACACTTCGGCCACGATGCCCGCGGATTCCAGGCCCAACGCGAACTCTCCGCCTGGTCCGTCGTGCCAGGAGCCAGGGAAGAACGGCGCATTTGGCGGCGCGCAGGCCAAAGCTGTGAAATTAAACGGCCCCTGGCTGCGCGGGCTGTGCCCGGCAGCGTGCTGCACCAGCTCCGCGGCGGCGCGCATGGCCCGCGGAAATGGCCCGTGGCCATCTGCAATCAACAGGTTGGCTTGCAGCAGCCGCGCGGTTTCGAGCGCGTGCCCGAGCAGGCGCGCAGGCCCGGGATCGTCGTCGTCGCGCCTCATCGCCGGGCCGATGGACAATTCGAAGGGGGTGGCCACGGCCAGGTCGTCCATGCGCCGCAGCAGTTCGAGGGCCTGCGCATCCCCTGCTCCGGCCAGCCACTGGGGAAACGGCTGGGTGGTGATGCGCAACGATTCCACCGGATAGCCGCGCGCCTCCACCATCTTCCGTGCCGTGCCCAACTTCTCGAGCGTGCGCGCGAGTTTCGGCTCCCAGCTCTCCCGCTCGATGCGGATGAACGCGGCGATTCCTCGCACTTTCGGGTTGGCCATGGGAGGGAGAAGTTTACCGCAGAGACGCAGAGGAACGCAGAGAGGAACAGAGGAAAGAAGCACGGCGAATCGCAACGACTGAATACGGAGGGCACGGAGAAAGGAGGACACGGAGAACAAACCGGAGAACGAATCGGAGAAGGGAGAGAAGGGCCAGGCTGCAGGCGGCCAGGAATCAGCGGCGGAAGTAGACGGCGTCGAGCGACCAGGGTCCTGCGCCCACCGCCAGCAGGAACAGCAGTCCCAGCAGCATGGAGAAATCCGTGCGCGCTTCCGAGGCCATGCTCCAGAATCCGTAGCGGTTTAACTGCGCCAGGTGGAACGGCCCGTAGGGATGCCCCAGCAGGATGGGAATTTTTGTCGAAGCGATGGCCGTGGTTATGACGCCCAGCAGGGGCAGCGTGGCCAAGCGCGTAAACAGGCCCAGCAGCAGCAGCGCGCCGAAGAAAATCTCCACTGCGCCCACCACCGGCCCCATCACGTTCGGCCAGGGGAGGCCGATGCGGCCGAAGCGTCCCGCGCCCAGCAGCTCCGGGAACAGAAATTTCTGGATGCCCTCTTCAAAGAACACCCAGCCCACCAGGATGCGGATCAGCAGGACGGCGCGCGGCGCATCGGAACGAAACAGCCAGGAGGGGTCGTTGCGCATGGGCCGTTCTCCTACCTTTGCCGCCGGAATCGCACCAGCCACCGGTGCCTTGGCCCGGTCGCGCCGGCTCCAAGCCGGTGTTACCGCGCGGGCCGCGCCGGGCTCTTGAACTGCTTGCTCAGCGCCAGGGCTTGTCCCTGGTAAGACGAGCCGATCTTCGCGCCGTACACCTTGTCGGGCGGCTCCAGCAGGTCCATGTAGTTCAGCCGGCCCACGATTTGCCCGTCTTCGATCACAAAGGGCACTTCATGCGCGCGGACTTCCAGCACCGCTTTGGTTCCCTTGATGTCGTTCAAGCCGTAGCCGAACCCGGGATCAAAAAACCCGGCGTAATGGATGCGGAACTCCCCGATGGAAGTCTCCAGCGGCACCATTTCCGCCGCCGACTCCGGCGGCACACGGTATTTTTCCTTCGATCCGAGAATGTAAAAGTCTCCCGGGTGCAGGATCAGGCTGCCGTTCTTGGGCGGATAGATGAAATCCCAGAACTCCGCCGGATCGTATTCATTCACCTTGCCCAGGTCGATCACCGGCGCATTGCGCCGGGCGCGGTAGGCCACGATTTCCCGCGGGTTTTCCGACTGCGTGCTCACGCTGATCCACAACCCCTTGTCAATGTGAGCCGTCAGCGGATTCTCTTCGTCGGAGTACACCAGCGTGTACTCTTCATCGAGCGCTTCCAGGCGGGTCTGCGGCGAGCCCGGCCGGCCGCGCACAAAGCGAAGCTGGTTGAGTTTCATCCCGGTGCGCACCACCACGCTGAAGCTGTTGGGCACCACCTCCGCGTAGAGCCGGCCCTTATAGCCCTGGGCCACCCACTCAAACTTTTTGCCGTAATCGGTGATCAGCCGCGCAAAGATGTCCAGGCGGCCGGTGGTGCTCTTCGGATTCGCCTTGGCGGAAAGCTTTTCGGGAAGAAAAAGCTCCTCGATCAGGGGAATGATGTAGATGCAGCCGCATTCGAGCACCGCCGATTTGGTCAGGTCCAGCTCCGCCATTTTCAGGTCGGCGATCTTCCTGGCGACCGTGGAATTCTCTCCGGGCAGGAAGCTGGCCTGGACCCGCCAGGCCACTTCGCCCAGGCGCAGGTCCACGCTTGCCGGCTGGATCTGGTCTTCGCTGATCTCCGCGGCTGATTCCCTGCGCGCGGCGATCGAGCCGTTGGCAATCAATTCGCGGATGATCTGCGAGGGGAGGACGCCGCTGGGATTTTGGGCGCTGGCCACTCGGGCCACGCCGGGGAGAGGTAGCTGCTCGTGAGCCATCGGAGTGGAAGCGCGTCCCGCGGTTCCGCCCGTGTGGGACCGCGCCTGGCAGTATAGCAGGCGGCGGAGAAATGGCAGACGTCCTTTGCGGACGCGAGCGGGGCGCGGCTACCGGGTGCGCTCGTCGGAATGGATGCGCCCGTCGCGGATCAGAATGGTGCGGTGCGCGTTCGCGGCGATATCCGCCTCGTGGGTCACCAGGATGATGGTGTTGCCCTGCTCGTGCAGCCGCCGGAACAAGGCCATGATTTCTTCGCCGGTTTTGGAGTCCAGGTTGCCGGTGGGTTCATCGGCCAGCAGGATGGAGGGCTTGTTCACCAGCGCGCGGGCCACCGCCACCCGCTGCCGCTGGCCGCCGGAGAGCTCGTTGGGCTTGTGCATCATGCGGTCGCCCAGCTCGACTTGTTGCAGAACTTCCTTGGCGCGCTCCAGGCGGGCTTCCGATGGCGTGCCGTTGTAAATCATGGGCAGCTCCACGTTGTGCAGCGAAGTGGCCCGGGCGAGCAGGTTGAAGGTCTGGAAGACGAAGCCGATTTCCTTGTTGCGGATGTAGGCCAGCTCGTCGTCGTCGAGCGAGCTGACCAGCCGTCCCGCCAGCCAGTAATGTCCCGAGGAAGGCGAATCCAGGCACCCGATCAGGTTCATCAGCGTGGATTTGCCGGAGCCGGAAGGGCCCATGATGGCCACATATTCCCCGCGCTGGATCTGCAAATCCACCCCGCGGAGGGCGTACACCTGCTCCGTACCCATCTGGTACGTCTTGGTCAGGGCCTCGGTGAAAATCACCGTGCCGCGGTCGATCAGGTCCTGGCGCAAATTGCCCACGGCGGCGGAAGCCACGGCCATGCAGTCTCTCTCCCTCTTGCGTGCGGACGCGCTTAGCTCTTCTCGTCCTTCTGCGGGGTGGTATTGTCCACTTTCACCTTGGCACCGGGCTTGAGCGAGCGCAGCGCCTTGTAGCTGCCGGTTACGATTTCGTCGCCCTCTTTCAGTCCGGATTTCACCTGGATATTGGTGATGCCGGCGATGCCCGTTTCCACCTGTACGAATTGCACGCGGCCGCCGCGCACCACAAACACGCCCTGAATTTCTTCTTTCTTGGGATCCGCGCCCGGCGCGGCCGGCTTGGCGGCGGCCAGCACCACGCTGCCCGACTCGCTCTTCTTTTTCTCCGCTTCTTTCTGAGCATCATCCAGGTCCTTGCGCGTGCGCAGCGCCAGCGATTGCAGGGGAATGGACAGCACTCCCTTTTCCTGCGCGGTCTGGATTTTGGCGGTGGTGGAAAGGCCCGGGCGCACGTTGAGCGGAGGATCATCCAGGGTCACCACCACCTTGAAGTCCTTGGCTTCCTGGTTGCTGGCCTGGGTCTGCGTGGTGGCCAGCCCGGTGGAGCGAATGATGGCTTGGTCACCCATCTCGGTGACCCGGCCCTTGAAGATTTTCCCGGGGATGGCGTCGATCACCACGTCCGCCACCTGCCCGGGATGCACGTTGACGATGTCCGTCTCGTCCGCCATCACTTCCGCGGTCACCACGGACATGTCGGAAATGGTCATCAGATAGCTGCCGCTGGAATTCTGGATGCCCGGCACCACGTTTTCTCCCACCCGCACGGCGATGTAGGAAACGATGCCGTCAATCGGGGCGATGTAGGTGGTTTTGCGCAGCACGTCCGCCAGGCGCGTCAGCATGTGCTTCTGCTGGTCCATGGTGGCCCGCGCCTTTTCCCGGTCGCTGCGCGCCTGCTGCATTTGGGCCTGGCTGGCCACCAGTCCCGCCTTGGCGCCGTCAAAGGTGGCTCGGCGCGTATCGTAATCCTGTTTCGGGATCAGGCCGGCCTTGTAGAGCTCCTGCCCACGCTGCCAATCCAGGTCCGCCCCCTCGAAGGTCGCCTTGCGCTGGGCCACCGTGGCCTCCGCGGATCGGAAGTTGGCTTCCGCGGAGCTGAGCGCATCCTCCGCGGATTGAATGGCCGCGCGCTGCGCGTCCACATCCGCCCCCGGCTGGACGCTTTCCAGCTTCAGCAGGACGTCTCCGCGCTTCACGCGATCCCCTTCCTTGACCACGATATCGGTGATTTTGCCAAAGCCTTCGCCCAGCACGTTCGTATAGGTGCGCGGCTTGATTTCACCGGAAGCGGTGACCAGGGAGGTGAGATCGTCCCTGGTCACCTTGCCCGTCTGTATGGTGGTCACATCCTTTGTGGTCTGGTAGCGGTAGATGCTGGAGCCAATGCCCACCACCGCCAGCGCACCCACGCCCAGCAGCACTTTTTTCCACGTCTTCGTCATGGTTCCAATTCCATCCTGGGGATTCCAGTGAAGCGAGGTCCCCTCGCCGTCCGCGTCCCCTTGGGACGCACCGACCCGCCTAGGTGATACGCGTCAATCCCGCAGAAAGTTTCCGGCCGCGGAGCGCGGGTCCTGTGAACGCCAACTGCCCACGGCCAGACAGCGGAACGGTGGCCACCTCAGGGCGCCTGAGGTCAGCCGGAGGTGGACCGCTTGATCCCCAGATATTCTAACCAGTTTTCATCCTGGCTCCAAGACTCGCTCCGAGGTCCCCGGTTCTGCAATCCACAACCTCAGGTCACGAAGACTAGGACGGCGATGGCGCCACAGAGGGAAGCAATAGGACGATCGACGTGCCCAACTCGCTGGGGCCATTGGCCTTGAAGCTGGTGTAGTGACGGCGGATCCGGCGTGCGAGGAACGAATGCGGCAAGAACGCCGGCTGAGGGTCCCCTTCCGAGGACTGACGCCCGGGCGAAGTGGTGCTCCCAGCGCTCAGGCGGCGGTCCCCGAGAAGGTGATTCTCAGTCAGCTCGAACGAAACGGATCCTATGGATTTTGGGATGCCGATGTGGGTTGGCATAGAGCGGCGGGCGTCCGAGGCGTCTCACAATTTTGCCAAGCGATTGAAAGTAAATGACTAAGCACTGAATCTTCCTTTGGTAGCGCACTTGCATACCTATGGCCAGATTCGGGACTGGGTCAAGTCGAACAGTCCGTGGTGTTGTGTCTGATTTTGGATTGGGGTGCTCAGAAATGGATTTGCTGGCATTGCGGTGGAGCTTCAACGGCCTGAAGGGCCAACCAGGAGGTAGTCGAATGCTAAGTAAGCGGGTGGCAGTTGCATTTGTAGCTCTGTTGGGTCTCGTGCTGATGGGTCCAGTGGCGCTTTACGCGCAGACTTCGAACTCCGGCACGATCGTGGGATTGGTTACCGACCCGTCAGGCGCCGTGGTTGCGGGCGCCTCGGTATCGGTCACCGACGTCACCACGAATCAATCGCGGACCACGGTCACGAACGCCGATGGCCGCTACACCGTGGTGAACATTCCTCCGGGAACATACGATGTCACGATCACCAAGACCGGCTTCCGCGCGACCAAGTTCAGCAAGCAGAACGTGATCGTCTCCACCCAACTCACCCTGAATGCTGTGCTGCAGCTCGGCGCGGCTTCGGAAGTGATTGAAGTGACCGCCACGGCGGGCGCGGAATTGCAGACCCTGAACTCCACGGTGGGCAATACCGTTCAGCACAACGAGCTTCTGCAACTCCCCAACCTGGGCCGCGACGCCACCACATTTGCCACCTTGCAGCCGGGCACCAACATCACCGGGAACACCGCCGGAGCCGTTGCCGACCAAAACACCTTCCAGCTCGATGGCGGCGCCATCACCGACGATATGTCCGGTGACAGCAATACGTATATCCCGTCGTTCGCTTCCGACGCGGGCAGCGGAATCGGCACCTACCACAGCGGCGGTTACAACGCGTCCTCTTCCGGCGTGATCCCCACCCCGGTGGAGAGCATTGAGGAATTCAAGGTGGGCGTTTCCAACCAGACCGCGGACTTCAACCAGGGCGCGGGCAGCCAGGTGCAGATGGTGACCAAGCGCGGAACCAACGCCGTGCATGGTTCGGCGTATGAGTATTACACCGACAACAACTTCGGTGGCGCCAACACCTGGGACAACAACAGCACCAACACTCCGCAACCCAGCGCGCATTACAGCCGGTTTGGCGGCAGCCTGGGCGGCCCGATCATCTGGAAGGACTTTCTGGGCGGCAAGTGGTACCTGTTCGGCAACTACGAAGGGTTCCGCTATCCGTTCTCCCAGACCTTCGAGCGCAACTATCCCACCGCCTCCATGCGCTTGGGCTTGATCAAGATCAACGGGCAGACCATCAACCTGAACCCGAATCCGGTCGTTGACCCGGCCACGGGCAATACCATCGCACCCACGCCCTGCCCGGCAAGCCCGAACGGCCTGTGCGACCCGCAGGGCATCGGCATCAACCCCGTCGTTCAGAACCTCTGGAACACATATACCCCGCTGCCGAATGATTGCAACTCCAACCACGGGGACAACTTGAACTATTGTGGTTACAAGGGCACGATCAGCCTGCCGCAAACAAGCAATTTCGGTGTGGTGCGTTTGGATCACGACTTCGGACCCAAGTGGCACTTTAATGCCACGTACCACTATTACCGGCTGGACCGCGCCACCAC
>DATIYQ010000115.1:0-7671 GCA_035517515.1 Binatia bacterium
ATGAGCCGCTGGAAACCGCGCTGCGCCTGCTCGAAGACCGTCCCCTGCTGCCCGTGGTGCGGCGCACCGACGACGGTAATCTCCAGGGCGTGCTGGGGCTCCAGGACGTCCTGAAAGCCTACCGCCGCGTCGAGGAAGCAGCACCATGAGCGGCCCGGGGGCGCCTCCGCCTCTTTCCTCATCCGACGGTCGCGACCATTTCGAAACGGCCCTCTCCGCTCCGCCCCCCGCGCTCCCGCCCCCGCCTGCTTTTCCCGCGGACCTCCGCACTCCCTGGGGCGGCGTGGACCTCTTGGTGTTCACGTTGTTTTCGGTGGGAACGCTGCTCCTGCTCACCAACCTGCTGGCCACCATCGCCATCGAGAAATTTGGAGTCCCCGTCGAGCGCATCGCGCAATTTTCCACCACCGACACCGGCTTCATCGTCCTGCGGCAGACCCTCTGGTTTCTCTGCATCCTCCTCTATCTCTATGCCATCATCCGCCGTAAGACCGCGGACGCGTTCTGGCGCGCCCTGGGTTGGCGGGAGTTGCACTTCGGGCCGCTTGCCGCCCCGCTGCTGGCGTTGATCCTTCTCCTGGCCGGGAGCGTCCTGGCGATTGTTGCGGACGCCGCCTCCGAGCTCTTCACCACCCAGAAGCAACTCCCCATCCAGGCGCTTTTCTCAGACCGCCGCAGCGTCCTCTACCTGATGGCCTACGGACTGCTGATTGCCCCGCTGGCGGAAGAAACCGTGTTCCGCGGCTACGTGTATCCCGTCCTGGCCAGAAAATTCGGGGTCCTTGCCGGAATCGGCATCACCGGGATTCTCTTCGGCATGGTTCACGCGCCGCAACTCTGGGGAGGGTGGGGACAAATCGCCACGCTCATCGCCGTCGGCATGGTGCTCACCGCCGCGCGCGCGCGGATGGGTTCCGTCCTCGCCAGCTATCTCCTGCATCTGGGCTACAACGGTTTCCTGTTCGGAGGGTTCTGGTTCGCCACCGGCGCGCTGCGCCATCTGCCCCGCTAGCTCCCGTTGCCGCAACGCCCGGCGGCGTTATTTTCCGGCCTGTGTTCGAAGCGATTCTTCGTAGGGGGCCCGCGCCACCCCGCGCTCGGTGATGATGGCGGTGATGAACCGTGCCGGTGTCACGTCAAAGGCAAAATGCGCCGCGGGCACGTCCGGCGCCACCCGCACGCCTCGAAAATGCGTCACTTCCTCCGCGGAGCGCTCTTCAATCGGAATCGCCTCGCCCGAGGGAATGGAGAGGTCCAGCGTGGAAATCGGCGCGGCCACGTAGAACGGCACATCGTGCTCCCGCGCCAGCACCGCCATCGAGTACGTCCCGATTTTGTTCGCGGTGTCCCCGTTCGCCGCGATGCGGTCTGCCCCCACCACTATGGCCCCCACGTCGTGGGTCTTCAGGCAGTGGCCCACCATATTGTCGGTGATCAGTATCAGGGGGATGCCCGCCTGCTGTAATTCCCAGGCCGTCAGCCGCGCGCCCTGCAGGTACGGCCGGGTTTCCGGCACCAGCACCTCCAGTTCGCATCCTTCATATACGGCCACGCGGATCACCCCCAGCGCGGTTCCGATCCCCGCGGTGGCCAGCGCCCCGGCGTTGCACTGCGTCATCACCCGCCCGCGTTGCGGCATCAGCGGCGCGCCGAATCTTCCGATGGCCTCGTCGTGTTCCCGCTTCTCCCGGTGCACCAGCCGCGCCTCCGCCACCATCGTCTGGCGGATGGCCTCCAGCCCCTCGCCCGCTCGTCCCGCGGCCTCGCAGGCGGCTTCAAAGGACTGGCGCATGCGCGTAAGCGCCCAGAAAAGATCCACGGCCGTCGGACGGGTTTTCTCCAGCGCCTCGCAGATCACTTCAAATTCCGCCCGCAACTCGGCCAGGGTCTGCGCGGCGGAGCGCTCCACTCCGATCGCCACGCCCATGGCCGCGGCCACGCCGATCGCCGGCGCGCCGCGCACTTCCATCTCCCGGATGGCCCGCGCCAGATGCTGATAGTCCGTGTAGGTGTTGCGCACCTCGCGGTCCGGCAGCAGCCGCTGGTCCAGCACCACCACTCCGCTGTGCGTCCATTCGATCGGCTGCGCCGCGTGCATCGCGCGTTTTGAGGCTTTTTCCACGGTCTCTTTATTCTAAACCACGCGGGGAGACTTGAATGGCCAGATACGCGCGCGGGCGCGGGCGGAAGGACGCGAAGAAAGCGAGCAGGCGCTTCTGCCAGCCGTATTTCGCGTCCAGCAAAGCGTCGGCCCGTGCCGCTTCCGTCCCCTCCAGGATCCGCGCCGTTGCCTCCACCCACTCTCCCTTCAACCGCCCGCGCACGTCGCAGGGGGCCACGCGCACGCGCGGTTGATTGCGGATGCGCTTGATCTTTCCGGAGGCCGCTTCGCAATACACGTACAGAATCTCGCCTTCTTCGGCGAACCAGACGGGCGTGGCCACGCCCTGGCCGTTCTTGCGGAACGATTCCAGGCTGATGTACTTCTGCCCGGCAAAGAGCTGCGGACGATCTGGAGTTGCGCTTCGAGGCATGGTTCGGGCTCGCCGCCCTTCCGCCGGACGCCCTTCTATTGTAACGAAAAGTCTCCGGCCTCCGCTTCCTGGCAGCAGGCCGCGGCGCTCACGTTGACGGGTGTTTTTACCGTGTGCTAGCGTAGGGCAGTTTTCGTGGCGTTTCATGCAGGGGATCGGCCTGCGGTGCCCGGCTCGAGTGGCGCGTCCCGCAGCGGCGGGAGGCCGCTGCAGGGGCACCCTGCAGCCGCGGACTTTGCCCCTTGACCGGGCGGTTCTAAAGAGACTCAAGAATGGCCTTCAATAAAGCCAAGCACCTCGAGGCTGCGCAGAAGCAACTTGGCCAGGGGAAAATCCAGCAGGCCATCTCGGAATACAAGGCCATCCTCACTGTCGAGCCCAACGACCAGATCACCCTGATGACCGTGGGAGATCTCTTCGTTCGCGCCAATGATCTCTCCCAGGCCAGCGAATATTTCGAAAAGCTGGCCGCGGTGTTTCTGGAAGAGGGCTTCACCAGCAAAGCCATCGCCATCTACAAGAAGATTGCCAAGCTCGCCCCGGAGCAGGTTGAACCTCTCGAGCGCCTCGCCGACCTCTACGTGCAGCAAGGGGTGATGAGCGAGGCCCGGCCCATCTACATCCAGATGGCCGAAGCCCATCTCAAAAACAAGCAGCCGGAGCGCGCCGCAGAGGTGCTCCGCCGCCTCCTCGATATCGAGCCGGACAACACCCGCGTGCAGACCCGCCTGGCGGACCTGTACATGGCCATCGGCCAGAAGGGGGAGGCCGCGCGCGCCTACCTGATGGCCGCGTTCCGTTCCTTCGAGCGCAATGAACTGGATGGCGCGCTCACCCTGGTGGAAAAGGGTCTGGAGATTGACCACGGAAACCAGCGCGGCATCCTGGTCAAGGCCCGCATCCTCGCCGCCAAGGGACGTCCCGGCGATGCCGCCAAAATCCTCGAGTCCCTGCCGGACGTCAAAGACGGCGGCCAGAGCACCCTGCTCCTCTTTGAAGCCTACATGAAGGCGGGAAGGCCGCAGCAGGCCGTCGAGCTGGCCCACAAGCTGCTCGCCGCCTCCCCGGATAAATACGACGCCGTGATGCCCCTGGTGGATTCGCTCGCCGAGACCAACCACGAAATGCTCTTGGCGCTGGCCCGCGACCTGCGCCCGCCCATGGACGCGGCCCAGGACTTCGAGCGCCTCGGCACCATGCTCTCCAAAGTCATCGAGCACAATCCCAAGGAGCTCGAGCCGCGCGAGTGGCTGATCGACCTCTGCCGCAAGACCGGTGATTCCTTCCGGCTCACCGAAGCCCTCGATCATTTGGGCGACGCTGCGGTCACCGCCGGCGAGCTGGAAAAGGCCCGTGTCGCTTACGAGGAGCTGCTCGAACGCGAGCCGCAGAATGATTTCAATCGCAGCCGCCTCAGCCAGGTGCGCGAAAAACTCGGCATGCCGCCGCTCGAGGCCCACGCCCTGCCCGTGCGCCCGGCCCCCAGCGAAGCCATGGCCGCCGCCTCGCCGGTCCAGGAGCAAGACGTCACCCTGGCTCCCAAGACCTCTGAGCCGGCGAAGATGGATGCCGCCGGCCCGCAGGACGAGCTGGGCCGTTACGTCCAGCAGGCCCTCACCGATGTGGACCTCTTCTCCAGCTACAACCTCACGCAGAAGGCCGTGGATCTTCTGGAAACGGTTCTGAAGCGCGCCCCTGGCAATCCCTTGGCCTTGGAAAAACTGCTGGACCTTTGCCTGGGTGCCGGCAACGAAGCCCGCACCGCGGACCTGGCCAGGCAATTGGAAACCATTTACCGCCAGAAGGGCGAAACTCCGCGTGCGGAGCGCTTCGCAGACCTGCACCGCCGCTACGCAAAAGCCGCGGGCAAAGCGGGCGAGGCCGGAGCCGCCGCCGGCGCAGAAGAATCCACCCCAGAATTCGAAATCCCGGTTGTTGATATTCCTCCCGCACCCGCCGAGACCGGACAGGTACAGGAGGTGGATCTCTCCGACGATTGGGCCGCCATGTCCAGCGCTGCCCCTCCCGAGGCTCCCTCCGCCGCGGCCGAACCCGCTGCGCCGCCGCCGGAAGCTCCGCGCCTCCACACCGGGCCGTTAGTCCCGCCCGAGCCGCCTGCCCCGCAGGAGTTCGAGGTCGAGATCGAGCCGGAACCGGTGGCAGAAGAGGCCGCGCCTTCGCAGCCGCCCACCGCTCCGGCGCCGGAGCTACATGCAGAACCTGCGCCCGCCGCAGCCGGCGGCGCGGAGATGGAACTGCAGCTCGAACCGGAACCTGCTCCCGCTGATGCCCAACCCGTCCTGGAGCTCGAACCGGCTGCCGCCGCCCCGCCCGCCCCGCATTCCGCTGAGCCCAAGGGCGGAGAGCTGGAACTGACCCCCGAACCTGTGGCCGCGGCCCCGCAGCCCCCGCGCGGCGGTGGCGCCCTGGCGGATTTGGCCGGCGCTCTCGAAGATCTGGATTTTGGCCTTGAGCCGCTGGCCCCTCCGGCCGCGGACGCCCCGGCGGAGCTCGAAATCCCCGTCTCTTCCGCGGACATGATTGCCGCCCAGGGCAAGAGCCACAACGAGCTCAAGGAAGTCTTCGACGAGTTCCGCGCGGAGCTGGGTGAGCTCGAAGAGGATGAGGACGTGGAGACGCACTACAACCTGGGCATCGCCTACCGCGAAATGGATTTGATCGAAGAAGCCATCAGCGAATTCCAGAAAGTGGCCAAGATGGTGCAGGCCGGAAAGACCTTCCGCTATGCCATGCAGTGCTACACCTTGCTGGGGCTGTGCTTCATGGGCCGCAACGAGCCGAAGATTTCCGCGCTGTGGTACAAAAAAGCCCTGACCATGCCCGGCTTGGATCAGGAGTCTGTGCTCGCGCTGACCTACGACATGGGAGTCTCCCAGCAAGCCGCCGGCGACACCGCGGCGGCCTTGGACAGCTTCAAGCAGGTTTACGCCATGAACATTGATTACCGGGACGTGGCCAGCCGCATCTCCGATCTTTCCCGCAAGGCCCCGGCAAAGCGGGAACGCTGATTCCGCCCGGCCCGAAGCCCACCATGCCCCGTATCTTGCGCATCCTGCTCGGCCTGATTTGTCTGGAGTTGGGCGTGCTCCTGGTGTTCCTGCCCTGGTCTCCTTACTGGGACCGCAATTTCTTCGTCCAGCGCTTTCCGGAGATTCTCCCTTACGCCCTCAGCCCGTTTCTGCGCGGCGCCGTGTCCGGCCTCGGCCTGCTGGACGTGATTCTGGCCGGCACCATTCTGATCGGCGGTGGCGACGCGGATGCCGTGGCCTAGCCAATCCGGCCCGCTGCTCTGCTACGTCACGAACCGCCGGGCGCTCCCTCCGCCGTCGCGCTGCACCGCGGCCACCACTCTCGGCTGGGCCGCGCGCCTGCTGGATACCATCGCGAACGCGGTGCAGGCAGGAGTGGATTTCGTCCAGCTCCGCGAAAAAGATCTCTCCGGCAAAACTCTTCTGGATTTGGCCGTGGCCGCCAACGCCCGCGCGGAAAACAAACTGCTCAT
Organism: Binatia bacterium; assembly: GCA_035517515.1. GTDB lineage: Bacteria > Acidobacteriota > Terriglobia > Acidiferrales > UBA7541 > JOPF136. The sequence goes on from DATIYQ010000115.1 coordinate 6,058, forward strand.
CAACGACCGTCTGGACGTGGCCCTGGCCGCAGGCGCCGCGGGCGTCCACCTGGGCGGCGAATCCGTCCCGGTCTCCGAAGTCACCCGCCTGCGGCCCCCATCCGCAAACTCCGCAGGGGCGCTGCTTGTCGTAGATCCTGACGAAGCAAGGGCTGCGCCCTCTGGTGGCGTTCACCCGAGCGGCTCCGTAGGGGCGCTGCTCGCTGCGCCCTCCGCCGGGGTTGCTCTTGGCCGCGAGTTTCCGCGAGGTTTCCTGGTGGGTCGCTCCTGCCATTCCCTGGATGAATCGTTGGAAGCCCAACGCGCCGGCGCAGACTACATCTTCTTCGGCCCCGTGTTTGCCACGCCCTCGAAACTCCAATTCGGTCCGCCGCAGGGCCTGGAATCGCTCGCCGCGGTCTGCCGCCAGGTGCGCATTCCCGTCCTGGCCATCGGTGGCACCACCCTGCAAAACGCCGCCGGTTGCGTGGCTGCCGGAGCCGCCGGCATCGCCGCCATCCGCCTCTTCCAGGATTCCTCAGACCTCGCCGCCGCCGTGCGCGCCCTGAAGCAGCAGCAGTAGCACAGGCTTTCAGCCTGTGCGCACTGCATAATCGTGTGGGTGGCGCAATTCCTGATCAGCGTGGTGTGATGGAGCGTGGCGCCCCACGCTCCGTTGAGTTCACGTCCCCAGCCAGCGCCCCACCGGCTCCCAGCCCTCGATGTGATCGCAAATCACCTTGAGGCTCGCGGTCACCGGAATTCCCAGCAGCAGGCCCATTCCTCCCCACAGCCAGCCCCAGAAGAGCAGCGCCAGGGTGACCGCCAGTGCATTCAGTTGCACCTTGCGGCCGATGATTTTCGGGTACAGCACGTTCAAGCCGATAAAGTGGAAGCCGAACATCACCGCCAGCACCTCAAAATAATCCAGCGCCGAGTTCCACTTGGTCATCCCCAGGATGATGGGCGGGATGGCGGAGAGCACCGTGCCGAAATAGGGCACCAGGTTCAGGAAACCGCAGATCATTCCCGCCAGCCAGGGGTAGTCGAGTCCCTTGATGACGAAGAAAATCGTGCTGGCCACCGCCAGGATCAGCATCACCAGCACATTGCCCATCACGTAGCCGCGCAGCACCCGCCCCACCTCTTCCAGCGCGCGCTTCACCCGCGTGCGCTGCCCGGGCGGGAAAAGCTGCAGCGTGGCGTGCCACACGTCCCGCTTTGCCGCCAGCATGAAGAACACCAGAAAGGGAACGAACGCCGCGGCCACCAGGATGTTGGTGATCGAGCCCAGTTTTTCCAGCAGCAGCGAGCGCGTGGATTCGGCCTGCTCCACGCGCAGCGTCCCGCGCGTGGCCTTTTCCTCCGGGGTAATCTCCCGCACGTGCGCCTCGATGGATTGCAACTGGCTCTCCACCGCCTGCCGCCCGGCGCGCAACTTCGCGCTGTACTTCGGCCAGTCCTGGGCAAAGGCTTCCGCGCGGTACCACACCGCGGAGAGGATGGCCACACCCACCCCGCACATCAGCAGAACCATCAGCGCCGCGCCCAGCCCGCGCGCCAGGCCGCGCCCCTCCAGCCATTCCACCAGCGGGTCCAGGAAGTAAGCCACCAGCACCGCCAGCAGGATGGTCA
>DATIYQ010000116.1:0-8794 GCA_035517515.1 Binatia bacterium
CTGCTGGTGCATACCGGACAGCATTACGACCAGGCCATGTCGCGGCTGTTCTTCGACCAGCTCGGCATCCCTCGCCCGGATGTGAACCTGGAGGTAGGCTCGGCCCCGCATGGAGTTCAGACCGGGATCATTCTGCAACGGCTCGAGCCGGTGGTGGCGGAGTGGAAGCCGCACGCGGTTCTGGTGGTCGGCGATGTGAACTCCACGCTGGCGGCGGCCCTGGTGGCGGCAAAGCTCCAGTTCCCGGTGGCCCACGTGGAAGCCGGCCTGCGCAGCTACGACCGCACCATGCCGGAAGAAATCAACCGCATCTTGACGGACCAGTTATCTCAATGGCTGTTTGTGACCGAACCGAGCGGAGTCGAAAACCTTCGCCGGGAGGGACGGCCGGAGGACCGCATCCACCTGGTGGGAAATGTGATGATTGACGCGCTGCGGCAGTTTCTGCCGCCGGCGGCGAACACACCGGTGTTGCGCGATTTCGAACTGGTGGCCGAGGGCGGCGCCGCGCGGCCCTATGTGCTGGTGACACTGCACCGGCCCTCGAATGTGGACATCCCGGAAAACTTGACTCCGCTGATCGAAGCCCTGACAGAAATATCCCGCGAGGTGCCCGTGTTATTCCCTGTGCACCCACGCACGGCGGAACGGCTGAAGCAGTTCGGCCTGTCGCGCCATTTCTGCGCATCGTGGGACGCGCGCGGCGCAGGGCTGAGGCAGACTGCTCCGCTCGGGTATCTGGAGTTTCTGCGCCTGGAGAGCCAGGCGGCCGCGGTGGTCACCGACTCCGGCGGGATTCAGGAGGAGACCACGGCGCTCGGCGTGCCGTGTTTTACGCTTCGGGATTCGACCGAGCGGCCCATCACCATCGAGCAGGGCACCAACACCCTGCTGGGCAGAGACATGCCCGCGCTGGTCCGCGGCGTCCGCGAAGTCCTGGCCGGCCGGGGGAAGCGCGGCCGCGTGCCGGAGTTGTGGGACGGCCGGGCCGCGGAACGAATCCTGACCATCCTCTTGCGGGATCTCTCGAACTAAGCCGAGCGGGCAGGACTACGAAAAGATCTCCAGGATTTCCTCGTAGCGCTTAAACGGCGGGATCAGGTACGCGCCGGCCAGCTCGGTGCGCGCCCACTCCAGCACGCGGCGGGCGATGGCGAAACCGCGGCTGCGAGCGTCGGTGCCCGCGGACTCCAATTCCTTCAGGACCGGCTCGGGAATCACGATCCCGGGCACCTCGTTATTCAAGCGCATGGCCTGTTTGTAGCTGTTGAGGGGCCACACGCCGGCCATCACCGGTATGGGACATTTCCCGCCCAGACGCTTTTCGAAGTCGTACCACTGCCGGGGATCGAAGAGCGGCTGGGTCATGGCCACGTGCGCTCCAGCCTCGATTTTCTTCCGGAAGCGATCCAGTTCGTCGTCCAGATCATCCGCCACGGGATTGACGGCCACGGCGATGGTGAAGTTGGTGGCGCCACCCAGGGTTTTGCCGGCCCAGTCCATGCCCTGGTTGAGCCGCGCAAGTATTTTCACCAAGCCGATCGAATCCACTTCATAGACGCCGCTGGTCTCCGGATGGTCGCCAAGCGACGGCGGATCGCCGGTGAGCGCCAGCACGTTGCGCACGCCGCCCACCGACCAGGCTCCCAGGAGCATGGCCTGCAGTCCGATGATATTCAGATCACGCGTGGTGAGGTGCGGGATGGTCTCCACCCCGCGCGCTTCCAGCGCGCCGGCCAGCACCAGGGCGTCCATGCCCACGCGCGCCAGCGTGCCGCTGTTGATGTCAATGGCATGCACCTTGCCGGAGTCCACGACGCGGGCCACCTGCTCGAAAATCCGGTCGCAGGAGATTCCCTTGGGCGGATCAATCTCCACGCTGACCACAAACTCGCCGCGCTGGATGCGGCGCCACAGTCCGCTATCCGGCTCGCGGGCGGGAATGGCATGCGTGTCCGTTCGCGGCCCCAGCGCCGCGGCGCGGGCTGGTACGCCCGGCGTGGGCCGCAGCACTTTCGCCGCTTCGGCCATCGCCCGGATGTGTTCCGGCGTGGTGCCACAGCAGCCGCCAATCAGACGCACTCCCAGGGCGGCGGCTTCCCGGGCAAAGAGGGCGAAGTATTCCGGTGAAGATTTCGGATAGGTGATGCGGTCGCCCACGCGCTTGGGGAAGCCGACGTTGGGCATGGCGGAGAGCGGCAGGGGGCCGAGTGCCGCCATCTCTTCGATCACGCCGAGCAAGAGTTGCGGGCCGATGGTGCAGTTGGCGCCGATGGCCTGGACGTCCTTGTCTTTCAGCTTTTCCCAAACGTCGCGTGGATGGAGGCCGGCCAGTGTCCGGCGCTCTTCTGAGAAGGTCATCTCGGCGACAATGGGCAGGCGGGAGAACGAACGAATCGCATCTATGGCCCGCAGCAGTTCCTCCAGGTCCCCAAACGTCTCCAGAAGGAACAAGTCCACTCCACGCTCTTCCAGCGCAGCCGCTTGCTCGTGAAAGATGGCTTGCACTTCGGAGTCCGGCAAAGGGCTGACCTGGAGAGCCGAGCCCAGGGGGCCGATGGAGCCCGCGATGAGCACTTCGCGTGCCGCGGCCTCGCGCGCTTCCCGGGCCACTTTGACGCCGCGGTGGTTGATGCGCGCGCTGCTCTCTGCCAGACCGAGCGCGGCCAGCTTGTGACGGTTGGCGCCAAACGTGTTGGTCTTGATGATTTGCGCGCCCGCCGCCAGGTACGCTTGATGGACGCGGAAAACGGCCTCCGGCTCGGTCACATTGGCTTCGTCGAAGCAGCGCTGCGGCCCCAGCACCTCATAGAGCATGGAGCCCATGGCCCCGTCGGACACCAGAACGGAGTCTCGCAGCCTCGTATTGAAATCTTCGATACGCATCCCGCCCCCGGTGGCCTTTTTCGCCTTCCCGGGAATCGTTCATTATAACATTTGAGCGCGAATCGTCTGATGGTAACCACAGACAGAAGCGGCACGATCGTTGGGCACTACCGCATTCTCGAGCGCATTGGCGGCGGGGGCATGGGCGTCGTCTACCGGGCCGAAGACCTGAAGCTCGGCCGGACCGTGGCGCTGAAATTCCTCTCCGAGGAGATGGCGCGCGACCCGCAGGCGCTCGAGCGATTCCACCGCGAGGCGCGTGCCGCTTCCGCGCTCGACCACCCGGGGATTTGCACCATCCACGACATCGGCGATGCGGACGGAATTCCTTTCCTGGTGATGGAATACCTCGAAGGGAAATCGCTGAAAACGATGGTCGAGGAACATCCTTTGGGGATTGATCTGCTGGTGGACATCGGCATTCAGGTGGGTGAGGCGCTCGAGGCGCTTCACGCCATGGGCATGGTGCACCGCGACATCAAGCCTGGAAACATATTCATCACGGAGCGGGGCCAGGCGAAAATTCTGGATTTCGGCCTGGCCAAACTCCGGCCCGCGGCGACCGGGGCGGCAGCACCAGGAGCGGAGGAAGAGGAGGAGGGCGAGCGCCACGGATCAGAAGGTACCGCGCCGGATGGCGGTTCTCACACTGCGAAGACACGCAAGCAGACTTTCACCGGGATGATTGCCGGCACGGCGGAGTACATGTCTCCCGAGCAGGCGCGCGGCGAACCGCTGGACGCGCGCTCGGATATCTTCTCCTTCTGCGTGGTGCTCTATGAGATGGCCGCCGGCCGCGAACCATTTTCGGGGGACACCACTTCAGTGATTCGCTACGCGGTTCTGCACCGCAGACCGCGGCCGTTGCGGCGGGAGAACGCCGCGCTGCCTCCGGAACTGGAACGGATCGTCGCGCGAGGATTGGAAAAAGATCCGGCGCGGCGCTACCAGACGGTGGCCGAACTGCTGGCCGATCTCCGGCGTCTGCGGATCTACCGGGAATCGCATGAACTGGGAGAGGCGTTGCTTCCCCCGGTCGCGCCGCCGGTGGTCGTTTCTCGCGAGCCGCAAGCCTGGGCGAGGTCCACCTGGGTGTGGCTGGCGGTGGCCACGGTGGCCCTGCTGTTGGCCGCGAGCGCGGCGCTCTGGGACCTGCGCAGCCGCACCGCGGCTTTGGCCGGTGTCCGTTCTTTGGCGGTGCTTCCGCTGGAAAACACCTCTCCTGAATCGGGAGAGGATTACCTGGGCCCGGAGCTGGCGGAGAGCTTTGCAGACGATCTGGCTCAACTGGGTGCCATCAACGTGGTCGGACGGCGTTCCGCGTTTCTCCCGCGGGAGAAACATTGGAGTCCGCAGGATGCGGCACGGGCTCTGGGCGCGGAGAGCGTACTCTCCGGCCGGCTCACGCCGCGCGGAGACGACCTGGACTTGCAGCTTGAATTGCTCGATGCGAGCACCACCGTTCCCCTCTGGTCCGGCGAATACCACACCCACCGGTCTCAGCTTCATCTGCTGCCTGGCGAAGTGGCGCGCGCCGTGGCCCAGGGGCTGCGTTTGCGGATCACCCCGCAGGAAAGTTTGCGCCTGGCCCAGGGAGCAACTGGAAAGCCCGAGGCGTACGAGCTCTATCTGCAAGGCCGATATGCTGGCGCGACTCTCACGCTCGCGAACCTGGGCAAGGCCGATGCAAAATTCAATCAGGCCATACAAGCGGATCCCAACTACACGCAGGCCCTGGCCGCGCGCGCCGGTTTGTGGCTGGAGGCCCAGGAGGGGGAATATACGACCACTTCGGATGCGCTGGCCAGGGTTCGCCCGGATGTGGATCGCGCGCTGCAGTTGGATCCAGACCTGGCTCCGGCGCACCTGGCGCTCGCCAACACTCGATATCGGCTGGAATGGGATTGGACATTGACCGGCCATGAATTTCAGAGAGCGATCGAGCTCGATCCCTCGGACGGGGCCGCACACCGCTTCTACGCCCTCTATCTTGGCTCCCTTGGCCGTTATGACGATTCCATGGGCGAAATCGCCCAGGCCGTGCGGCTGGAGCCCCTGGATCCCCAGGCGCACGCAGGACGCGGCCAGTTGCTGTTGCTGGCCCGGCAGTATGCCCAGGCCGAGCAAGAGTTTCGACGCGCGCTGGAGCTGAATCCTACGTCGGCGGCCGCCCATCGCGGCCTGGCTGAAATCCTGGAACACCGGGGAGATTGCCGGGAGGCGGCCGCGGAGCGCATCCGAGGCTGGCAGGCCGCGGGGCTGAGCGAGCTGTCGGAAACCGCGAGGAACGGCCTGGAAGCCGGTGGATGCCGCGGCGCGGCCCAGAAGGCGCTGGAATTCTTCTCGCGTTCCCCGGAGCAAGCCACGCTGCATCCTACGCAACTCGCTGCGCTCTATCTGCAGTCCGGTTCGCGTGAGAAAGCCTACGAATGGCTGGAGCGCGCCTGGCAGTCTCGCGCGGTGGGCATGCTGGACATGTACGGAAATCCGGCCTTCGATCCCATTCGCGGGGAACCGCGATTTCAGAATTTCCTCCGCAGGATGAAACCTCCGGAGTGAACCAGGCGTTTCAGTGTTGCGGAGGAACCATGAAGGAGACCAGCGGGATGAAACCGGCAAAGAAACTCGGGTGGTTTCGTGGAGTGGGCGGAACTCTGCTGCTCGCAGGGCTGACGCTCTGCCGGCCGCCGGCCTGGGGACAGGCGGCAGCCAGCGCTGCCGCGCAGTCCAACGCGCCGGCCCAGCTCATCACCGTGCCGCCGGAGGTGCCCGCCAACGCCCTCCGGTACACGTTTTTGCTGGCTGGAAACAAAGCGGGAGTGATGGCGGTGTGGGTTTCGCCGGATGGCGCGCGGCACACCTTTTTCGCTTTCAATGACCGCGGGCGCGGACCCAGCATCACCACGCGCATCGTCCTGGATCGCTCCGGGTTTCCCACCCAGATTGACGCCACGGGCAACGACTACCTGAAAGGACCCGTGGACGAACATTTCCGTGTGGCGGGCGGCCGTGCCACCTGGAAAAACAAAGCGGAGCATGGAGAGAAGCAACTTTCCACCCCGGCTTTCTATGTGCCCCTGGACGCGGTGCTTTCCAACGAAATGGAAACCGCGCTGCTCGCCGCACCAGGAGGACGCCTGGCTCTGCTGCCGGAAGGCGAAGCGCGGATTGAGAAAGCGACGGAGCGCTCGGCAGAGATCGGCGGAAAAACACAAAAGGTGACGCTCTACGAAGAGACCGGATTGAGTTTCACGCCCACTCAGCTGTGGCTGGCCGAAGACGGCAGCCTGGTGGCCGCCGGGAGCGAATGGGGGGCGGTGCTTCGCGAGGGCGCGGAATCCGCCTGGCCCGCGCTGCTGGAGGCCCAAAAAGCCCGCGCCGGAGCCCGCGGCGAGGAGGTGGCCCGAAGGCTGGCGCGCAAGCCTGCCGGCCCGCTGCTGATTGTCCACGCCCGACTGTTCGACAGTGAGTCCGCCACCGTGCAGGAGGGCATGTCCGTGCTCCTCTCCGGGAACCGCATCGTGGCGGTGGGACCCGACGGCAATATCACCGCGCCGGGCAGTGAAGTGCTGGATGCCAGGGGCAAAATGCTGCTCCCTGGCCTATGGGATATGCACGTGCACCTGGGCAACTGGGACGACGGGCTGTTGCACATGGCTGCGGGCGTGACCAGCGTGCGCGATATGGCCAACGATATTGACCATCTGCACGACCTGCAAACGAAATTCGACGCCGGCACGCTGATCGGCCCGCGCATCGTAATGGCCGGCTTCATCGACGGCCGCGGCCCCTACCAGGGACCAACCAAGGTGTTTGCGGACACGCCGGAAGAGGCCGTAGCCCAGGTGGACCGCTACAAATCTCTGGGCTACGAGCAAATCAAGCTTTACAGCTCGCTCAAGCCCGAGCTGGTGCCGGTCGTCGCCGCGGAGGCCCATCGCCTGGGGCTGCGGCTGAGCGGGCACGTGCCCGCGTTCATGACCATGGAGCAGGCCATCCAGCAGGGCTATGACGAGGTGCAGCACGCCAACTTCTGGTTCCTGAATTTTATTTTCGACCAGGTGCAGGACACGCGCACGCCCGCGCGCTTCACGGCCGTGGCGGAGCACGCCGCGGCGCTGGACCTGCAATCGGCCCGCGTGCGCGCATTCGTGCAGCTTCTGCAACAGCACCATTCCGTGGTGGATCCCACGGTCACCGTGTTTGAGTCCATGTTTGTGGCCCGCCCGGGCACGGTGGCGCCCAATCTGGCGGAAGTGGCGGCGCGCCTGCCGGCGCAAATCCGCCGGGCTACGCTGGTGGGAGGATTGCCCGTCCCGGAGGGCATGGACCAGCGATACCGGGATTCCTTTCAGGCGATGCTGCGTATGCTCAAGCTGCTCTACGACGCGGGCATCACCATCGTGGCCGGGACGGATGATCTGGCCGGGTTCACCCTGCACCGCGAGCTGGAGAACTATGTGGCCGCGGGCATCCCGGCTCCGCGGGTCCTGCAGATGGCCACCCTGGGGGCCGCGCGGGTGATGAAGCACGACGACCTGCGCGGCTCGATCGCTCCGGGAAAACTGGCGGACGTAATCCTGGTGGAGGGAGATCCGACCGCGCGCATTGCGGAGATCCGCCGGGTGGTGACGGTGATCAAAGACGGGACCGTGTACGACGCAGGCGCCCTCTACGAAGAGCTGGGCGTGCGCCCGGCGAACTGAGATCCGCCGAGGCGGGCTCAGCGCGACTGTTCGGCCAGGCTGGCCACGGTGCCGATCAGGTCGTATTTCGTTACGATGTCCAGCCGCCCGCCCTCCTGCTCCACGAGCACCGCGGAACTCTCGCGGCTGAGGATGCGCGTGAGGCGCTCGATGCGCGCATCCGCGGGCACGCAGGGCAGCGGCGGGCCCATCACCTCTCGCACCACCAGCTTGCGCAGATCCTTGCCGTGCAGCGCCATGGTCAGGATCTGGTCCTCGGAGATGGTGCCGATGGGCTGCACCTCCTCGCAAACCGGCAGTTGCGAGATGTCTTCCGCCTGCATGGTTTTCAGCGCGTGAAACACCGTCTGGTAGGGTTTTACGGTCACCAGCTCGCGCACGCGGCCGCGCGATTTCTTGGCGCGCAGCACCTCGGCCGCGGTCAGGGCCACTTCCTTTTCGCTGTAGCCGTGTTCCGCCATCCAGGAATCGCTGAAGACGTTGCTTAAATAGCGCATCCCGGTATCCGGCAGGAAGGCCACCACCAGTGAGTCCGGGGCAAGTCCGCGCGCCAGGCGCAAGGCCCCGGAAACGCATCCACCGCAGGAGCCGCCGGTGAAAATTCCTTCCATGCGAGCCATGCGGCGGGCGGTCACAAAACACTCTTCGTCGGTCACCTGCAGCATGTCGTCGAGCACGGAAAAATCCATGGTGCCGGGCAGAATGTCTTCACCGATGCCCTGCACAACGTAGGTGGTGGCCTTGATGAGCTTTCTGTTTTTGAAGTAGTCGTAGTAGAGCGAGCCGATGGGGTCCACCCCCACGATGCGCACTTGAGGGTTCTTTTCTTTGAGGTATTTTCCCACCCCACTGATGGTGCCGCCGGTGCCGACTCCGCAAACAAAATGCGAGACGCGCCCTTCCGTGTCTTCCCAGATTTCCGGACCGGTGGTCTCGTAATGGGCGCGGGGATTGTCGGGATTTTCATACTGATTCGGATAGTAGGAATTGGGAATTTCCTTGGCCAGCTTCTTCGCCACAGAGTAATAGCTTCGCGGGTCCTCCGGTTCCACGGCGGTGGGACACACGATCACCTCCGCGCCCAGGGCTTTCAGCAGGTCAATTTTTTCGCGCGACTGCTTGTCGGTGATGGTGAAAACGACTTTGTATCCGCGCACCGCGGCCACCAGCGCCAGGCCCATGCCGGTATTTCCGGAAGTGCC
>DATIYQ010000117.1:0-16792 GCA_035517515.1 Binatia bacterium
CATGCAGGCGATGGCGCTGGCCACCAGCGGCGCGGCAAAACTGGTTCCTTCCACGTGCTGGTAGTGCGGCGTGATCAGCTTCAGCTCCGCCAGGCGCTGTTTATCGAACGGCTGCCCGCGCCGGCGCTTCTCAAACAGCTCCATCGCCTCGCGCGCCACCGCCGTGCCGGGCAGGATGGGCGCGGCCACCCACAGGCTGGGCGCCACCAGTTCCGGCTTCGGAGCTTCGTTGGTGGCTTCGCCGTAATTGCTGTGCCACAGCTCGATTTCGTCGTGGCGAAAGCTGTTGCGATCGTCAATGCCGCCGACGGTGAGCACCCGCGGCGCGGTGGCCGGAGGCAGCAGGCGGCGCTCCCCGGCGTTGCCGGAGGCCGCCACCACGGTGATGCCGGCTTCGACCAGAGCTTCGGCGGCCGCGTCCACCGGATTGCCGCGCAGCGGCTCCACCGGATCGCCGGAAACGGAAAGGCTCACCACTCGCACGCCCAGGCGCGGGCCTTCCTGCAGCAACCATTCGAGCGCGCGCACGATGGTGGGGTTGGTGATGCGCCCGTTTTCATCGCGGCCCTGGATCAACACCAGGTTGGCCTCGCTGGCCAGCCCCGCATACAGGCCGTGGCTCAGCCTCCCGTTCCCCGCGGCAACCACGCTGGTCATCATCCCGTGCCATTGCCAGTCGGCCCCGGCATGCCAGTTGGGCCACTCCGGGCGGCGATCCGCAGAGAAAAACATGGCGCGGACCGGATCGTGCGTGGCGTTGGCCCCCGCCAGAATCCGGTTGCGCGGCTCAACCAGGTCCGGATGCGGAAAGAAGCCTGAATCCACCAGCGCCAGGGTTACGCCGCGGCCGGAAAAACGCGGGTCCGCGTGCAGCCGCAGCGGAATCGGCAGCGCGCCGAAGGCGGCCTCCGCGTCCAGCGGCCACGAAGACTGCACGCTCTCGTTGAACTCCTTTTCCCCGTGTTCCAGCAGGTTGCGCAGCAGGTTTTTCTGCACGCAGGCGGGACAGGCGCCGTCCTGCTTGTTCCAGAAGGGATACCAGTGGGATTGATCCAGCACTTCCCGGGAAGTCACCGCCCCGCAGCCCGGGCACGGGCCCTCGCGCCGCTTCTTGCTCAGAACCATTCTTCCGCGGTCTACCGGCACCGTGCGCCTCACCCCGATGCTCTGCCCGCTCCCTTCCACCGAATCGCCTGCGGGCAGGGCCGTCCATTACACCACAACTCAAAGCGAACCAGTGCGCGGGGGACTGGCCGGAAGGACAGGTGCCGCACCCTGGCCATTCGACACGGTCCTGATAGTTCCATTTGCGCGCAGCCATGTACTGATGCGAAACACTGGAGTACTTCCGTTCCATCGCGGGAAAAAGTGCCGAATGCGATCATCCTCGTGCTGGTTCATCCCTCCAGCAAGACCAGACCTGGGAAAGGATGTCCCGGGATCGGCCAAACGGTCCCGGATTTGGAGGATGTTGTGAGCGGAATGATGAAGGTACGGTTGTCCCTCGTGAGTTTCGGATTTGGCCTGGCCCTGGCACTTGCGCCCGCGGCGCATGCGCAGGCGGAATCCAGCCCCGATCATTTCACCGAGACGGGTGTCGAGGTGGGTCCGGGCGGAACGGTGTCGCAGTCCGCTTCGCATTCGGTGGCGCCAAAGACGGCGCAGCATGCGAAGTCCGCAGCGGCTCCGGTCGCCCGGGAGAACTCCTCCGCAGCGCCGGTGCACGTGGCCGTTGCCGTGGCGGACAAGAACCGGCCGGCCCCAGTCCGCGCGCCCAAGCGCTAAGGTTGGCCCCACAGCTCTGAACGGAACCGGTCCGAGCCGGAGTGTTTCTGCTCCGCGCACGGGCCGGTTTCTTTTTTGAGCGCCAAATCCTGCTGCTCACGCCGCCCGCCGTTTTCCGCCGGGGGTGGGTTCCCACCCGGCGCCGCGTGTCCATCGAAGGCCGCGACCCCGCTCCGCTCTGGATCCCGCATGGTCATGTATACTCGCGCGGCAGCCGGTAGCGGCGCGCTGTGGGCCGGGTGCTGTCCGGCGTGTCCCACGGGGAGCGGGTGGGGGAGCCCGGCTCATGATTCAAATTTCCGTTTGTATCGCCGCGCAGAATGAGGAGCACAACCTGCCTCGGGCGCTCGCGTCCGTGCGGGGAATCGCGGACGAAATTGTGGTGGTGGACGGCGGGAGCACGGATCGCACCCAGGAAATCGCCCGGCAGGCCGGCGCCCGGGTGGTGGCGCGGCCGTTTACCAATCACTCCGATCAGAAAAATTACGCCGCCTCCCTGGCTGCAAACGACTGGATTTTCCTGCTGGATGCCGACGAGGAGCTGGACGAAACCCTGCGCGCCTCGGTGCTGGATTGGAAGCAAAGCGAGCCGCGCTTTTTCGCCTACGAGATGGCGCGGCTCAACTGGTATCTGGGCGCGTGGATCCGCCATTCGCGCTGGTATCCCGATTATAAAGAGCGCATCTACCGCCGGGACAAAGCCGCGTTTCACGACGTGATTCATTCCGCGCTGCGTTTCGAGGGCCGCGCCGGACGCCTGCGCGGCAACCTGCTGCATTACAGCTTCCGCAGTTTCGAAGAGCATCAGGCCAAGGTGGAGCGCTACAGCACCGCTCTGGCGCAGGACCTCTACGACCGCGGGCGGCGCAACTGGCGCGCGGCCCAGTGGCTGGCCACGCCGTGGAGCTGGTTCCACCACTACGTGATGGGCGCAGGCTTCCTGGATGGCCGCCGCGGGTGGGCGATCTCTCGCATGGCTGCACGCGGCACCTGGCTGAAGTTTCAGAAGCTGGGCAAGCTGGTCCGGCAGGCGCGTTCGGCCAGCACCGGCTGATCGGCCGCAGACCTTGTGATGAGTCCCGCGATAAAGCAGGCAGATTCAAACTAAGCTGTTTCCCTTGTGTCGCGATTGCGGCATCATGACGTTCCATAATGCGCTTCGCCTACTGCATCAACGCAGCAGACGACTTCAACGCAGTGATCGAACTGGCCTGTGCGGCCGAGCAAGCGGGCTGGGACGGGTTCTTTGTCCCGGATGGAATCGCCATTGACGTTCCCAGCCTGGGCCCGTTTCCCCTCTTTGACCCTTGGGTGGTTCTCGGTGCGATCGCAGCGCGGACCTCCCGGATTCGGATCGGCACCATGGTCACTCCCGTCTCGCGCCGGCGCCCGTGGAAACTGGCCCGCGAGTGCGTCACGGCAGATCACCTCTCCAGAGGCCGGCTGACTCTTTCGGTCGGCTTAGGCGCGGCGCAAGATGACGCGGGCTTCTACAAAGTGGGTGAGGCGATGGACCTGAGAGAACGCGCCGACCGGCTCGACGAAGGTCTGGCCATTCTTGACGGTCTCTGGAAGGGAACAGCACACACCTTCGCCGGCAAGCACTACCGGCTCGACGGCATGACCATGATTCCGCCACCGATACAGCAGCCGAGAATTCCCATCTGGGTCGTCGCCGTTTGGCAGAAGCCGAAGTCCATGCGGCGGATACTGTCCTGGGACGGCGTGATTCCCCAGAAATACAACAGCTCAGATCCCCTATCCCCAGACGAAATTCGGCAACTTCGCGCCTATGTTGACGAGCATCGCATCGGGAAAGGGGCCTTCGACATCATTGCAGGCGGGTCCTCTGACGCAGGTAAGACCCAACGTCCCGCCGAAATCGTCCGGCCATATTTGGATGCGGGCGCGACGTGGTGGATTGAAGGGGACATGGCCGCGGATTCGGTTCAGAAATGCTTCGACCGGGTCCGGAAAGGTCCGCCGGTCTGACCTTCAGCCTCGCGCGGCTGCCCACGAGGCTTCGAGTATTGATTCTCGTGGTTCTAAATTCCCACAACGGGGCTCTTCAGGAAGTTCCAGGAACCTCTCCGGTTAGCGCGTTTACCAGCCGCTCGTGCCTCTGGCTTGAAAACCGGTTTCTTGAATGGTATCAGTAAACCCCCGGCGGGATGGGGCGGAGCACAATTCTCCGTGGCGCCGTTGACCGTCCTCGCCTCGCAAGAGGCGCGGTGATCTTCTGGTCAGGAAGAAACCATGTCTATTTCAGAACCGAAGCCTGATGGGCCCGTAACTCACCGCAAGGGCCACGAGCAGCCTGTGGCTACTTCGGTATGCGGCTGGCGATATCACCACATCGGCATTCCCACTGACGTTCAGCGTCCCGGCGAGATTTACCTGGAACGGTTCAAGATGTACGTTTCTGCGTTCGAGACCAGTCCCTGTGGCATTCAATGGATGCGCTTCGAGCCCGATAGCCCGGTGCACGCCCTGGTCAAATCAGTCCCGCACATCGCGTTCGAAGTGGACGATCTTCAATCTGCCATAGCCGGGAAGCAGATTCTCACGGAGCCAAACTCACCTTCGAAAGGCGTTCTGGTGGCGATGATCCTGGATAGCGGCGCGCCGGTTGAACTTCTCGAATTTCGGCGTGATGTGAATGATTGAACCATGCAGTGAGCCCCCGGTGGAGCGCCGGACTTCGAGAACAGATTTTTTACAGAGAGTGTTGGTCGCCCAAGCCGAACGGGATTGCCCACGCGACAAGCGCCTGAGTTTGCCGGCGATCCGGAACCTGCCCCACCCTATTCAGGGCTGAAAGACGATTCGCGTGCCCTGTTCCGTGCTGTTCCACAGTGCTTCCACATCGCTGAGTGGCGCCGTTTTGATGTTGAACTGGAATGGCTTCTTCGCCGCAATCTTGAAGAACTCCTCAACCGCTGCCCGGATGCGATCGAGCGAGGCGCTGCCGAAGCCACTTCCCAGTAGCTCCAGGCCCGAGCTGCGCAGGCTCGCCGCGGGCAGGCTGATGGTCCCTCCGGCACTCGCGCCAATCTGAATCCACCGTACCCGCGGTGCCGCCTTGCGCAGCCCCTTCTGCGAGACGGCCTCAATCGCGCACTCCGCCGGGTAACCCCACAGATAGTCGAGCACCACGTCCACGCCGGCTTCCGCGTACTCGCTGCGGAACGCAGCCACCAGAGGATCATGTTCCTGCTGGAGTGGGATGACCGCGTCCGCGCCGAGGTCCTTAAGAGTTTCTAGGCCCTTTGGATTGCGTCCGGCGGCGGCCACTCGGCGCGCTCCCAGTCGCTTTGCCACCTGGACGGCAAGCCGGCCGGACACACCGGTTGCGCCGAGGATGAGCACACTCTCTCCGGCCATGAATTTTGCCCGCTCCGTGAGCGCAACCCAGGAAGACATGGCCGGATTGGCGATGCCCGCGGCGGTAGCGTCCTCCAGCCCATCCGGCAGCGGGATACACATCCAATTCGCCGCCAGGCCACGCTCAGAAAACGTGCCGTACGGGCTGCGGCAAATGCCGAAAAAAACGCGGGAGCCGTCCGCCAGCCGTCCTACCCCATCCACTCCGGGCACGAAGGGCAAGTCTCCCGTGCTGCCGTAGTGGGTGCCGCTCGCCAGCGCCTTAACAATGGGATGAAGGCCGGCCGCAGTTACCGTCACCAATCGCTCGCCTTCCTCCTCGACAGGGTCGGTGAAGGTGGTATACCGGGGTGGCACGTCGAAGGCTTGGACAACGGCGGCATGCACGAGAGCCTCCTTCCGCATACGAAACGGTCAGGTCCTTGGGCGATGTGGGGCAACGGGCCTGCACGAGTTTCTTGCGCCGTGACAGGTTAGCTGGGCCGCTCGAAACTGGCAAGGATGCGGAATTCTTTCGAATCAGGGGCCGGGTTACGGGCAACTTGGAACTGACCGGGTGGATTGAACCGAGAGTCGGAACAGGGATAAGCCACAAACCAGGAAAAAGCCCCACGCCCACAAACCGAGCCTGGGGCGCCCTTAAGGCCTAAGCGCTTGAGCCTTGACCATCAGCCCTGGATCCACTCGCAAATCCCTTTATTCCGAAGGTGCCATCTATGTAGCCGATACGTTGTGTTACCCATGTGCCCGGGCTGGACCCAAGAGAGAGTGGCGCGCCCGGAGAGATTCGAACTCCCGACCTTCTGGTTCGTAGCCAGACGCTCTGATCCAACTGAGCTACGGGCGCGCGGACAAAACAATCTTACCACGGCTGCGGTTTCCACGGAGTGCGCGATGCGGTAGACTTCCCGGCGCTCCATGGGGCGCCGCGCGGCCCGGGGACGGGGCCCGCACAGGAAGCGCGGAGGGCCGCCGCGGTGGCACGCGCGCGGCAGCCAGGGAGCGCCAGTTAGCCTATTGCCACTCGGGAGGGAGAATGCGGCGTAGAGCAGTGTTGAGACTGTCCATGCAAGCCGGGGCGGCCGCGGTGGCGGCGCCCATGCTGAATTTGGGGCGCTACCGGATTTTTGCGGCCAGCACGCGGGAGTACTCCGCGCGGGCCATCGAACTGGTGCGGCAGTCCCTGGTCATCGACATGCTCAATCCCTTCAGCCTGGCCATGGTGCTGGGCACCCTGATGGGCGGGGAGCAACCCACCTGGCTATCCAATCCCGCGCTGCTCACCGCACCGGATTTGCAGCGCGCGCGCGATTCCGGCTTCAACGTATTGCACATCGCCGCCGGCACGGGGGATTACGACTCGACGCTGCGCTTCCTGGCGCAATGGGACGGGCTGATCGCCCATCACAGCGACACGTTTCTCCGCGTGGATTCGCCGGAGCGGCTGGCGGAGGCCAAGCGCGCGGGCAAAATCGGCATCATCCTGGGAATTCAGGATTCCGATCACTTCCGCACGCTGGAAGACGTGGAATTCTTCTACGGACTGGGCCAGCGCGTTTCCCAGCTGACCTATAACGCGCGGAACCTGATCGGCAGCGGGTCCACGGAGCGGAACGACAGCGGCCTGAGCGATTATGGCGTGAGCGTGGTCCAGAGCATGAACCGCCTGGGCATGGCCGTGGACGTATCGCATTGCGGGGACACCACCACGCTCGATGCCTGCGGGGTCTCCAAGCGGCCGGTGCTGATTACCCACGCGAATTGCCGCGCGCTCAATCCCCATCCGCGGTGCAAGACGGACGAGGCGATCAAAAAGGTTGCGGCCACGGGCGGCGTGATGGGCATCACCGGCGTGCGCATGTTCGTGAGCGCCAAAGAGCCCACCACCATAGAAAACGTTTTGGACCACTACGACCACGTGGCCAAACTGGTGGGCGTGGAGCACCTCGGGGTGGGCAGCGACATCGGCCTCGATGGATACGACGCGTTGCCCCAGCAGGTGCGCATCCGGCTGCATTCCGGTTACAAGTCCAGCTACGCCTTCCGCGAAAAGGACGACATCGAAGGGCTGGACCATCCCAAGCGCACCTACGATCTGACCGAAGGGCTGATCCGCCGCGGGTATTCGGATGCCGACATCGGGCTGATTCTGGGGGGGAATTTTCAAAGGGTGCTGATTGAGATTTGGAGCCCGCCGGCGAAGAAATAACGGGGCCGGAGAAGACGGCCGCGGATACCAAAATGACCGGACAACTGTCACTGGACCCAGCGCGCACGGCGGTACTGAGCATGGACCTGCAGGCGTTCCTCATCCCCCAGTTCGCACGGGATGCGGAGGGATTGATGGCGCGCGTGGCGGCCGTGCAGGGGCACGCGCGCACGCTGGGGATTCGCGTGATGCACGTGCGCATGGGCTTTCGGCCCGGCCTGCCGGAAATTAACGACCGCAACGCGATTTTCGCCGCGGTCAAGAATAACCCGAAGCACTGGCAGGCCTTTGCCGGCGAAGCGGGCGCCATCCACCGGGCCGGCGCGCCGGTGGGAGACGAGGTGGTGATCACCAAGCACCGCATCAGCGCGTTTGCGGGCACCGACCTGGAGATGATCCTGCGGGCCAGTGGCATCGAGACGCTGATGCTGTTTGGCATCCTCACCAGCGGCGTGGTGCTGGCGTCGCTGCTGGATGCTGTGGACCTGGATTTCCGCGTCGCGGCGGTTCACGATTGCTGCGCGGACAGAAATCCGGAGGTCCATGCCTGCCTGGTGGAAAAGGTGTTTCCGCATTACGCCACGGTGCTGAGCGCGGGCGAATTTCTCGATTTGGAAGCCGGGGCGGGCAACGGTCAGGCAAACCGCGAGGAAACGCGGGCGCCAGGGGAAGGGAACCAATGAGCAGAAAATTCGCATCGCCACGGACGCAGGCGGGACTGGCTTTGCTCGCTGCCGCACTGGTGGGGCTGGCCGGGATTTCCGCGGGCCAGGGACGCGCGCAGGAGGCACCGCCGCCGCAGGAAGACTACGTCAAGGCACATTACACCAAGTACGAGTACCGCATCCCCATGCGCGACGGGAAGCGCCTGTTTACCGCGGTGTATGTGCCGAAGGATGCGTCCCAGCCCTATCCCATTTTGATGGACCGCACGCCCTACAGCGTGGCGCCCTATGGCGAGGACCAGTACCGCAAGCACATCGGGCCATCGGAGGAATTTGAGCGCGCCGGATACATCATCGTTTATCAGGATGTGCGCGGGCGGTACATGTCCGAGGGAGATTTTCAGGAGATGCGGCCGCACCTGGATGTGAAGAAAACGCCGCAGGATGTGGACGACAGCACGGACATGTACGACACCATCGAATTCCTGCTGAAACATGTGCCCAACCACAACGGGAAGGTGGGCATCTGGGGCATCTCCTATCCCGGTTTCTACACCTCGGCCAGCATGATTGACTCGCACCCGGCGCTGGCCGCGGCCTCGCCGCAGGCGCCGATGACCGACCTGTTCATGGGCGACGACGCGTATCACGGCGCGGCCTTCATGCTGGCGGCGAATTTCGGCTTCTATTCTTCCTTCAAACCCATCAGCGAGCCGGGCCCGCCGCCCAGGGTGCGCGTGCCTTTCGATTTCGGCACTCCGAATGGCTACGAGTTCTATCTCGCCGCCGGCAGCCTGGCGGAATTGGAACGCAAGTATCTGAAGGGTTCCAACTGGCTGTTCAACGACCAGATGAATCACGACACCTACGACGCTTACTGGAAAGCGCGCGACCTCTCGCAGCATATGAAGAACATCCACTGCGCGGTGATGACTGTGGGCGGCTGGTTTGACGCGGAGGATCTCTCCGGGCCCTTCAAGACGTTTCACGCCGTGGAAGCGGGCAACCCGGGCACGCCGAATTTTCTGGTGGAAGGGCCCTGGGTGCATGGCGGCTGGGCGGGCACCGATGGCGATCATCTGGGGGACGTGCAATTTGCGGCCAAGACCTCGCTCTTTTTCCGCGCGTCCATTCAGTTTCCCTTTTTCGAGTACTACCTGAAAGGCAAGGGCGCGCCCCCGCCGAAAGTCTGGGCGTTTGAAACCGGCGCCAATGTGTGGCGCAAGCCGGACACCTGGCCTCCCACCAGCGCGCAGCCGAAAATGCTGTATCTGCATGCGGGAGGGAGTCTGTCGTTCGACCCGCCGGGCCAGGACGGTGGAGCGGACGAATACGTGAGCGACCCGGCGCATCCCGTGCCCTTCATCAATTACATGGCGACCGCGGTGCCCCAGCGCTACATGGTGGACGACCAGAGATTCGCGGCCCAGCGCCCGGATGTGCTGGTCTATCAGTCGGCGCCGCTCGAAGAGGACCTGACCATCGCCGGGCCGATTTCGCCGAAGCTGGCGGTGGCGTCTTCGGGCACGGACTCCGACTTCGTGGTGAAGCTGATTGATGTTTACCCCGGCGATTATCCCGACAATGAGGCCGCCGATGCCTCGAAGCGCGTCACCAGCGCCCCGCCGGTGCACATGGGCGGTTACCAGCAGTTGCTGCGGGGCGAGCCGATGCGCGCGAAATTCCGGAATAGCTGGGAGAACCCGGAACCGCTGGTGCCCGGAGAGGTCTCCGAGGTGGATTTTTCCATGCCCGACCTCTTCCATACCTTCCGCCGCGGGCACCGCATCATGGTGCAAATTCAAAGCTCTTGGTTCCCGCTGGTGGACCGCAACCCGCAGACGTTTGTGAATATCCCGGACGCGAAGCCGGGAGATTTCAAAAAGGCCACGGAACAGGTGTTCCATCGCGCCGGAGCGGCATCCGGAGTTGAGGTGCTGGTCCTCCAGCCGTAGCAACTGGCGGCCGGCCGCGCGCATCCTGATTGCAGGATGCAGCGCATGAAGGCGGCCGGCTGGGTGTTGCTTGCGGCAGGCTTGCTTTCCAGCCCTTCCGCTGCCGCGCAGACCCAGACGCTCCAAGAAGTCCTGAAATCGAGCGGAATCCCTGTGGAAGGCCGGTATCCGCAACCGTAGCTGACCCTTAGTCCAGTTGACCAGGGCGCGTCACCTCCCCGCATCAAATCCGGCCGTCCCGGGTTGTATTGATAGGCTGGGAATGGCATGGGCGCACGCCGGACAATTCGTGTGGGACTGGTGGCGGCGGCGCTTTTCTTCCCGCGCGCCGGCCAGGCCCAGGCGCCACCGGTGGGCCCGCCGCTGGGACCAGAGCGCCAGTTGCTGGAGGAGGCAAACCGCGAGCGCGAGGCGCGCCATCTTCCGGCGCTTCACTGGGATGCTGCGCTCGAGCGCGCTGCGCGCGAACACGCGGGGCTCATGGCGCAGCACGGCCAGATTTCCCACCAGTTTGCCGGCGAACCCGGCCTGGCGGAGCGGTTGAAGCGCGCGGGCGTGCGCTTCAGCACGGCCGCGGAAAACGTGGGCCAGGCGCAAGGCGCCGAAGAGCTGCATCGCATGTGGATGCACTCACCCGCGCACCGCGCCAACCTGCTGGACCCGGAGGTGGATTCCGCCGGGTTTGCTGTGGCCATCCGCAACGGACAGTTCTACGCGGTGCAGGATTTCGCCCGGATCGTGGTGATGCTCACTCTGGAAGCCCAGGAACGAAAGGTGGGCGGCCTGTTGGCCGCGCGCGGGCTGCAGTTGCTTCCGCCCGGCAGCGGCACGCGCGCCACATGCGCGCTGGACCGCGGCGTTGCCGAGGGTCTGCACCCGAAATACCACATTCGCTGGATGACCGCGGACCTCGAGCAACTGCCACCGCAACTCGAAGCGGAGATACGCAGCGGGCAATACCGTTCCGCGGCCGTCGGGGCGTGTGCCGCCGGCAGCGACGCGGGCGCAGGCGCTTACCGGGTGGTGGTGCTGCTGTATTAGTGCGCAACTCACCCCGCTGCCGCCCGTTCACACCGCGACCCGCGCCGGGAAGAGCAGGGCGCGCCCGTGGCAGCGCCGGCGTCCCGCGCCGGCCCACGACTTAAGGCAGCGCACAGGCTGGGAGCCCATGCAGCGGCGCGCGGCTACATGCCAAGAAGATTGGGGCACAGCTTGGTGTAGTTGTGCTCCCGGCCCCACAGGTCCAGGGGGATGGCGGCGATTTCATCCACCAGCGGGACGGCGTGGCCATCTTTCGTCAGGTCCACCGTCTTGATGTAGGAGCGGCACTTTTCGCACCCTTCCACGCGCACCTGTGGCAGTTCCTGGGTGAGGTACACCGCCAGATTCAGTTCACTGGATTCGCCACAGGCGGGACAATGGATGCGCTCGTAGCGCCATTCCGTGGCGCACAGCGAACACACTAGCGAGCGGCTGGCGCCATCGCCTTCCGGGCGCAACACCCCGAGCTGGGGCTTGCTCCCGCAGAGCGGGCAGACGTCCGGAGTTTTCTCAAACACCGGGAGGTCGGTGTGCTCCGCCAGAAACTCCGCGTAGGGCTGCAGGAAGGCGCGCGCGCAGAACTCTTCCTCCGGGGTGCGGGCGGGCCCCGGCGGTGAGGGTTGGGCCCACCAGGAGGAGAGCAGTTCCACCCAGCCCGGCGTGCCCCGCTCCGAAAGTTTCCGTGCAGCAGCCGCCAGGGGCGCGGGCGCTGCACGTTCCACGACTCCCAGGAATCCGCGCATTTCCGGAAGCAGCAGCGTCAGGTCCAGTTCCCGGCGGAGGTTTCCTGCGGAGAGTTGCAGGCGTTCGCGGCCCGTGGCCGCCAGCACGCGCGTGTACACCTGCTTTTGCGCGCCGGCCACACGCTCGTAGAAGCGCAGCAATTCCGCGGCAAACGTGTGACTGGCGGAGAGTTTCTGGGCGCGGGCGATGCGCTGGTCCCAGCGCCCCGCGCTCATTTTCTGGGAGAGGCGGCGCGCACCAGGTCTTCAAACCAGGTGCGATGATGCCGCATGGCAAACGCGCGCGACACATCCCCGCGGATGACGGAGCCGAAAGCGCCGCGTTCGTAGGCTGTGCCCATGTAGACGTGCAGCATGAACAGCCCGATGGTAATCAGCGCCGCCACCGGGTGGATGAAGATGGCCACCAGCCGCACCGCCGCCGGAAACTGTACCGGGTACCAGAGCACCACCCCGGAAAGCAGCAGCAGGATGCCGCACCAGAAGAAGCTCCAGAAGAGGAACTTCTGCCCGCCGTTGAAGCGCCCGGCCGGTGGCACCTGCTCGTCTTCGTTGGAGATGTAATGGTTCATGGCTGCCCACCAGGCCTTGTCGGCAGGCGTCTCGTGCATCTGGTCGGCCCATTGCGCGTACATGAGCAGCACGGCGAAGGTGAAGATCAGGCCGGCCCAGGGATGCAGCCGCGCCGAAACCCAGCCACCCCCCAGCACCACGGCGATCCAGGAAAGCCAGGGCGACCAGAAGGCCAGGCCGGTGAGCAGCAGATACACGTAAGAAATGGCCGCGGACCAGTGAATCATGCGCTCGCGGAAGTTGTAACGCAGCACCCGGTCGTTGGGGAGCAGATAATCCGAGGCGCTCATCAGTGTGCTCCTCCCTGTCCGCCGGCGGCGGCCCCATCTCCGTTCTTGTGTTCGAGCTTGGGCCCGAAGCGCAGGTAATGCGTGAACAGGCCAATGGCCCCGCCGATCATGGCCAGGTTGCCCAGCCACTTCAGCGGGTGCTTCCACAGCTTCACGGTCCAGGGCACACTGGGATTCGCCGGCAGCCCGCCGTAGAGCTCCGGCTTGGTGGTGTCGTGCAGCACGTAGATCACTCCGGTGCCGCCCACGCCCTCCGGATCGTACACGCCGGCATTCGCCCAGTTATAGTTCTCGCGAAGTTGCTTGGCGCGGCGGTTGGCCAGGTCCTTCATGTCGTCCTTGGTGCCGAAGTGCAGGCAGCCGGTGGGACACGCCTTGATGCACGCGGGCTCCAGGTTTTCCGCCACGCGGTCCGCGCACAGTGTGCACTTCTGCACCTTGCGGGTGGCCGGGTTGAATTTCGGGATGTTGAAGGGGCAGCCGGTGATGCAATAGCCGCAGCCGATGCAGTTGGCGGTCTGAAAGTCCACAATGCCGTTGGAATACTGCACGATGGCGCCGTCGGCAGGACACGCCTCCAGGCAGCCCGGATCAGCGCAATGCATGCATTGGTCCTTGCGCATCAGCCACATGAACGTGCCGTCCTCCCGGGTGTGCTCCTGGAACCGGATCAGGTTCCAGTAGTTCCACGAGGTGTCCGGCATGGTCTGGTAGGTGTTGTTGAAGCTGGTGGCGGCAAAGGGCAGGTCGTTCCATTCCTGGCAGGCAATTTCACAGGCCTTGCAGCCGATGCAGGTGGTGGTGTCCACCAGCTTGCACACCTGCTTTTCTTTCATGTCGCGCTGCATGCCCGCGCCGGAAACCGCTCCGGCGTGCCCTGAGATTTTCTGAATGCGCAGTGTGGCTTGGCTCATGGCGGCCTCCGCTACGCTTTCTCGAGCTTCACGAGGAAGCCCTTGAATTCCGGTGTGTGCGCATTGGGATCAATCACGCTGGGCGACAGGTAATTCACCGGGTCCTTGCTGGTCTTGCCCTCGTCCTCGGCGATGCCGCGGTAGCCCCAATGGATGGGGATGCCGATCTGGTAGGTCCGCTTCCCGTCAATTTGCATCGGCTTGATGCGCCGCGTGACCATGGCCTTGGCCACGTACTCGGCCCGGGCGGTGGTCACCTTCACCTTGTCGCCGCCCTGGATGCCTTTCTCCGCGGCCAGCTCCACAGGAATCTCCACGAAGGGCTCCGGAACCGTCTGCACCAGGGCCGGATTATTCTTGGTCCAATAGTGGTAGTGCTCGGTCAAGCGGTAGGTGGTGCAGATGATGTTGTAGCCTTCACTTGTGCTGCCGAATTTATCCATGGGGGTGGTGAACTTCTTCACCACCGGATTGTTGCTCCGCTTGGGGTGCAGTGGATTCTCGATCGGCGACTCGAACGGTTCGTAGTGTTCCGGGAAGGGGCCTTCGGCCATCAGCCCGAGCGGCGTGAAGATGCGGCCTACGCCCTCGTTGGTCATGATAAACGGACCCATGTGGTCCTTGGGATGCGAGTCCGGCTTGAAGTCCGGCACGTCCACGCCCACCCACTTCTGTGCCGGTTCGCTCCACCATACCTGCCTGCGGCTCGCGTCCCACGGCTTGCCTTCCAGGTCGCAGGAGGCGCGGTTGTACATCACCCGGCGATTCATGGGCCAGGACCACGCAAAGTTCGGGTACACGCCCAGGCCGGAGGGATCTTCCAGGCCGCGGCGCTGCAGCAGCGCGCCGGCCTCCGTCCACGAGCCGCAATACAGCCAGTTGCCGGCCATGGTGGTGCCGTCGTCCCGCAGCCAGGCAAAGCCAGGGAGTTGCTGGCCGGCCTTCATTTGTTGCTTGGTCTTGGGGTCTTCGATGTCGGCCAGCGCCTTGCCGTTGATCTCCTTGGCCACTTCGGTGAGCGAGGGGTTATAGGGATTGGTGTAGGACCAGGAAGCGGCCAGCGGCCCTTCCGGGAACTTCCCGCCTTCCTTCTTGTAAATCTCGCGCACCTTCAAAAAGATGCGCGCGACGATTTCCTGGTCCAGCTTGCAATCACCGGGCACCGGCAGGGCCGCGTTCTTCCACACCAGCCAGCGGGCGGAATTGGTAAACGTTCCGTCTTTCTCCGCGAATCCGGCGCAGGGCAGGCGGTAGACAGTGGTCTGAATCTTCTTCATCTCGTCTTCGGTGGTGCCCGGCGCCTTCCAGAATTCACTGGTCTCGTCGGGATAGAGTTCTCCCACCACCAGCCAGTCCGCCTTCTTGAGCGCTTCGATGTTCTTCCGCCCGTCGGGGCCGATCATCACCCCGTTCATGCCGATGGCGAACAGGCCCTTGACCTTGCCCAGGTACATGTCGTTCCAGATGTCGGCGAAAGAGTAGCGCCGGTTGACTTTCGGCAGATAGTGGAAGCAGTAGTCATTTTCCTTCTTGGCCGCGTCCCCATACATGGCCTTGAGCAGCGAAACGGCAAACCGGGGAGTGTTGGACCAGTAGTTGAAGGAGTCCCATTCCTTCGGCTTGGAAGGCTTGGGTGTGATGCGCGCCAAATAGGAGGTGAGATCCTTGTCCGCGGGGATGGGCACCTTGATGTAGCCCGGCAGATTGTCGAAGATGCCGGCCATGTCCGTAGCACCCTGGATATTGGAGTGGCCGCGCAGCGCGTTCATCCCACCGCCGGCCCGGCCGATATTGCCCATCAGCAGTTGCAGCATGGCCGCCGTGCGGATCATCTGCGAGCCGTAAGTGTGCTGGGTCAGCCCCACGGCATAGATGATCGTGGCCACCTTTTTCGTGTCTCCATCCTTGCGGATGGAGGTGAACATGTCCGCTGCCTTCAGGAACTCGTCCTTGGGAATTCCGGTGATGCGCTCCACCATCTCCGGCGTGTACCGGGAATAATGCTTCTTCAGGAGCTGGAAGACGCAGCGCGGGTTTTCCAGGGTGGGATCGTGGCCCACTACCTCGGGCATGGAAGGCGGCGCAGGCTTGCCGTCTTTGCCCACGGCCGGCGCGGCCGGATGCCCGCCGCCCGCGGGTTCATAGTTCCAGCTCACCTTGTCGTAGACCTTGGTCTGCTCGTTGAATCCCGAGTACAGCCCGTCGTCGGGCAGTTTGAAATCTTCGCGCACGATGAACGGGGCGTTCGTGTAGTTCGTCACGTATTCCTTGGCATAGCGGTTGTTCTGGATGGCGTAGTTGATCACGCCCCCGAAGAAGGCGATGTCCGAGCCGGCGCGAATCTGGCAGAAATAGTCGCTGACCGCCGCGGTGCGCGTGAACCGCGGATCCACCACCATGAGTTTGGCGTTGCGGTTCCGCTTGGCTTCCATCACCCATTTGAAGCCGCACGGGTGGTTCTCGGCGGGGTTCCCGCCGATCACCAGCGCCAGGTCGGTGTTTTTGATGTCGATCCAGCCATTGGTCATCGCGCCGCGGCCGAACGTTGGTCCCAAACTTGAGACCGTGGGGCCGTGTCAAACCCTGGCCTGGTTTTCTAAATAGCAGAAGCCCATGCTGCGCATGGATTTTACGACCAGCCAGTTGAACTCGTTGGTATCCGTGCAGCCGCCCGTAAAGGCGATGCCTTCGCAGCGGTTCACGGTATTGCCGTCCGCGTCCTTCTCCACAAACGTTTCGTCGCGGGTCTTCTTCACCCAGTGGCCGATCTCGTCAATGGCCTTGTCCCAGGAAATATCTTCCCAGTTGGTGGCTCCGGGCCGGCGCACCTGCGGTTTCAGCAGGCGCCGGTCGTTCATGATGTCCTGTTCGAGCGAGGAGCCCTTCGGGCAAAGCGTGCCGCGATTGGTGGGATGGTCCGGATCGCCCTCCACGTGCACGACCTGCGGGGTCACGTTCTTGGCGCGGTCTCCGATCGTGTAGATGATCACCCCACAGCCCACCGCGCAATACGGACAAAGCGAGCGCGTCTCACTGGCTCGCTCGATCTTCAGCGTGCGCAACTGGGCGTAGGCTGGGGCCAGGTCGAAGCCCAAAACGGCCGCCGCCGCCCCTCCAATCGTGGAAATCTTCAGGAAATCCCGGCGAGATGAAGGCATGGACCAACCTCCCTGTGGGCGCAGGTCGGGCTTGGCTTACGCGCCGTCGCCCCAAGTACATATTCCTCCCGGTCA
>DATIYQ010000118.1:0-8203 GCA_035517515.1 Binatia bacterium
GATACTTCTGGATGGCCACAGAATCCAGGATCATCGCAGCCCCTCGGCCCGCTTCGGCCTCTGGTTTTCCACCGGGCCCCGCAGAGCGGGGCGGATACGTTTCGGCGTGCAAGGCTATCCGAAGATTATAAGCGAAAGCGCTGCGTATAAGGAATTTAGGCGGTGGGATGCCGGGGCATTGCCGGATCACCCAGCCGGCGCGCCTCCCGCGCGGATCCGGTAGAGACGAACTTGCCATTGAGGAAAATCCTCCCCAATCCCGCGGACATTCCGGACGGCCTGGAATGGCGACAACGGAAAAAGCCGTGGGCCGCCCGATGTGACCGGCATCACTGCATCCGGACTGCTCCGGTTGCACAGTGCATTGATTGCTTTTCCGGGGCGTCATGGCCGTGGCAGCGGAATTGCGCACTTGAGCCGGCAGCCCGGAGCTAAGAGTTCAAGGCTGGAGGGCGTATGCGAGAAGCCTCGACCAGAACGTGGGCGGTGATCGCGCAAATCATTTTCTTCGCGGGCGTGGCTTTCGGTCAGGGCGGCGCTCCGGCCGCACCCAACATTGCAAAGCTGGCCTCCCAGGTTTCGAAAGAAAGCCAGGCGTGCATCAACTGCCATCAGAGCGGGACGGCGCCGCTGGCGGTGCAGCAGTGGGCGGCCAGCCGCCACGCGCAGGTGGGCATCGGGTGCTATGAATGCCACCAGGCAGGCGAGGGGCGTCCCGACGCTTTCGAGCATTTCGGCTACAGCATTTCGGCGATGGTCACGCCAAAATCCTGCGGGACATGCCATTCGCGGGAGGCCGAAGAATTCCAGGCGAGCCACCACGCCCAAGCCGGCCAGATCCTGGGCTCGCTCGACAACGTTCTGGGCGAAGACGTGGAAGGCCCGGCGGCCGCCGTCATGGGCTGCAAGAAGTGCCACGGCAGCGAGGTCAAGGTGCTGGGCAAAGGGAAATTCGATCCCGCCACCTGGCCCAATGAAGGGATCGGGCGCATCAACCCCGACGGCTCGAAGGGCTCCTGCTCGGTGTGCCACAGCCGGCACACCTTTTCATTGGCCATCGCCCGTCAGCCGGAGAGTTGCGGCTACTGCCACCTGGGCCCGGATCATCCTCAGGCGGAGATTTATGACGAGAGCAAACACGGGGTGACCTACCGCGCGCTGATCGGGCAGATGAATCTGAACGCGGACACCTGGGTGCTGGGCAAAAACTACAACGCGGCGCCCACCTGCGACACCTGCCACATGGGCGAGACCAGCAAGCTGCCCACCACCCACGACGTGGGTGCGCGCATCTCCTGGAACCTGCGGCCGGAGATCGCCATCAAGCAGAAGGATTGGGAGAAAAAACGCGAGACCATGAAAACCGTGTGCGCAAACTGTCATGCGGCGGACTGGGTGAACAACTTCTACATTCAGTTCGATGGCGTGGTGGATCTGGGCAACGAGAAGTTCTTCAAGCCGGCCCGGGAGATCATGGGGAAACTGCAAGAGGCGGGCAAACTCACGGCGACACCATTCGATGCGCCCATCAAATGGACGTATTTCGAGTTGTGGCACCACCAGGGCCGTCGCGCGCGCATGGGCGCATCCATGAACGGTCCCGACTACGTCCAATGGCACGGCTTCTACGAGGTGGCCAAGATCTTTTACAGCGAGTTCCTTCCGGAGGCGGAGCGGCTGTTGCCGGGGGTGACCGCGGGCGTCCGGGAGAGCAGCTACAACCAGTGGATGAAAGGCCTCTCCCCCGAACAGCGCCAGAAGATTCGCGAATACTACCAGAAGCGCTACGAGCAGCCGCCGGAATAAGCTTCGCGGCTGCAGGGAACAGGGTGGGGGCCCGGGGCATCCGCCACGAAGCTGCCGGTGGCCGTTTCCGGCGGCGGCAGGCGGAAGCGCCCGAAGCAGGAGCTAAACGGTCTGGGCGGGAACGGTTGGATTGGCGCCGAGGGCCCTGAAGAAAGCAAGAATGCCCCGGACGACGATTTCATTGCCGACGGCGGTGTTGAACATGGCGTGATAGAGGGGCAGATTCGGCCACTCCATGTGAAAATACTTCTGCACGTAGTGCTTGCGATCGCGGTCCACGGATTCCACCAGTTGCCCGGCTTCCTCTTCCGAATGGCCGCGGAGGATCAGGCGACGCACCTTCTCCTCGCGGGGCGCGTACAGGAACACGCGCAGGGTGTCTTCGCGATCCTGGAGAAAATGCTGCGAGCCTCGGCCCACAATCACGCAGTTTCCGGCTTCGGCCTCCTGCAACACCAATTGTTTGGTGAACTTCAGAATGCACTCGCTATCCACCAGGTTCAACTTGTGAAGATTCTGGCTTCCCTCGTAACTCCCGCGCAGAAACGCCTTGAAGAGGCGATAGGAGAGCGGATCGTTACGCTCCTCACGCTCTTCAATCACCGCCT
Organism: Binatia bacterium; assembly: GCA_035517515.1. Classification (GTDB taxonomy): domain Bacteria; phylum Acidobacteriota; class Terriglobia; order Acidiferrales; family UBA7541; genus JOPF136. Next base: position 2,415 of record DATIYQ010000118.1, read on the forward strand.
TGGGACACTTGGCGTGCAGCGCGATCTCCTCCGTGAGCAACTCATCCCATAGCTTCCAGCCGAGTTCGGTGGCCAGGGCGTGGGCGATTTCACCGCCGCCGCATCCGTATTCCCGCTCCACGGTGATGATTCGGATCATGGGAGCACCTCGTGGCCTGTGCAGGCGCGGTCCCGCGGCCTGCGCGATCCAATCAGATTTTACGGCACTCAACCCACGGCCACTTCCCCGCCGCCGCCGGGCTCATTTTTCTTCAAGGTAAAGGCCAGGACGAACATGATCGCCGAGACCACGGCCAGGACCTTGTAGATGTCGATGTAGGAAAGGCACGCGGCCTCCGCCTGGACCCGGCCGTAGATCCGGCCCACCGCCTGCGCGTGCGCTTCGTGCGCGCTCAGCCCGGCTTGAGACAAGCGCCTGGTCAAGCCGTCCAGCGCGTTCTGGAAATTCTGATTCCCGTACCGCGTGTGACCCACCAGGATTTGCTGATGGTACTGGGACCGGCGATCCAGCATGGTGGTGACAAAGGAGGTTCCCACGCTGCTGCCGATATTGCGCATGAAATTGATGAGGCCGGCGACGGAATTGTTCTTATCCGGGGGAACGCCGATGTAAGCCGCCAGGTTCACCGGTACGAACAGGAAACCCAGGCCGGCGACCTGGGCCACGCGCAGCCACACCGCGGCATTGAAGCTGATGTCCAAATCCGTATAAACGGTGGAGATCAGCATGGCGCTGGACAGATAAAACCAGCCGAAGGCAATCAGGTGGCGCGCCTGGAACTTGGTGGTTAAGAAGCCCACCACGGGCATCATGATCAGCAAGGCCAGACCGCCCGGAGAAATCGCAAACCCGGCAAGCTGGGCGGTATATCCGAGCAGGGTCTGGAGAAAAAGCGGCACCGTCACCAGGCTGCTGAAATAGCCGAACCCCAGCATGAACATCGCCAGGCTGGCGTTTGAGAAGTTGAACATGCGGAACAGTCGGACATCCACGACCGGCGATTTGTGAAACCACTCCCAGAACACCAGGGTGACCAGGCAGACCGCAGCCACGACGATCAATACAGTGATGAAATGGGAGTTGAACCAGTCATCCTCCTGGCCCCGGTCCAGGAACACCTGCAGGGACCCGACGCCGAGGGTCAGCAGGGCCACGCCGATGTAGTCCAATTTCGCGCCCGCGGCCCTGAGCCGGCTCAAGTAAGGCGGGTCCTCCACGAAACGGTTCACCAGGAACAACGTCATCAAGCCGACCGGAATGTTGATGAAAAAGATCCAGCGCCACGCGTAATTGAAGGTGATCCATCCGCCCAGAGTGGGGCCGACCGTGGGGGCCACCACCGCGGTCACGCCGTAGAGCGCAAACGCCGAGCCGCGCTGCTCGGGTGGAAAGGTGTCTGCCAGGATGGCTTGCGCCATGGGTTGGAGTCCACCGCCTCCCGCGCCCTGCAGGATCCGGTAGAACAGCAGAATGCCGAGAGAGGAGGCAGTCCCACAAAGAAAGGAGGTCACCGTGAACAGAAGCAAGCAGAGCATGAAAAAGCGCTTCCGTCCCATGGCGCCGGCAATCCACCCGCTGATGGGAAGCACGATGGCATTGGAGACCAGATAGGAGGTCAGCACCCAGGTCGCGTCGTCGTTGCTGGCTGCGAGGTTTCCGGCGATATAGGGCAAGGCGACATTGGCAATGCTGGTGTCCAGCACCTCCATGAACGCGGCAAGTGCCACGACCGCAGCAATCAGCCAGGGATTGAATTGGGGCCGCCAGACGGCCTGATCGGCGGTGAGGGCCGCGGCGCTCATTGCAGGTATACATCCGGAATCACGTTCATGCCCGGCCGGAGCTGGAGGTCCTTGTTTTCCCCGGGCTCCAATACGATCTTCACGGGAATCCTCTGCACGATCTTCACGTAGTTGCCGGTGGCATTTTCAGGCGGCAGCAGGCTGAAGAGCGGGCCGGTGGCGCCGGCGATGCTGTCCACGCGGCCCTTCAGCGTCCGGCCGCTCGAATCCACGTGAATGTCTGCTTTCTGCCCCACCTTCATGTGGCGGAGCTGGGTCTCCCTGAAATTCGCGGTAATCCAGACGTCCTGGAGCGGAACCACGGTGAGCAACTGTTGCCCGGGCGTGACATTCAGCCCCACGACCACCGTCTTGTTCACTTCTCCGCTCACCGGTGCCACGATTTTGGTGTATCCCAGATTCAATTCCGCCTGCTCCAGGGCCGCGCGCTTCTGCAACACGTCTGCCTCTGCGGCCAGGGCGCGGGCGCGCGTGGACGACACCTGCTGCGGCCCCGTTTTCGCCGATTCGTGGTTGGCTTCCGCCTCGACCAGGCGGCTCTTGGCCTGGGCTACGGCTTGTTGCGCCGCGGCTTCCGTCGCGCGCGTGGCGGCGACGGTGGCGGTGCTGGCGGTGGCCGCGGCGAGCGCGCGGTCATAAACCTGGTAGGCCACTTCCTTTTTGTCCACGAGCTGTTTGTAACGGACCAGGTCGTCTTGTGCGTTCACATCGTTCGCCTGGGCCTGCAGCACCTGCGCCTGGGCCGCGGCAAGCTGTTTTTCCGCCGCGGCCACTCCGGCGCGCGAACCCTCCACATCGGACGCGGTGTAGGTGATCTGGCTGGTTGTGCTCACCGAAGTGATCGGAACGGTGATGTTGAGTGAACGTGCCGTGGCCAGCGCATTGTCGAGATTCGCCTGCGCCTGGGCGACGGCAACCTCATAGTCTTTGGGATCAATCTCCACCAGCACCTTGCCCTTCTCAACGTATTCATTGTCGTTAACATTTACCTGAATGACATAGCCGGGGATGCGCGCGCTCACCGGGTACAAATGGACGTCTACCTGGGCATCATCGGTGGATTCATAGCTGCTGAAATAGCGCCACAGAAAGTAGCCGCCGACGATCACCACCAGGCCGACGGCAAGGAACAGCGCCCTGCGGGCCGGCTTGGGCCGCGCCCTCAAACCGGGGGACCTGGGCGCCGGCTCCGCCCCTCGCGAGGAAGGGGGTGCGGCCGTGGATTGTTCCTTCGGCTCGCGAGATGCGTTGTGCGGACTCTCTGCATCCATGGCTTATTTTCCTTTGAAGAATTCCTTTACGCCCTCTTCACCCAGGCCCAAGGAACGCGCCAGGAAGATTTTCGCGTAGTTGTAGCTATACAGACTTGAGATGTACTGCTCGTGGGCGCTGGCCACGGCCTCCTGGGACTGCACCACCTCCACAGAATCGGTGACTCCGGCGATGAAGCGGTCGGTGGACTGGGCCAGGGTCTGATCCGCCAGGTCGATGTTGCTCAGCGCCACGGTCACTTGCTCCGCGGAGGACTGGAGATTCAGCAGCGCGGTTCGCACCTCCGCGTCAATCTGCGCGCGCAGGTTTTCCAGGCGCATCCGGCTCTGCTCCAGCTGCGCCTCCGTCTGCAGGACGTCGCCGTGGACCCGGCCGCCCAGAAAGATCGGGATGGTGAGCGTGCCGCGCACGTCGTACACCGAAGTCGCCGTCGAGGGATGTTGTGCCGCGGCGCCATAGTTCGCGTCGAAAGAGAGCGAGGGGAGATAGCCGGCGGAAGCGGCCTTGCGGGAGAACTCCGCGGCGCGCACCTCTGCAGCCGCGGCCCGGTAATCGGATCGCGCCGCGTAGGCGCGCTTCAGCGCTTCCTCCACGGTCATGGCTTCGAGAGGCTGATACAGGGACTTGTCGGTCAGTTCAAACTCCTGGCCCGAAGCCAGCCCCAGGACCCGGGCCACCGTCAGCTTCCGGATCGCCAGGTCGTTCGCGGCTTGAATCAACTGTTGCTGGCGCGTTTGCAGCTCGACCTTGGCGCGCAGACCGTCAATCGCCGGCGATGTGCCCGCCTTCACCTGGTCCGCCGCCTGGTCATAGATCGAGTGTGCGGTGTTCACCTGCGCCTGCGCCGTCTCCACCCGGGCTTCCGCGGCAATGGCCTGCAGGTAGGTGTACCCCACGGCGAGAACCACCAGGTCCCGCGCATCTTTGTAGGTGTACTCCTTGGAAATCACGTTTTGCCCGGCAGCCCGCACATTGTTGATCGCTTTCCAATCAAACAGAGACAGGGAGGCGTACAGACGCGAGTCGAAGTAGGAATAATTTACGGTAGGGACCGGGGCGGTGAGAAAGCCGATTTCGCTGAAATTGAGCTTGGCAGCGCTGACGTAAGGGGCCACAGCCACCTGAGGCAACAGCGCGCTCAATTGCTGCCAGCGCTCTCCGCGCGCCGCGCGAATGTCCGCGTGAGAAAGCAGGAGTCCAAGATTTTGCTTCAAGCCGCGATCCACCGCGTCTTGCAGGGAAATCGATATCCGCCCGGGGACGAGCTTGGCGGGCACGCTGCCGGCGAAAGGGTCCTGCCCCGAGGTTCCGGGGATGGCCTGCCCCGGCACGCCGGCGCTGGAAACGATTGCCGTCTGCGCAAAAGAGACCGCCGCCCCCGGGAACAGGATAGCGAGTGCCACCCAAACGTGGCGCAGACGAAACCAGAACCTCATGGAGACTCCCTTCGAGCCCTTCGCGGAATTTTGGCCCCCGGGACCCCTTGGGCGTTAAGTTGGATGCAGGGCGGGACTTCCGGTCACATTTCGGGCGCACCGCGCGGGCGCCCGGTGCTGCTGGCATAATACCGGCATGACCATGGGACGCACCCTGCTGGGCTGGCTGCGCGCGCGCGAACCGCTGCTCACGCGCCTGCTCGGGGATTTCGTGCGCATCGAATCCTCCAGCGACGACCCCGCGGGAGTGAACCGTCTGGTGGCCCGGCTCAGCGCCGAATGGAAAGCCCGCCGCGCGCGGGTCGAGCGGCTGCGCGCCCCTGCGGCGTGCCGGCTGCCCGATTTGCTCCGCTGCGAGATTTCTCCGGCTCCCGGCGGCGCGCCGGGGCAGATCCTGCTGCTGGGCCACACCGACACGGTGTATGCGCGCGGCACGCTAGGGCACATGCCGTTCCGCATCGCGGGAAGACGAGCGATGGGTCCCGGAGTGCTGGACATGAAGGCCGGGCTGGTGATCGCCCTGGCGGCGGTGGACGCGCTGCGCGCCGCGGGCACCGGACCGCGGCGCCGCGTGGTTTGCCTTTGGACTCCGGATGAAGAAATCGGCAGCAAGTCTTCTCGCGCGGCGATCGAGCGCGAAGCCCGGCGCAGCGCCGCGGTGCTGGTGCTGGAGCCCGGCACCGGGCCACGGGGCAAACTGAAGACGGCTCGGAAGGGCGTGGGAGAATTCCTCCTGGAAATTTCCGGCCGGGCCGCCCACGCCGGCGTGAATCCGCAGCAGGGCGTGAACGCGGTGCATGAGCTGGCGCTGCAGATCGCGCGCGTGGCCCGATTCGCAGATCCGCGGCGCGGCATCACCGTGAATGCAGACGTAGTGGCGGGAGGCACACGCACCAACGTGATCGCGGCGAGCGCACGCGCCCAGGTGGACGTTCGCTGCACGCGCGCCGCAGATATGCGCCGCATCGAGGCGCGTTTCCGCGCCCTGCGGCCCATCCTGCCGGGAGCCAAGCTGCGCGTCTCCGGCGGCATGGACCGCCCGCCGATGGAGCGCCGCGTGGCCGCGCAGCTCTTCGAGCGCGCCCGCCTGCTGGGACGCGAACTCGGCCTGCGCATCGAGGAATCCTTCACCGGGGGAGGCTCCGACGGAAATTTCACGGCTGCTCTGGGAGTGCCCACGCTCGATGGCCTGGGAGGCGTTGGAGGCGGCGCGCACACACCCGGAGAATTTGTGACCACGCGTTCGCTCGCACAGCGCGCCGCGCTGCTGGCCCTGCT
>DATIYQ010000119.1:0-7222 GCA_035517515.1 Binatia bacterium
GATTTCGTCCAGGAAAAGCGTGCTGCCATCGGCCAGCTCGAAGCGCCCGGCACGGTCCACCTTCGCGTCCGTAAACGCGCCGCGCACGTGCCCGAAAAGCTCGCTCTCAAACACCCCTTCGGAAAGGCCCCCCGCGTTTACAGTCACCATGGCGCGAGCGGCGCGGGGCGACAGCGCGTGCAGCGTGCGGGCAATCACTTCTTTCCCCGAGCCATGCTCGCCGGTGATCAGCACATTGGCTTCGGATGGACCCACCTGGGCCACCAGCTCCATCACCGGGCGCATGGCCGCCGATTCCGCAATCAGCGTGGGGCGGCCCTCGGCGCGGAGGAGCTGGTTCTCCGCCTCCAGGCGGCGGCTTTCTCGCAGGGCGCGGCGCAGCTCGATTTGCGTGCGCAGAATGGCCAGCAGCCGAGCGTTGTCCCAGGGCTTCTGCACAAAGTCGCGCGCGCCGCGCCGCATGGCTTCCACCGCCACCTGCACGCTGCCCCACGCGGTCATCACGATGACGGGCAGGCCGCTGTCCATGGCCTGGATGCGGGAGAGCAGGTCCAGGCCTTCCTGCCCGCTGGTGGTATCCCGGGTGTAGTTCAGGTCCATGAGAATAGCGTCGTACTCGCGGGTTTCCAGCGCGGTGACTACGGCGCTGGGGGAAGCCACGCTGTCGGAATCCATGCCTTCGCCCTTGAGCAACAGACGCACCGCTTCGCGCACATCCGCCTGATCATCGGCGATGAGCACGCGTGCGGCGGGACTGGGGTAGGCGCGTTGCATCAGAAGCAAAAAAACGAAAATCGAAATTCGAAAATCGGCCCTGGTAGCACAGGCTTTCAGCCTGTGCGCATTTCCCGACTGTACTCAGGCTCCGGCAGCGCAGGCTTCTCGTCCCTGCTGCGCGGGCACAGGCGGAAAGCCTGTGCTCCCACCCGCGCGGCGCCGGCCACACCGTCAGCGTTCACTGGCAACTGTCTTTTTCTCCACTGCCGGTACGATCCAGCCGTCGAGTAATTGGATCGTGCGGTCCGCATACGCGGCCCAATTCTCGTTGTGGGTCACCTGGATGATGGTGGTTCCCTGGCGGTTCAGCTCCTTGAGCATGTCCATGATCATTTTGCCCTGGCTGGAGTGCAGGCTGCCGGTGGGCTCATCCGCCAGAATCAATTTGGGGTTGCCGATCACCGCCCGGGCCACCGCCACCAGTTGCTGCTGTCCGCCGGAAAGCTGGCTGGGATACAAGTCTTTTTTCCCCACGATCTGGAAGCGGTCCAGGGTGTCCGCCACGATGGACTGCCGCTCGGATTTTTTCAGGTCGCGGTAGGAGAGCGGCAGGTCCAGATTTTCCGCCACGGTCAGGTCGTCCAGCAGGTGATATTGCTGGAAGACGAAGCCGATAAAGCGTTTGTGCAATTCCACGCGCTGCTGCGGCTTCATTTTGTGCACCGTGAATTCCAGGAACTGGTATTCGCCCTCCCAGGCGCTATCCAGCATTCCCAGGATCGCCATCAGCGTGGATTTGCCGGCTCCGGAGGGACCCATGATGGTGATGAATTCGCCCTCGCGGATGTCCAGGTCGATGCGCCGCAGCACCCAGGTGCGCCCGGCGCCCACCGGGTAGGATTTTTCCACGCCTCGCATGTGAATCATCTCATCACCTCTAAGATCAAGACCCGCAATTCGAATTACGAAAATCGGCGAGAAATCCGGCCTGCTGGGGCCCCCGCTGAAGCCCCATTGTAGCGTTTTGCCAGGGCGTTTCGCTTGAGGGAATGGGTGAGCAGGCTCGCCAGAAACCTGCGGGTCCTCTCCCGCCCGTAACCCGTCACTCGTGGCGCAGCGCCACGATGGGATCCACCTGCGTGGCGCGGCGCGCCGGGAGGTAAGAAGCCAGCAGGGCCACTCCAGCCAGCAGCAAGGGCACGGCAATGAAAGTGACCGGGTCGGCTGCCTGCACGCCATAAAGTAGAGCGGAGATGGATCGTCCCATCAGGTAAGCCACCACCAGGCCGATCCCTGCGCCGTATGCGCTGAGCCGCAATCCCTGCCCCAGGACCAGGCCCAGCACGTCGCTTTTTTGCGCTCCCAGCGCGATGCGAATGCCCAGTTCCTGCCGGCGCTGCTCCACGGTGTAGGACATTACCCCGTAGATTCCGATCGCCGCCAGGGTCAGCGCCAGCAGTCCAAACACCAGCAACAACCCCGCGCCAAAACGGGCTCCCCACACCGCTCCGTCAATCACCTCCGAGATCGTTCGCACGCGCACCAACGGCAGTTGCCGGTCCAGTTCTTGAACCGCGCTGCGGATCGTGGGCAGGGACGCTGCGGCGTCGCCTGCGGTGCGCACCAGCAGGTAGGCTTGCGCCGAGTAGTGCTGCAGCATGGGCAGATAGAACACCGCGGTGGGGTCCTCTCCCAGGGAGTTCACCTTGCTGTCCTGCACAATGCCCACGATTTCCAGGTTCCAGGTCTCTCCGAAGCATCGGAAGTGCTTCCCCACGGCATCCTGTCCGGGGAAGAACTTCCGCGCAAAGGCCTGATTCACTACCGCCACTTCATTCCCTCCCTCGCGGTCGGATTCCGAGAACGTGCGCCCACGCAGAAGGGGGATGCCCACGGTCTCAAAGTAATGGGTATCCGCCTGAACCACCACCGTCAGCACGCCCGTTCGGCGGTCAGAGGGATCCGCCCCTTCCGGAAATACCGTTCGCTCGAACCCCCCCAGCAGCGGTGCTTCCGTTGCCAGGGAGGCGTTGCGCACTTGCGGAAGCGCGTGAAGCCGCTCCACCAGTCGGCGGTAAAATTCCCGTCCCTGGGCGTCAGCGTAGTTCTGTGCGCCAAGGTCCAGGTTCATCAGCACCATTTCCTTGGTCTCGAAGCCGGGGTTGATGCGCTCGGCATTGTGCAGGCTGGAAAGAAAGAGTCCCGCTCCCGCCAGAGCGATGATGGAAAGGCTCATCTCCGCCACAATCAGGCCGCTGCGCACGGCGTGGCGCCCGCCGGCGGAGCCGGAACGCCCGCCGCCTTCCTTCAGGGTTTCGCTCAGATTGAACCGGATGGCCTGCCAAGCCGGTAGCGCGCCAAAGGCAAACGCGGTGGCCAGGGCGATGCCCATCGTAAAGAGCAGCACGCGCCCATCCATGTTCAGGTGGATGTCGTCGGGATTCAAGAAGGGCGGACGAAAAGCCAGCAATGCCGCGCGGGATCCCAGCGCCACGACCAGGCCGAATCCTCCCCCAAGCAGCGATAGAAGGACGCTCTCCGAGAGCAGCAGGGCCACCAGCCGCTTCCGGCTGGCGCCCAGGGACATGCGCACAGCCAGTTCCCGGGAACGGTCCGCGCCGCGGGCCAGCATCAGGTTGGCCAGGTTGGCGCAGGCGATCAGCAGCACCAGGCCCACCACGCCCATCAACAGCACCCCAGCCCGCAGGAATAGATCGCGCTGATTCGGGTCTACGGTTGCTTCCGCCAACGGCAGCAGGCGTACGCTGCGGCCCTGATTGTCGTTGGGATACTCGCGGGCAAGCTGCGCGGCGATGGTCTGGAGCTGCGCCTCGGCCTGTCCCAGGCTCGCCCCCGGTTTCAGCCGGCCAAATGCGTTCAGAATCAGCGGCCGGCGCTCGTTGTAGAACTGGCGGAACTCACCGGTGAGGACCTGGTCGTGCATGGCGTCCGGGATCCACATATCCGGAGTGAACAGAGTAAACGTGCCCTGAAAATTGGCGGGCATCACCCCGATCACGGTGAACGCCTGTTGATTGAGCATCACGCTCTGACCAATGATCGTGCGGTCGGCTCCAAACCGCCGCGACCACAATCCGTGGCCCAGGACCACCGCCGGGTATGCCCCTGTCTTTTTTGCCTGCTCGGGGTCAAACACGTTGCCCAGCGCGGCGTGAATCCCCAGAGTGCTGAAATAGTTGTACGACACCAGCATGGCATTGAGCTGTTCGGGATTGCCGCGGCCCGAAAGGTTCACGCCCGTAAACGTGAACGCGGCCATGCCGGTAAACACATCGCTCTTGTCCCGCAGGTCCTGGTAATTCAGGGTGGACAATCCCAGAAACTGCTGCTGAGCGGAGTGGTTGCGCTCGTCGGTGGTGTTCACGGCCACCAGCTGTTCCGGGTGGTCCACCGGCAGCGGCCGCAGCAGCACCGCGTCCACCACCGTGAAGATGGTGGTATTCGCCCCGATGCCCAGCGCCAGCGTTAGCACCGCGATCAGCGTGAAGCCGGGAGATTTCCGCAGCAATCGCAGCGCGTAGCGCATGTCATAGAGCAGTGTTTCCATGGCCCCTCCCTGTGCGGCGCAGAACCGGCGAATCGACACCGGCGGCGCCCCGCCGCCGCCCTCCCCGTTCCCATCGCGTCAGTTCCTCCGATGAGTCCTTCATGGATGGACGCGAGACAAACTCTCCCGGTTCCGGCACCGCGCTGCCGCCCGCCGCGGGACCATCATCACTCGTACCGCAACGCCACCAGCGGGTCCACCCGCGAGGCGCGGCGCGCCGGGATGTAACAGGCCAGCAGCGCGCTGGCAATCAGCAGCAGGATCACCCCGGCGAAGGTCAGCGGATCCGTGGCCGTCACGCCAAACAGCAGGGACTCCACGGCGCGCGTGAGCGCCAGCGAACCGGCAAACCCGATCACCAGTCCGGCCCCGATGGTGCGCAATCCTTGCCCCAGGACCATCCCCAGAACGTCCACGGAGCGCGCGCCCAGCGCCACACGCACGCCGATCTCATGGGTGCGGCGGCTCACCGAATACGCCATCACTCCAAACACGCCCGCGGCAGCCAGAAGCAGCGCGGTGAGCGCAAAAAAACCGATCAGAATCAGGTTGAACCGGCGGGAGCCCAGCGACGCCGAATAGATTTGAGAAAATTTTCGAAATTTCGCCGGAACTTCCGGATTGAGTTCCTGCAGGATTCCGCGCGCCGCCGCCGCAACTGACTGCGTCTCACCATCGCTCAGCAGCGTGACCGTCATCGCCGGGCGCGGCCGCTGGAACAGATTGACGTACACCGTCGGCCGCGGCGGCGCATCCAGGCCGTATTCGTGAATGTCGCCCACGATTCCCACGATGGTCAGCAGGCGCATATCCCCGTCCATGTTTCCGAATTCAATGGTGTGGCCGATGGGGTCCTGTCCGGGCCAGCGTGTGCGCGCCAGCGATTCGCTGATCACCGCCACGTGCGGCGTCTCTGCGCCGTCGTGCGCGTCGAACAGCCGTCCGCGCACCAGGGGAATCCCGAGCATCCGGAAGTATCCCTCCGTGGCGACACAGAAATCGGCAATGCCGGTGCGCTCTTTCTGCCGGAACAGGGCAAGCACTTCGTCGATGGACTTGGGCAGCTCCTCCGGGTTGATGAGCAGAAACATGCCGTCGGGAAGGCCGCCCTCTTCCAGCGGCAGGACGCTGGTGGCTCCCACCCCTTGCAAGCCGGGAATCTGTTGCAGACGCCCCAGTAGATTCGCATAGAAAACAGCCTGCTCCGCCTTGGCTTTCGGATCCTCCACCCAGGGAAGCGCCACGTCCATCGCGGTGATTTTTTCCACGCGGAATCCCGGATCGACCGCGAGCACCTTCAAAAGGCTGCGCCCAAGCAGCCCGGCCCCCACCACCAGGATCAGAGTGATCGCAAATTGAGCGGCCACGATGGCCCGGCCGATCCGCTGGCTGTTCCGCGAGCCGGCCTGTCCTCGCCCTCCTTCCAGTAGTCCCTGGCGCAGGTCGCCGGTGGTGGCCCGCAAGGCGATGAAGGTTCCCAGCCCCACGGCCACCGCCGTCGAGAGCAGCAGGGCGAAACCCAGTACAGGAAGATTGATGGAAACGCTGTCCAGCCGCGGGAGATTGTCCGGCGCCAGCCGCAGCAATCCCGCCACTCCGGAATACGCCACGAATATCCCCAGGCCGCCCCCCAGGGCGGAGAGCAGCGACGCTTCCATCAGGAACTGGCGGATCAGGCGTCCGCGTGCCGCTCCCAGCGCGCTGCGGATGGCCAGTTCGCGCGCCCGGGTCGTGGCTTGCGCCAGCAGCAGGTTGGCAACGTTGGCGCACGCCACCAGCAGCAGAAATCCAACCGCTCCGAGCAGCACCAGCAGGGCCTTCCGGGATTTGCCGGTAATGGATTCGCGCAGCGGGACGACGATCCCATCCTTCAGCAGATAGTCGCTCGGTTCGTTCGAGTGGTCGTGAATCCGGCGCGCGATTGCGCTGATGTCTCCGCTGGCCTGCTCCACGGTCACACCATCGCGCAGCCGGGCCACCGCCGAGTAGTTGTGCGAAGTCCTGCTGCGATTTTCCCCGTCGAGATCCGCGGGCATCCAGATCGCCGCGTCCCCGGGGAACTGAAAACCGGCCGGCAGCACGCCGATGACGGAGAAGACCGCGTTGTCAATTTTCAGGTGCCACGGTGAGAGGTCCGCAGAAGCGCCCAGGGATTGCTTCCAGTAACCGTAGCTGACCAGCACAACCGGCGCGGCCCCTTTCCGCGCGTCCGTCGGGCTGAAGTCCCGCCCGATGACCGGCTGAACGCGAAAGACCTTCAGAAATTCCGGAGTGACCGACGAGACCGTGGTGCGCGTGGGCTGCGCCGCGCCGGAGACGGAGGCGACGTCGAAGTTGTACTTGGCAATGGCCTGGAAACTGCGGTTTTGATCCCGGAAGTCATCGAAATTCGGGTCCGCCAGACGCGACCACGTGCCCTTGGAGGTGACTTCGAAGATGGCCATGATGCGGTCCGGCTGCGGATACGGCAGCGGCCGCAGCAGAACGCCATAGACCACGCTAAAAATCGCCGTGGTGGCGCCGATGCCGAGCGCCAGCGTCAGCAGCACGAGCAAGGTGACCCCGCGGCTCTTCGCCAGCGTGCGAGCCGCATACCGGATATCGTTCAGGACTGAGCCCACAGATCACCTCCTTCAAACACGCCCCCGCCGCGCGGCCGGATTCCTTCCCACCATCCTCCAGCCACCAGTCACTCGTACCTGAGCGCCACCAGCGGGTCCACGCGCGTGGCGCGGCGCGCGGGCACATAGCACGCCACCATCGAGATGGAAACCAGCAGCAGGGCCACTCCGCCAAAGGTGATGGGGTCGGAGGGCTGCACGCCGAACAGCATGTTGGTGAGGAAACGTGCCAGACCGAGGGCCACCACCACGCCCGCGCCGATGCCCACCAGCACCAGGCCGAATCCCCGCGAGAGCATCATGCGCAGGATGGTCC
>DATIYQ010000120.1:0-12545 GCA_035517515.1 Binatia bacterium
GGTGAGGACCTTTTCGGAGTGCTGACGAAAAAGCGGGAGCAGGCTGCCCAGCGCGGTGGATGTTCCCAGGATCACGGAAAAGGCGAGCGCGATGCCCAACGAGTCCACCGCCAGGCCGAAGAACACCTGGGAGATTCCCCATCCCGCGCCGCACGCCGCCACGGTCACAATGTCTTCGGAGGGGGCCAGCGCATAGACGTGGCCCAGAGAAGGCACAGTGGCGAGTGTCAACACGGGAGGGAAAACACCCAGGGCGAAAATCGTCCAGGCCAGCCAGGTGTTTTCCCAGGCCCACTGCCGCGTGAACTTCATGGGCAGGGTGAAGCTGCCGTTCATGGCGCCGGCGAGCAGCAACAGCAAAAATCCGAAAGCGGCAGGGCCCACCAGCGGCTCCTCCTGGGAACATTCAGCGCGTGAATTCGCAGCGGCGCGGGAGTATAACGCCGAACGCTCCCAATGTGGTAAGAAGGACGCACCCGCGGCACGCCTTCGCCCGCCCGTCTCGCTTCGTTGGGGCGCGGCGGTTGCCGTGGTGGGCCCCGAGCGGATGAAAGCACGGGCTGAGAGCCTGTGCTACCTTTGCGCACGCGTTACCCGGTTATGGCCAATCCAGAATCCAACTACTCGCTGGGCGTGGACATCGGCGGAACCAAGGTGGCCGCGGGTCTGGTGAGCGCGGAGGGTGAAATCCTGACCACCGTGCGTGTTCCCATGGTTGCAGATGGCGATGCGGCCGCGGGGCTGGGCGCGGTCGAAGCCGCCATCGGCGGAATCTTTGCCGAGCGCCCAACAGAAACCGCCGCGGAGCGCCTCTCCGGAATCGGCATCTGCGCGCCCGGGCCCCTGGACCCGGTGAGCGGCGTGGTGCTGAATCCGCCGAACCTGCCCTGCTGGCGAAATTTCCCGCTGGCCGCGGAGATTCATCGCCGCTTCGGCCTGATCGCTCACGTGGACAACGACGCCAATGCCGCCGGCCTGGCGGAAACCCTGTGGGGCGCGGCGCAGGGCTTCCGTTCTGTGTTCTATGCCACGCTCGGCACGGGGATCGGCACGGGGATCGTGCTCGACGGCCGAATCTACCACGGCCGCACCGGCAGCGCCGGAGAAGGCGGCCACGTGACCATTGATTTCCGCGGCCCGCAATGCGCCTGCGGAAAGCGCGGGTGCATCGAGGCTCTGGCCTCCGGCCCGGCCATCGCGCAACGCGCGCGGGAGCGGCTGGCCGTGCCGCGCCCTTCGAAATCGAAAATCCTGGAAATGGCCGGAGGCGATCCCGGCCGGATTTCCGCGGAAATCGTGGGGGAGGCTTTCCGCAAAGGCGATGCCCTGGCATCTGAGGTGCTGCTGGAAACCGCCGATCTGCTGGCCGTGTGGCTGGGCGACGTGATCAACCTGCTGGAGCCGGAGGTGATTGTTTTCGGCGGCGGGGTGGCCGCGTTGATGAGCGCCTTCTTCGGCCACCTGCGCGCGCAATTGCCGCGCTGGTCCTACAATCAACGTTGCCAGGAAATTCCCTTGCTTCTGGCGCGCTATGGCGCCGACGCCGGAATTGCCGGAGCCGCCGCGCTCTGCGCGAAATCGCCCGAACCTCTAAATCATTCGGTGGCGTGATGCCCGCGCGGAGTCGAATCCGCCGCCGCTCGATCCCCCGCTGATGGCCGGCACAATGGTGATCTGGGCGCCGGAGGGCACGGGAGTAGCCAGGCCTCCGGTGTACCGGGAGTCCTCGTTTCCCACGAACACGTTGATGTGCTCGCGGAGCGCGCCCTGCTCGGTGAGCAGGCGGTCCCGGACGCCAGGATAGAGCGTGCCGAGCAGGTCCAGGGCCTGGCGCAAGGTGGTGAGGGGCACATCCGTGCGCACTTCGCTCCGCCCGGCGGTAAAAGGGCGGAGCGGACCGGGGATGTGAAATGTCACCGGTTCCGGCAAGGCTATCCTCGCGATTTGCGGCGCTTTTGGGGCGGACGCGCGGCGCGCGATCTTGCCGGGGGCGATGCGGAGGCCGCGCGCGCCGGCCGCGCCCCGGGCGTGGTGCGCGGCGTGCCAATGGAAGCGACGCGCACGCTCACGATGGCCGGCAGTCCTTCGAGGATGCGGGTCCAGGAGCGGCCCTCGTCCCGCGAGGCGTAGAGCGATCCGCTGCGCGTGCCGCAATAGAGCCCTGCCGGGTCCAGCGAATCCGCGACCAGGCCGTCGCGCAGCACGGTTTCGTAGGCGCGCTTCTGCGGCAGACCCCGGGTGAGCGGCTCCCAGGAAGCTCCGGCATTGCGCGTCCGGAAAATGCGCATCCGCCCATCCGGCGTGCACCGGAATTCATCGGACTCCACGGGCACAATGAACACGCAGTCCGGGTCGTGGGGGTGCACCACGAGCGCAAATCCGAAGTCGGAAGGAACCCCGTTGGCAATGTCCTGCCACGCTTCGCCGCAGTGATCGGAGCGGTACAGCCCCCAATGATTCTGCAAAAAAAGGCGGTCCGGGCGCTGCGGGTGCAGCCCGATTTTGTGCACGCACTGGCCGAATTCGGGATACTTCTCCGGCAGGAAGGTAACGCGGACGCCGCGATTGCGCGCCTGCCAGCTTTGCCCGCCATCGCTGGTCGCGTAGAGGCCACCGGCGGAAATGGCCACATACATCTTTCCCGTGTGGCCCGGGTCCGGCACGATGGTGTGCAAGGTGAGCCCGCCGTTGCCGGGCATCCAGCGCGAGCGGTGCGGGTGGTCATACAGACCGCGCACCAGCGACCAATTCTCTCCCGCATTCCTCGAGACGAAGAGCGCCGCCGGCTCCACGCCGCAATACAGCACCTCCGGTTCTTCGGGCCCTCCCGGGCAGATGTGCCAGATATTTTTGAGCGAAGCGCCGGTTTCCGCGGGAAATTTGAGGCTGGCCTCGCGCGGATTCAGCCAGGTCTTTCCGAAGTCGTCGCTGGAGCGCAGAAAAGTTCCCCAGAGCACGCTGCTGGTGGAAGCCCACAGACGGTGGCGGCCATTGCGGCCGTCGTAGGTCATGGCGAAAACGGAATGCCCGTGGAAATAGGGGCCGGCAACGTCCCAGCGCTTGCGCTCGCGCGTGGAGCGGAGCAGAAACGCGCCCTTCATCGTGCCTACCAGCAGCAGCACGTCTCCATCTTTCACCGCGAGATGCTGAATCCCGCGGTGCACCAGCAGGCGCGGACCGGAGGGCTCCTCGCGCGGTTCGTGGGTGGTGATGGTCGCGGCTTGCAGCGCCTCCAGCCCCGCCCGCGCCTCGCCGGCACGCTGGAATCGCTGTGCCGGATCCTTCGCCAGGCAGCGCAGAATAATTCCTGCGAGTCCCGGCGGAACGGCCGGGGGCAGAGTGGCCGGGGGCTCCCGCAGGATCGCCGAGCTGATTTCGAATCCGGTCCGGCCGGTGAACGGCATCTGTCCGCTGGCCGCCTGGTAGAGCACCACACCCAAAGCCCACAGGTCGCTCGCCGGGCCTCCCGGCTCGCCTTTCAGCACCTCCGGAGCCATGTACGGGAGCGTGCCGGCCAGCTTCGTATCCACGGAAGCGAAGGACTGGGTGACTTCCGCCAACTGGCCCGGGGCATGCCGGGTGGCCAGGCCGAAATCCAGAACTTTGACGCGCCCTTCGCGGGTCACCAGGAGGTTGGCGCCCTTCAGGTCATGATGCACGATGCCGCGGTCGTGAGCGTGCGCCAGCGCGTCTGCGATTTGCGCGCCGTAGCGGGTGACCACCTCCGTGGGAAGACCTGCGGCGCCGGCCAGGGTGTTGAGCGGCTGGCCCTCCACCAGCTCCATCACCACGTAGAATGTGTCCCCGGTCTGGCCGACCTGGTGGATGGTGCAAATGTTGGGATGGCTCAGCGCGGAGGCGGTCTGGGCCTCGCGCAGCAGTTGTTCCGGGCCCAGGGTCTGGACCGCGCCCGGGGCCAGCACCTTCACCGCCACGTCGCGGTCCAGCACTTCGTCGCGCGCGCGGTAGACCACGCCCATGCCGCCCTCGCCGATTTTCTCCACCACCCGGTAGTGGTCCAGCTTTTGCCCGATCATCGGGAAGAAGCCCTCTACGGGCTCATCGTATCATCGGAAATGCAACGAGACATCGGGGCACCGGGAGCGGGGGAATCCCGCGGGCGGTTCTGCGCGGTGCTCAGTGGCTGGCGCCGCCGGCGATTTCGCGGACCAGTTCTCCGACAAACTGTTTCGCGTCGCCGAAGAGCATCAAGGTGCGATCGAGGTAGTAGAGAGGATTATCAATTCCCGCGAAGCCGGGGCTCATGCCGCGCTTGATCACCATCACGGTGCGGGCCTTATCCACGTCCAAAATGGGCATGCCGTAAATGGGGCTGGACTTATCCGTGCGCGCGGCGGGATTGGTCACGTCGTTGGCGCCGATGATCAACGCCACGTCGGTCTGCGGGAAGTCGCCATTGATGTCGTCCATATCTTTCAATTTATCGTAGGGGATGTCCGCTTCCGCCAGCAGCACGTTCATGTGGCCGGGCATGCGTCCGGCCACGGGATGGATGGCGAACACCACGTCGATGCCGCGCTTGGAGAGCGCGTCATAGAGCTCGCGCACTTTGTGCTGCGCCTGGGCCACGGCCATGCCATAACCGGGCACGATCACCACTTTGCTGGCCGCGGCCAAAATCCCGGCGGCTTCTTCCGCCACCGCGCTGCGCACCACGCGCTCTTCCTTGACCGCCGGACCGGAAGCCTGAATCTGTCCGAACGCGCCGAACATGACATTGGTGAAGGAGCGGTTCATGGCCTTGCACATAATCACGGAGAGGATGAAGCCCGAAGAGCCATCCAGCGCGCCGGCCACCACCAGCACCTTGCTGTTCAGCACAAAGCCCAGCAGCGCCGCAGAAAAGCCGGCATAGGAATTCAAAAGCGAAATCACCGTGGGCATGTCTGCGCCGCCGATGGGCGTGACCAGAAGGACTCCAAAGACCAGCGCCACCGCCACCATGATCGGAAACAGCGCAGTGTTCGCCGGGTTCACCACTAGAGCGACGGCCAGCAGCAGGGCCGCGGCGAGCACAGAAAGGCTCACGAAATTCTGCCCGCGGTAGACAATGGGCCGCTGCGGCAGGATCTCCTGCAACTTGCCGGCGGCAATCAGGCTGCCGGTAAACGTCAGCGAACCGATGATCACCTCCAGGCCGATTTCTCCCATGCTGAAGCGTGAAACATGGGGCGCGCCCACGTAAAACTCGGAAATGCCGACCAGCGCGGCGGAAAGCGCTCCGAAGGCGTGGCTCAGCGCGGTCCGCTGGGGCACCGCGGTCATGTGCACCATGCCCAGGGGAATGCCGATGCCGGCGCCGATGAGCAGAGTGACTACGATCCATTTGTAGGCCACCACTTCGGGATTGAAGAGCGTGGCGCCCACGGCCAGGGCCGCGGCGATTTCTCCGGCCAGCACGCCGCGCCGCGCGGAGACCGGCGAGCTGAGCCACTTGATGGCCAGGATGAACAGCACGGTGGCCACCAGGTAGGCGGCATGCAGGAGCTGTTCGGTGGGCAGCGCGGTCATGACTTCTTCTGCTTGCCGCTTTTGAACATGCGCAGCATGCGGTCGGTGATAAAGAACCCGCCCACCATGTTGCTGAAGGAGGCGGCCACGGCGATGGACCCCAGCACGGTGGAAAGCGTGTTCTGCTGGCGCCCGGCGATGATGATCGCCGCCACCACCACAATCGCGTCCAGGGCGTTGGTGAGCGACATCAACGGGGTGTGCAGCAGCGGGGAGACCCGCTTGATCAGCTCGAAGCCAACAAACCCGGCGAGAATGAAAACGTAGAGATTGGAAATGAAGTCAGCGGGCACGGCTCTCCCCTCAGACCGGCGCCAGCGCCGGCAATTTGAAAAACTCGCGCACCCGCGCGTTCACAATCTGTCCGTCGCGAATCACCAGGGTCTCGCGGATGATTTCGTCTTCCAAGTTCAGGCGCAGCTCGCCCCCGGGAATCAAGTGGGAAAGAAACGAGGAGATGTTGCGGGCGTAGAGCTGGCTGGCATGGCTGGGCAGGGTGCTGCCGATATTGAACCACCCCACGATGGTCACGCCGTGCTCCACCACTTTTTCCCCCGGCCGGGTCAGCTCGCAATTTCCGCCGCGCTCCGCGGCCAGATCCACGATCACCGAGCCCGGAGCCATTTTTTCCACCATGTCGCGGGTCACCAGCACCGGCGATTTCTTTCCCGGAATCACCGCGGCGGTAATCACCACATCGCTTTCCGCCACCACCCGGCCCAGCAGCTCGCGCTGTTTCTGGTAGAAGGTGTCGTCCTGCGCGCGTGCGTAGCCGCGGGCGTCCTGCGCGTCTTTCGCTTCAATGGGCAGTTCCACAAAGCGCCCGCCCAGGCTCTCAACCTGTTCTTTGGCCGCGGGACGCATATCGTAAGCGGAGGTGACCGCGCCCAGGCGGCGGGCGGTGGCGATGGCCTGCAACCCGGCCACGCCGGCGCCGATGATGAGGGCCCGCGCCGGGGTGATGGTTCCGGCGGCGGTGGTGAGCATGGGGAACATCCGGGGCAAAATATCCGCGGCCACCAGAACCGCCTTGTAACCGCAGATGGTGGCCATGGAGGAGAGCGCGTCCATGCTTTGCGCCCGGGTGGTCCGGGGCATCAACTCCACGGAAAACGCGGTCACGCCGGCCGCGGCCAGCTCTTCCAGAGTCTTCACGGCCCCCAGCGGCCGCAGGAAGCCGATCAGGATCTGGCCTTTGCGCAAGAGAGGCAGGTCCGCGGCCCCGGTGGCGTCGTTCGATCCGTGGCAGAGCACCTGCACAATCACATCCGCCGTGGAAAAAACCGCGGCGCGATTCGGCAGAACCCTGGCGCCCTTCGCCGTGTACTCCGCATCCGGGAAGCCGGCCTCGATCCCGGCGCCCGACTCCACCACGACTTGCAGTTTTGATTTAGCCAGCGCGGGAACGACCAGGGGAACCAACGCCACGCGACGTTCGCCGGGAAAACTCTCCTTCGGGACACCGACAATCATGAACCGCCCATCCTCACTGAATTGACCTGAATTTGCCGCGGTCATTCTACCGTTTCTTTCGGCAGAATCCACCCCGGCGTGAGGATGTAGGAAACTTTGGGCCGGGAGGCGGGCGAACTGCCGGGCCGGCGGCACGGGCACTTACCATTCGGCTTTCCAGTTAGAAATGCCCGTCACTGGCAATTGACTTGCCTCAGGACGCAGCCTAAGATGACCGCCGCTTCCCAGCCACTGGCGCGGCCGCGCGCACGGATTCCGCGCGTTGGGGAGCGCAGGGGGAGCTGTTCTGGAATCGCGAAGGAAGTACGTCTGATCGTTTGACCGCTCTGCCGATGCCATCATGAGTCTGCAAATCACCACGCGCACGATTGACGATGTGACCGTGCTGGACCTGGACGGCCGCGTGGTCTTGGGAACGGATACCGAAGTGCTGGGCCGCGCGCTTCAGGAGGGAATCGCCAAGGGCGGGCGCAAATTGATTGTGAACATGAAGCGCGTCTCCCAGGTGGACACCTCCGGCATCAGCACCATCGTCCGTGCATTCGTGAGCATGCAGCGCCTGGGCGGAAAGTTTGTGTTGCTGAACCTCGCCGAGCGGGTGCGCATGGTTTTGGACATGACCCGGCTGCTCAACGTGATTCCGAACTACGGGGACGAAGCTGAGGCTATTGCGCGCCTGCGCTGATCACCCGCCCTTCGCCGCGAATCTGCTTGGAGATCCCGGATCCCTGTCTCCGCCGGGCTAGCCGGGATTTCTTACGACGCAGCGGAACTTCTTTCGCAGATGCGTGCCACGTTAGCGTTGAGCGGCCATCGTAGCGCCGGCGTCCCGCGCCGGCCCTGGTGCCGTCCGCACGATCGAGCGAGGGGCCGGCTGCGGCCTCGCAGCCGGCAAGTTGCTGTTCGGTCAGCTACGTGCTGACCGCAACCATGGATGTCAACGGGAACGGCATCCTCACCCTCGCCGCACCGGCTAAGAGGAAGTCAGCGCGGCGAATTTGCTGAGGTCGATGTTGCCGCCGCTGACCACGGCCACCACTTTGCCGCTGCCGCATTGGCCGCTGAGAGCCGCGGCGACCGCGCAAGCGCCTGCGCCTTCCGCAATCACGTGATTGCGCTCCGCCACCAGCTTCATGGCCGCGCGAATCTCATCCAGAGACACCACCACGGAGCCTGCCAGCAGATGGTGGGCGAGCGCCCACATGCGCGGGAAAACGCTTTTGCCACCGCTGCCGTCCACGAAGCTTGACTGCCAGCCAGGAAAGTTCTGCGCCGAGCCTTTGGAGAAGGAATAGGCCAGCGGGGAGGCCGTCTCCGGCTCCGCGGCGTAGACTTTCACCGCCGGTTTTTTTGCCTGCATCGCCGTGGCGATGCCGCAGGCGAGCCCGCCGCCGCCGAACGCGGCCACCACCGCGTCCACCTCGGGCAGATCCTCGAGAATCTCGAGGCCGCACGAAGCATTGCCGGCGATAAACTCGTCGTCCTCGAAGGGGTGCACCATGGTGCCTTCCATGGCCGGATGCCGCCGCTCGCCCAGAGCCTTCCAGCATTCATCGAAGGAGGCCTTTACGATGCGCGCGCCCAGGCGCCGGATGGCCTCCAGTTTCGTGGCCGGGGCCGTGTCCATCACCAACACGCTGGCGGCAACGCCGGCCCGCCTTGCCGCCAGGGCCACGCCCTGCGCAGCGTTTCCGGCGCTAACGGTCCACACACCGTGCGCCTTTGCCTCGGGTGATAGCAGGCGCACCTGGTTGTAGGCCCCGCGAATCTTGAACGAGCCGATGGGCTGGAGGCTTTCCAGCTTCAGGTAAATTTCCGCGGGGGCTTCCGCATAGTTCAGTTTGACCAGCGGGGTGCGCACCGCAGCTTCATAGACGTGGCGCCGCGCGTCCTCCACCATGGCCATGGGAATGGTGCGGCGGCCGGTGGCCGGTGCGCTTGCGGCTGCAGTGAATGTGCTCATGGGATTAGACCAGGAAAACAGATGCTAGTTCGGCGGAAGAGGAGCGTCAACGGCCATTCCCGGCGGGGGCGCGAACCGTCCCTCTTCCCTGCTCATCCGGCAGGCCTGTGGGCTCTTGCAGGGCTCCGCGGATCAACGTCTCGGCCCGGTCCCACACCTCAGGATCAATTTCGATGGCGCAATGGGGGACGGTGAACCACCGGTTGTACCAAGGGTAGCCGGGACACGAGCTGGATTTGTATTCACGGCGGAAATTTCCAAGAATTTTCGTGTGCGCGGGGTCCGCGGCGCGAATCTCAGCGCGCCCATGCAGCCACCCATCCTGCTGGTAGAAGTTGACAGCCTCCGCAACGTTGGCAGGGATCAGCGAACTGTCTTCCCCCGGCTTGGTTACGCTGTCCACCTGGACGGTCAGCAGCACGGGAAGCCCCTTGTTTCCCAGCTCTCCGGCGAGGTGGACGACCTCCGATCCGCCCCAGCTGTGCCCATAGAGGACGATTCGGGCTTCCCGTTTCTCTTCCGGGGAGAGTTTGCCGTCGTGGTCCGCGTCCAGGCGCTTCTCGATCTCCTGAAGGGCTTGCTGCCAGCGGTGGTTCTCGAATACCTCCACGCAGGTGCCCTCCGGGAAGTCGCGACGAAGCCGCTCCGCAAACTGCACCACGCCGTGAACCTGGTTATCGTGGCGCACGAATCCACCGGTAATTCCAATCACCACGGCCGGCGGGCGGGGCGTGGAAGGAGCCTTGGGCCTTGACGCCGAGGCAACCAGCCCGGCCGACCAAACGTGAATCAGAATGACCGAACAACATAGGGCCACCGCAGAACTGGTCCGCGGGGATGAAGAGGGTGGGTGCATACGAGCCCTTGCTGGTATTCTACCGCGCGCTCTGCCTTCCCGCGAAGTTCCTGCCGGCAAGCCGCAGATGGAGTTTGCCTGGTCCGCGTGTGAAGATGTGAGGCGTCGGCGGCGGCAGCCCGGCCGGGATGCTCCGCGCCCCATGCAATGAACGACCGCGAATTCGCTCACGTCATGCTTCGGGAGATTTACGAACAGCCGCAGGCGCTGGAAGCGACGGTGCAAGGCACTCTCCCCGAGGGAACGCACTTCCCGGCGGCGCTGACACCACTGGAATCTGCATTGCGGAGTTGCGAGAAGCTGATCATCGCGGCCAGCGGGAGCAGCCGCAATGCCGGGCTGGCCGGTGAAATCATGATCGAAGAGGTGGCAGGAATTGCGGTGGACGTGGAGTACGCGAGCGAATACTGCGGCCGGACCTCCGGAGCCTCCGCCGGAACCGTGGTGATGGTGATCAGCCAGTCCGGGGAAAGCGCGGATGCGGTTGCCGCCCTGCGTGAATCGCGCAAGCGGGGCACGGCAACCATCGGCATCACAAATGTTGCGGACTCCACGATAGCCCGGGAGGCGGATGCGCTGCTGCTGACGCGGGCCAGGCCGGAGATGGCGATCCCGGCCACAAAGAGTTTCACGACACAGCTCTCCGTCCTGTATCTCTTTGCGCTGGCCCTTGCGGCGCTCAAAGAACGGCTGGCCACGAGCGCCGCGGTTGAACATCTCGGCCGGCTGCGTCTGCTATCCCGGCAATTGCAGGAATCGCTGGACACATGGAATCGAACCGCGCGGGAGGCCGCGGAACGATTCAAGCAAGCGAAGTCCTTTTTGTTCATCGGCCGGGGGGTGCATTACGCCATTGCCCGGGAAGGCGCTTTGAAACTGAAGGAAATTTCGTACTCCTACGCCGAGGGATTGCCGGCCGGAGAGCTGCTGCACGGCCCCAACGCGCTGGTGGGGGGAGACAATGTAGTGGCCGCCCTGGCCGCCCGCGATGCAGAGGACGCGGGCTCGATGGCGCGGCACGCAATGACCATGGGGGTCTTAAAGTATGTGAAGACGCACGGCGGGAGGCTGCTGGTGGTGGCCGCCGCGGACGACCAGGAAGCACAATCGCTGGGTGACGCCGCTGTTCTTGTGCCGCCAGCGCCGGAGCTGCTCCTGCCGCTGGTGGAGGTCGTCCCGCTCCAACTTTTCGCCTATCACGTTGGCGTGCTTTCCGGATGCGACGTGGATCATCCGAGAAACCTCGTCAAGGCGGTCGTGCGCACGTAGAATCGCCGGGTCGCGCGGCATGCCCGGATTGCCGGGGGCCGGCGCAATCCCGTGATGGGCACAGAGCCGCCAACCAATGTCCCCGCCAGCCTGGGCGGGACTCACCATCTTCGCCGCCATCTGACGCTGTGGCACCTGATTGTCTACGGGTTGGTGGTGATCCAGCCGACCGCGCCGATGCCGGTGTATGGCGTGGTGAGCGAAACGGCGCACGGCCACGTGGTGACCACGGTGCTGATCGCCATGGTGGCCATGCTGTTTACCGCGGTCAGTTACGGCCGCATGGCCCGGCTCTATCCCAGCGCAGGTTCCGCCTACACGTACGTGGGCCGCGAGCTGCATCCGGCGCTGGGCTACGTGACCGGATGGAGCATGGCCATGGATTACATGCTCAATCCGCTGATCTGCACCATCTGGTGCAGCAAGGCCGCGGGAAATCTTGCGCCGCAAATCCCCTATGCGGCCTGGGCGGTGTTTTTTGCCGTGCTTTTTTCGGCGCTGAACCTGCGCGGCGTGCGCACCTCCGCGCGCATCAACGAAATTCTGGCCGGAGCCATGACCCTGGTGGTGCTGGTGTTGTTCTGGTCCGTAATCCGCTACGTGCGCGCGCTGCCGCCGCAGGGGCCGGATTTTTTCACGCGGCCGTTCTATGATCCCGCGGTGTTTTCGGCCCGGGCGCTCTTCACGGGTTCGTCCATCGCTGCGCTCACCTATATCGGCTTCGACGGCATCTCCACGCTTTCGGAAGAAGCGGAGAATCCCCGCCGCAACATTCTGCTGGCCACCGTTCTGACGTGCCTGATCACCGGCGTGCTCGCCTCGCTGGAAGTCTATGCCGCGCAACTGGTGTGGCCCGCGGCGCAGAAATTTCCAGATGTGGACACCGCCTACGTGTACGTGGCCGGGCGGGCCGGCGGCGCCTGGATGTTCCATCTGGTGAATGCCACGCTGCTGGTGGCCACCATCGGCTCGGGAATGGCCTCGCAGCTGGGGGCCGCGCGGCTGCTTTACGGAATGGGCCGCGACGACGCGCTGCCCAAACGGTTTTTCGGGGCCATCGACGCGCGCCACGGCATTCCCGCCAATAACGTGCTCTTCGTGGGCGGCGTCTCCCTGGCCGGAGCGTTCGCCATGAGCTATCAACTCGGCGCGGAGATGCTGAATTTCGGCGCGTTCCTGGCATTCATGGGCGTTAACGCCGCCGCCTTCACACGGTATACCTTGCGCGGGGAGAGTGAGCACCCGTGGCGCGCCGCCTTCCCGCCGCTCGCCGGCGTCGTGGTGTGCTTGTTTCTGTGGTTGAATCTGCGCTGGCAGGCGATGGTGGCGGGAAGCATCTGGATGCTGGCCGGAGTGGCCTACGGCGCCTGGAAGACCCGCGGATTTCGGGCCGAACTGGTGCGCTTCGAAATCCCAACGGACGCGGGATAGCGAGAGGCAGGCAGCCAGGGT
>DATIYQ010000121.1:0-6991 GCA_035517515.1 Binatia bacterium
GAATCAACCCGAGGGAGGTTTCCAGGCGCACCTCGAAGGTGCGGAGATCGCGATTGTTGATTCCCAGGATGCGCGCATCCGCGGCGAGGGCGCGCGCCAGCTCCGCGTGGGTGTGGACTTCGACCAGCGGCTCCATGCCCAGTTCCCGGCCCGCGGACAGCAGCTCCGCGAGCTGCGCATCGGAGAGAATGGCGGCGATCAACAGGAAGGAATCCGCCTCTGCGGCGCGCGCCTCCCACACCTGCCAGGGATCGAAGATGAAATCTTTTCTAAGCACCGGCACGGCAACGGCAGCACGTGCCGCGCGCAGGTTGCCCAACGAACCCTGAAAAAACTCCTCCTCGGTGAGGACGGAGAGGGCCGCGGCCCCGGCTGCGGCCAGAGCGGCGGCCAGGGCGACCGCATCGAAGTTGGAACGGAGGACGCCGCGGGAGGGAGAGGCCTTCTTCAGCTCGGCAATCACGTTGAGACCGGGGCGGGCGAGCGCGGCGGCAAGATTCCGCGCCGGCGCGGCCTTCTCCACCGCCATTTTCAGCACCGGAAGCGGGTGCAGCCTCCGCCGCTTTTCCATCGCCGCACGGCGTGCTTCCACGATGCGGTCCAGAATGGTTCCGGTCTGCGCATCCGCCGTCACGACGACTCCTACACTGGAAACGCGAGTCAGTGAAGAAACGTCCATGCTAACTACGCGTTCCTGGGGAGTCAATCGGAGCAGCCCGCGCTGGAACAGCCCGCGGATGCAGC
This sequence comes from Binatia bacterium, assembly GCA_035517515.1. Taxonomy (GTDB): domain Bacteria; phylum Acidobacteriota; class Terriglobia; order Acidiferrales; family UBA7541; genus JOPF136. Next base: position 745 of record DATIYQ010000121.1, read on the forward strand.
CCGAATGCAGCGCGAACCGGGTGCACGGCCTGGTGCGGCAACGCCGGACTCTCCGGCGCTCAGAGGGGTGGAGACGATGAGATTGCCTGTGGCAAGGTGGCGGGTGCGTCTGGCCGGCGCTTTGCTGGGCGCTGTGGCGCTGGCTGCCGGCATCACCGCAGCGGGCGCGCAGGAAAAGCGCCTGATTACAGAGAAGGACCTGCTGAAATTCAAATGGGTGGCCGACCCGCGCATCTCACCCGACGGGCGGGAAGTGGCCTATGTGCTGGTGACGGTCAACGAGAAAGAGGACCGGTATGAGACCAGCATCTGGAGTGTAGCCACCTCTGGGGGCGCCCCGCGGCAGCTCACCAGCGGGCCGCGGGACTCCGCGCCGCGATGGTCTCCGGACAGCCGCACGCTGGCCTTCCTCCGGCCCGGGGAGAAAGACCCGGCGCAAATCTATCTTCTCTCGATGCAAGGCGGTGAGGGAAGGAAGTGGACGGATCTTCCGCGGGGCGCCTCGCCCGCGTTCTGGTCTCCCGACGGCCACAGCATCGCTTTTACCAGCGACACCACCGCAGAGGACCTGGCCGAAAAGAGCGGCGAGAAGAAGGGCGAGGAGAAAAAGAAAAGCGACGTGCGGGTGATTACCCTGGCGGAATACCGCGCCAATGGCCAGGGTTGGCTGGAACTGGACCGCCACGATCATCTGTGGACGGTGGCGGTTCCGGCGGGTGAGGCCACCGCGCCGGAGCCGAAGCAAATCACCTCCGGCAAGTATGACGAGGGACTGGCCGGCTGGAGCCGCGACGGAAGCCGGCTCTACCTGGTTTCGGACCGGGTGGCAGAGCCCTACTATTTTCAGCCGGACCAGAATCTTTACTCCGTGCCTGCCGGCGGTGGTGAACTGGCCACGGTGGTGGACATCGACGGCCCGGTGATCGCGCCGGTGGCCTCGCCGGACGGCCGCATCGCATTTCTCGGCTGGATCAACCCGCGGCAGGCGCCATCGAATTACCAGCTCAGCTTGCTGGTCTCCGCCGGAGGAAAGTCCACGGATCTTTTGTCGAAATATGACGTGGAGGCGGGTACGAACGTCTCCGGGGATCAGCATGCGCCGCGCGGGGGCGGAAGCTCGAGCCCGGTGGTGTGGACCGGGGAGGGCCGGGGCATCGTGGTGGCCACGACCGTGGAGGGCCGCTCCAACCTGGTGCGCGTGGACGCGGAAACCGGGCGCATGGAGCCCTTGACCACCGGAAATCACGAGGTGATCGCCTACAGCGCCACGCCCGATGGCTCCCGATTCGCGCTGGCCATCGGGGACGCGACGCACATCGGGGAAATCTACCTGCTGGAGACGGGCTCCCGGAAGCTCACCCAGCTGACCCACGTGAACGACGCGCTGTTCGATACCTTGCGGCTGACCGCGCCCGAGGAGTTCACCTTCACCAGTTTCGACGGGCGGAAGATCCAGGGGTGGATTCAGAAGCCGCCGGATTTTTCGCCGGGGAAAAAGTATCCACTGATCCTGGAGATTCACGGAGGCCCGCACACCGCTTACGGCCACACCTTCATGCACGAATTCCAATGGATGGCCGCGCAGGGCTACGTGGTGATCTATCTGAACCCTCGCGGAAGCACTTCTTACGGGCGCGAGTTTGCCAACAGTATCCAGTACCACTACCCCGGAGACGACTACAAAGACCTGATGGCCGGCGTGGATGAGGTGTTGAAGCGCGGCTACGTGGATGAAACGCGCATGGGGGTGACCGGAGGCAGCGGCGGCGGCCTGCTGACCAACTGGACGGTGACGCAGACTTCGCGGTTCAAGGCCGCGGTATCCCAGCGTTCCGTGGGGGAGTGGGCGGCGTTCTGGTACACCACGGACTTCACCCTGTTTACGCCCAGCTGGTTCCGCAAGAATCCCTACGAGGACCCGGAGGAGTTTTCCGTTCGCTCGCCGGTGCGCTACGCGGCACAGATTCAGACCCCGATGATGTTTGTGGAAGGGGATAACGACCTGCGGGCCCCGCCGGGCCAGGGCGGCGAGGCGATGTTTCGCGCGCTGAAAGCGCAGAAGAAAGTCGCGGTGATGGTCCGCTTTCCGGGAGAGACGCACGAGCTTTCGCGCTCCGGCAAGCCGCAGCACCGCATCGAGCGTCTGGAGCACATCGTGGCCTGGTTCGACAAATACCTGTTGGGCAAGGAAATCAAGACCTACGACCTGCCGTAGGCGCGTGCCGCGGAAAAGCCCGGTCAGTGCTTAAGCAGGGGTTCGGCAAAACGGATGGGGATGCCGAAATTGGAGCCGCCGAAGCCCTTCAGGATGGCGTAATTCACGCCGATGACTTTGCCATCTTCATTGAAGAGCGGTCCGCCGGAGCCGCCGGAAGTGGTCTGCGCGTCGTACACCAGCTTGTCGGAGAGGATGTCTCCGAGGTGCCCCTGGGTGGTGATGGGGCGGATCAGCTTTTTTCCAGCCAGGGCGGACATGATGCTGGAAGTACTGCCGCCGCTGGAAGCCACGATCTTCTGCACGGTATCGTCGTCGGTGCGCGCGAGGATGGCGTCCAGACCGGTGGGATAGCCCATCAGCACCACCGGGGTGCCGCTGACCGCGCCTTCCTTGCGGGTGTCCAGGAGCAGGGGAACGCGCTTGGGATCATCCAGGATGACGCGCACGGTGGCCAGGTCCGCATCCTCCGAGATCTTGTCCACGGTGGTGCGCAGGGGGTGCAGGGCATCCGGACAAAAACTCTCCACATCCGCCAGGGTGGCTTCCACGCCCTCGGTGGTCAGCTCGGAGAGATCGTCGTTCTTCCACCAGGGCTCGACCACGTGGCGGTTCGTGATCATGCGGCCGTCTGCGGAGACCAGGAAGGCGCTGCCAAAAAAGTCGGCGCGCACCTCCGGCCCGCGGCCCTCGAGCGAGAGCACCGGATTTCCTTCGCTATCCTGAATCGGCGCGCCTTTCTGGTTGGTTCCGGCATAGTGCACCCTCTGGCCGGTGGTCTTGTCGCGAAACGCAACGGACACGTGCAGCAGGCAAACGCTGCGGGAATAGTTGCGAATGATGCCCTGGGCGATGCGGTTCTCGCCTTCTATTTTGTTGAGCCGGCCGTTGGTTTCATCGAGTTGGTGGCGCAGCTCCGACACATTTCCCGCGTCGGAGGTGCTGCCGAGCTGGGCCTTCAGGGTATCGCTCTGATCCTGGAGCTGCTGGACCTCGTCTTCCAGGCCTTTGGGCTTGGATTTAAATTCCTGGCGCAGGCGCGTGGCGCTGGCCAGCAATTTATCCTGGCTGGCGAGATTGGCCTCCATCTGGGAAATCACGTTGGAGGTGCGGCGCATCTCCTTTTCCGCGCGGCGGGTGAAGAGATAAAAGATGGCGCCCATCAGGGCCGCGCCGCAGAGAATGCCCACCAGGCCCACGCGCAGGCGGCGGTCCAGCGAAAAGGCGTCGCGGGTCATCTTCTCGGTGACCGCGAGGGCCTCAAAAGCGGTGTGGGCGATCTGCTGGCCCTCTTCCGCGATGCGCACCTGATCCACCAGGGACTGCATGCCGCGGCGGGTGCGAAACTGCACGCGCACCCGAGCCATGAGCTCGCGGTCATCCCAGGGACGTGAAATCACCTCGTCGGCGCCCAGGTCCAGGGCGCGAGCGCGCTCCGCGGGGCCGCGCGAAGAAAGCACCAGGACGCGGGCGTGGCGCGTGGCGGCAGCGCCTTTCAGCTCACTGACCGCCTGGGACCAACAGCTTCCCGGCTCGCCGGCGTCGAGGATCACCAGCTCCGGCTCGACCTGCTGGGCCACCTGCACACCCTCCGCGCACGTTTCCGCGGGAAACACTTCATACGCGGCGTTGCGGAGCTGCTCTTCCAGGTCGTGCCGCGTGCTCTCGCGGGTGTCGATCAGGACTATTTTTTCGCGTTGAGTGGCCATGCCAGAGAATCCGGGGCCGGCCGAACGGGGAGGCTCCGAGAGTCCAAACTACAGACTATCGCAGAGTGGGCTTCAATTCCACTGCCGGTCTCACGGCCTGATTGGAGTGGCGCGGGTTCGAGCGGAACGATGAATTGAATGCCTTGGACCTGTTTGCCGGCGAGACGCTGGCCGGTGGTGATGAACAGATCTACAGAGGCCGCGGCCGCGCATGAGAGTTTGGATGGCATCCGGGATGCGCAGGGACCGGTCGCGGCGCGGGGCGGCGTAGATCCGCGCGGTACTCGAGCGGCAGTTGGTCTGGAACCGGGGAGATTTTGCTGCCCTCGCGCTGGGGATGGCAGGGGTCGCCCCTGCGGAACAGCCGGCGCCTTCCCGGAGCGGTCTCGAACAACATCCGGTAGCGTCCCGGGTTCGGACGGCGGTTGGCCACGCCATGCTGCATCACATGTACGCACACGCCCGGTCTGGCAGGCCCGGAAAGGAATTCGCGTGCCGCGCGGTGCACAATTTCTTCGGTACTGAAGTCCGGTCGGCCGGCCGCTCACGGTGCAAGAGAGCGGTTGCGATCCAAACTTGATCTGCAACCTTCACCGTGATGCGCCCAGCGGATGGAGAGGACGCGGCGTCCTCCTACTGCCTTACAAGTGCGATCGAGAGGTTGGAAGGCCCATCGAAGGATACTGCACTTAGTTCCAAGGAAAAGATGAATCCATATTAGAAGCAAAGGAGATTGTTGGGATGCGCCTCGATGAGGCCGCCGGCTCCTTTCCGACGCATTGCCTCACGGCACGTGGCTCGACAGAAACTGATGCGCGACTTCCGCGACATCGCGGTGCTCGCCCTCCACGGCGTAATTCATCTGGCGCATGTCCTCAGCGGAGATGCGGCCGGCCAGCCCCTCCAGCGCGGCTCGCAAGCCGGGAAATTCCTCCAGGGCCTGCTGGCGCACGATGGGCACGGCTTCGTAAGGAGGGAAATAATGCCGGTCATCCTGCAACACGGCCAAGCCGAGCGCGCGAATCAACCCATCCGTAGAGTTTCCGGCGGCCAAATCCACCTGGTGCTCGGAGAGGGCGCGGTAGAGCAGGCCCAGGTCCATCAGCCGCGGTGGCTCGCGAAACGACAGGCCGTAAGCGCGGACCAAGCCGGCGTAGCCGTCTGGCCGCTCCATGAATTCGTAGCCCACCCCCAGACGCCATTGGGGAGCGTAGGCGGCGGCCTGCGAGAGCGAAGCCAGCTGCATGCGGCGCGCGTCGTCTCCGCGCAGGACCATGGCGAAGCTGTTTTCAAAGCCGAGGGAGGGCAGCACGGCCAAATTCCAACGCCGCGCGTATTCTGAGCGCACGCGCTCGAAAACCCGCGCGGCTTCCTCAGACGGCGGTTCCTTCAATACGGCGGTCAGCGCGGTTCCCGTGTATTCGACGTACAGGTCCACCCGCCCGGCGAGCAGCGCCTGCTGGCAGATGTAGGTGCCGGCAAGATAGAAGCGGCGCTCGACGGGCAGATGCGCGAAGCGCTCGATGCGCTGGGCCAGAAGTTCACCGAGCACGGCCTGCTCGGTGAAATTCTTAGAAGCCACGACCACCGGGCGGCGGTGAGTGCCGCCGCACGCGGCCCATGCCGCGAGCGCGGGAAAAATTCCGGCCACCAGCAGGACGCGCGCACCGGGCCGCATCACACCCGCCGCCGCAGCATGGCCTCGAGTCCGCCGAGCGCAAGGTCCGCCAGCAGGGCCAGCAGCGCCGCGGGCAAGGCCCCCGCAAAGATCAGGGACTGATTGACCATGGCCAGACCGCGGAAGATCAGTTCGCCCAGGCCTCCGGCGCCGATGGCAGCGGCGATGGTGGCGATTCCCACGGCCAGCACGACCGCCACGCGGATGCCGGCGACGATGACCCCCAAGGCGAGCGGCAACTCGACGCGCATCAGGAGCTGCGCGGGAGTGAGCCCCAGGCCGCGGCCGGCCTCCACCACGGCCGGGTCCACCCCCAGAATGCCGGCGCAGACATTCCGCAAAATGGGCAGCAGGGCATAGAGAGAAAGCGCCAGGATGGCCATGCGCGGCGCGCGATCACCGATCCACGGCACAGCGAATAGAAAACCGAATAGGGCGAGGCTGGGAATTACGTGAACCGAATTGACCGCTCCGAGCACCACGCGGGCCAGCGCCGGCCGCCGGGCGATGCCCACTCCCAGGGGCAATCCAACCAGGACGGCGAGGACCACGGAAATTCCAGTGAGCCACAGGTGTTCGAGCGTGAGGGTCCAGACTTCACGCGGATGGCCGAGAAAATAGCTGAGCAGATTCATGGCCGGCCCG
>DATIYQ010000122.1:0-16337 GCA_035517515.1 Binatia bacterium
TCTTCGCTTTTCAGTCTAACCCCCATAAGAATCAGTCGCTCACGCACTCCCGCGCTACCCGCCCACGACCGATGTTCAATGCTTCCAACACCTTACAAACTCCCGGGCGTTCCCAAAAAACGATGTCCTGTGTTTTCATGAAATTACACTCTCCCCCCCGGGGGGGGTACCCCTCCTGGCCGCGGGTTACCGGTCACACACCTTCAATCACCGGCCGCTCACAGGTATTTCACAAAGATCACTTCATTCTGGGCTTCGTTGTACACCAGCTCGTCCACCAGCTCGCGAGTCATGAAGATGCCCAGGCCGCCGGGGCGCAGCCCCTTTTTCTCCCGCTCGTCCATATGAATCGTCGGGTCATCGCCGGAGTAGCCCGCAGCCGCGTGGGTCAGTCCTTCGAACTTGAAGCCCGGGCCGGGGTCCGCAATCCGGTAGAGCAGCATGCGCGGCGTATGGACGAAGGTGACGCGCACCTTGCGATTGGGGTCCAGCTTGCCGCCCCACTCGACGGCATTGGTCAGCAGTTCGCGAAATGCCTGGCCCACCCGCTCCCGGGTCTCCTCCGGCAGATCCACTTTCAACTGTTGCAGAAACATGTGAATGCGCCGCGCACAGTCCAGGTCGCAGGGCACCAGCAGCTCCACCCAGGTGGGCTTCGCGGAGAGCACCTCGATGGGCGGCGCCTGCGGCCGATCTTCGAGCGCATCTTCCACCGCGTCCAGCAGGGTCCTCGCGTCCACTGGTTTGGTCAAATAGCGGTAGGCTTGCTCGCGCACCGTCCGCAGCATGGTTTCCGGCGTGTCATCGGAGGTCATCACCACCACCCGCGGGGGCTTGGGCTGCTGGCGCAGGATGGCCAGCACCTCGAAGCCGTTCATACGCGGCATCCACAGGTCCAGCAGCACCAGGTCAAATTTCTTTTTCTTCAGCAGCGCCAGCGCGGCCTGGCCGTCGGGGGCGGTCGAAACGTTGTATTTGTGCTTGCGGAGCACCGTGCGCACAAAGGTGCGCTGGATGCGATCGTCATCGGCAACCAAAATCGATTTCACACCGCCTCCTGTCACCCGATGCCCCAACTGCCGCCGCGGGAACGTTTCGAGGGCTGCCCGGCGGTGGCCACCCGGCCGGATCGCCCCGAGCTTTCGTTGGCGAAGGCGGACAGCTCTTCGCAGAGTGTGGAAAGCCGCGCGGAAAGCTGTTCGAAGGCCTCTCCCGCATGGTGAACATCGCCTTCGCGTCCGATCCGTTCCAGCCGCGCCGCCGCCTCGCGCGCGGCTTCCGCCCCGAAATGTCCCACCGCGCCCTTCAGCGCATGCGCGGCCCGCGCCAGGCCTTCGGAGTCCCGGCGATCCACCGCGCCGCGCACGTCGGCCTGCAGGCGTGGCGCGTCTTTCAGGAACAGGCGTGCCAGCGATGCCGCCAGCCGGGCGTCGCCCCCGAATCGCGCCAGCAACTGCTCCCGCATGGAGGCGCCGCACCGCGCTGGCCCGGTCCCACTCGTCGTGGAGACTTCTTGCTCCGCCGGGCGCGGAGGCGCCGTGGCACACACCGCGGCGATTTCGCGATAGAGCGCCTCGGAATCAAAAGGTTTCACGAGTTGGCCATCCATGCCCGCACTACGGATGCGCTCGCGGTCTGCAGGCGTGTCGTGTCCGGTCACCGCCAGAATAGGCAATCTCCCCGCGCTCGCGCCTTCCCAGGCGCGGATGGCCTGCGCGGCCTCCAGGCCGTTCATCACCGGCATCTCCACGTCCATCAGCACCAGATCAAACGGCTCCCGCTGCACCGCGGCCACGGCTGCCCGGCCGTCTTCCACGCTGGTCACGCGATGTCCGGCCCGCGCCAGCAGCTCTTCGGCGATCTGCCGGTTAATTTCCACATCGTCGGCCAGCAGGATGCGCAGCGATCTTGCGTCGCGGACGGTCGCTCCGCCCGCGGCCGCAGCGGCGACAGGCTCGATCCTGGTTTGGGAGACTGGAGCCGCCGCCGGCGCGGTGCCTGGGCTGGCAGGCTCCCGCGCCGCGGGCAGGCGTGGCAGCCGGAACCAGAAGCGCGTCCCTCCCCCCGCCCGATTCTCGCAGCCCACGCTGCCGCCCCAGCGCTCGGCGGTGATCTTGCAGAAGTACAGCCCCAGCCCCGCCTTGCCCGTGCTTTCCTTTCCTTTTCCGAACAGGCGGAACAGATTTGCCGCGGTCACGCCTTCGGGCAGTCCTGGCCCCTGATCGTCCACATAGGCGCGCAGAAAATCGCCGTCCTCTTCGACACCCACGGTCACCGTGGTTCCCGCCGGGCTATAGCGCAGTGCGTTCTCCAGAAAATTCGCAAACAGCCGCCGCAGCCGCTCCGGCTCTCCCGTGGCGCGCCATCCGCAACCTTTCGCGAGCCGGGGATCCGCCGCCAGAGCCGCGCCCTGGCTCACGAAGGCCGCGGAATATTCCTGCACCACCTCGCGCGCGGATTGGGCCACATCCACGCCGGCCGCGGCCCCGCCGCCCTGCAGGGCGGCCATCTCGCTGGCAAATACATTCAGCACGTCGCGGATCATCGCTTCCTGCCGGCGCGTTTGCCGGTCCGCAATCTCCACCACCTCGCGCAGTTTTTCCGCGGGCAGGCCCATGCCCAGCAGGGAAAGGCATCCGCGCAGCGCGGTCAGCGGCTGCGAAAGGTCGTGCACGATGCAGTGCAGCAGCACTTCCTTCGTCTGGATCTCGCGCAGCAGCCGCTCGTGGCTCAGCTTGTCGTTGCGCGCCAGTTGCAACACCCGCCGGGTTTCTTCAAAGCGTTCCTGGGGATTGAGGATCAGCAGAATGCGGCGGCCTTCCAGCAGCAGCGCTTCCGCCTCCAGCGCCAGTTCCTCGCCGCCGGGGCCGCGCTCGATCCATCCGCCCGATTCCCCGCGTGGCAGGGGTTCTCCCGAGGACCAGACCGCTTCCGCCTGCGGCAGAAAATTCTCAAGAAAGGGCGAAGTATCGCCGGGCACGAACCTTCCGCCGGTTACCGCGTCCGGACCGAATGCGCGCGCAAACCAGTGTGGGAGTTCTCCCACCGGCGAGAGCGCGCCGGCGCCCGCATCCTCAAACACGGCGTATCCCAGCCGGGTCAGCACAGCCGGAGTCAGCGGCGGGGAGCTCACGGTTTTCGACCGAGCATGGCCAGATTCAGGGCCTGGAAGGCCTCCTCCACGCCCTCGCCGGTCTTGGCGCTGGTGCGGAAGACCGTCCACCCGCGTCCGCGCAGGCCCTGCTCCATTTCTTCGGTCACTTCCCAGTCCGCGGCCAGGTCGTTCTTGTTGATCGCGGCCACAAAGGGAGTGGAGCCGATCGTTTGCTGCACGCGTCCCTGCAGCTCGAGCGCTTTCTCCAGCGTGGCGCGGCGTGTGCCGTCCGCCACCAGCAGGTACCCGGAAGCTCCCGCCAGATACGACATCTGCAAGCTCTGGAACGCATCCTCGCCGGCCATGTCCCAGAGCATCAGCACGAACTCGTCTTCGCCCCGGCGGATGGTTTTCTTTTCGATGGTGACTTTCACCGTGCTCAGGTATTGCTCCGAAAATATGCTTTCCACGAAGCGCCGCACCATGCTGGTCTTTCCCACCGCGAACGCACCGACCATGCAGATTTTTCTCTTGATCAACATGGGCGCGCCGCCTCAGGGTTGCGTGCCTGGCTTCGGTGCCAGGATGCGGAACGTGACCGCGCGGTTGAGCTGCCGCTCGGCCTCGTTGCTTTCTCCTGCCAGAGGTTCGTTGAACCCCGCGCCGCGGGCGCCAAAAATTTCCGCACGCAGGCCGGCGCGCGCCAGGCTCTGGATCACGCGCTCGGCCCGGTTCTGGCTGAGCCGCAGGTTGGCGGCGTCCGGGCCGCTGCGGTCCGTGTGGCCCACCGCCTCCACGGAGAGCTCCGCGCCCATCTGCTGCGACAGTTCATCCAGGGACTTCAGCAGTTCCGCGGCGGACTCCAGCGCCGCACGCTGGTCCGGGCGGATTTCGGCCGAGCCGACGCCGAACAGAATGCGCACCCCGCCGAGCTGGCCCCGCCGGCGCACGAAATCACTTTGTCCCGGCAGCAGCAGGCCCGAAGTGTCCACGGAATTGATTCCCGCCACCGTCAGGGCGCGCCCTGCCAGTTCGCGTTCCCATTCCGCCGGCGCTTCCCCGCGCACATGAAGCACACCGCTCTCCATATTCAACGTCACCCCGGGCGGAGGGGCCAGAGCGGCTTCCGCGCGCTTGCGCACCATGGCGTCATCCAGCGAGTAATAGGGGCTCAACTGGAAATCAGCCAGCGCGGGATTCAGTCCGGCCTTCTGGAGCAGCACAAACGGGTCCGCGGCCTGCGGGTCTCGCAGCCCGCGGATTGCGTAGTAGCGCGTAAACGATTCGCGCCCGGAGCTGGTGATCACATAGCCGGGTTGCTCGCGCAGGCGGTCCACCAGCCTGCTCCACCGCCAGTCCTGCACGCCCTGGTAGATCAGCCACGCGCCGCCCAGCAGCACCGCGGCCAGCAGTCCGCGCACAAAATAGGGCCGCGGCGGGGGCAGGGAATGTTCCCGCCGCTGCGTCACCAGGGCCTCGGACAGCAGATCGTGCGCCGCGGCGAATCGCCCGGGGTCGCCGCTGAATTCGTCCAGCGCGTGTCCGAACTGGAAGTGCAACCGCTCCAGCATCTCGACCATTTTCAGCCGGAAATTCTGCGGGGCTTCGCCGCGGATGGCCACCGCAATCAGCGCCTGTGGCCCCTGCTCTGCCCATACGTCCAGTTCGCCCACTTTGAAGTTTTGAAGTGTGTCTGTCTTGCTGGCGTCAAACGAATCCCGGGCAAAATCCTGCAGGGCCGAGAGCATGCTGGAAACCAGGTCCGGATCGAGCACCTTTGCGTCCGGGGCCACCGCCTGGCAGAGCAACAATCCGGTCTTGCGGTGAATCAGGAACACCTGCTCGATGCGGAACATCAGGCTGTGCAGCAGGGCCACCTCGCTGAACGGCCGGCCGGTGCGCATGGCCTCGATGCGCCAGCGGATCCCCTGGATGGAAAAGCTGTGCTGCATGGCCTGGTCGAAGGCCTGCACCAGAGTGCGGAAATACTCCGTGATTGCCCGGCGAATGGCCGGGCCCATCGCCGGAAACAGGGCTTCGGCCAGCACCTGCGGGTCGCGCTGCACGGATTCTTTCAGCGTGCGCTCGACGGTGGGACGCAGGGCCGCGGTGAGGGATTCGTCCGGGCCGGATTCGCCTCGCAGGCGGACCGCATCCGGAAGGACTTCGCTCACGTCCCGCGCGCGCTGCGCGGGGTCGTGCACCCGTTCGCGCAGCGCCAGCAGCTCATCGCGTTCCTCGTGGAACAGGATTTCGCGCAGTTCCGAGAGTGCGGGTTCCTCTTCCTCGGGAGGGCGGAGCCGGTGATGCCCGGAGTCCGGAGGTGCGGAAGGATCTGGCATGGTCGTGGGAGCCACGAAGTCTCGCGCCCAAATCCGGGGCCGTGTCCGTTTCCCTGCGCCAGGGTCGCCGGGCGGCCCGGTTCACTTCTCCGGCAACTCGAATTCTTTCTTCAGCCGCAGGGAAACCTCCGAAAACAAGTCCGCCAGGGCCACACGGTCGGTCAGTTCGCCGCGCAGGGATTGCGCTTCCTGGTTCAGCGCGCTGGAGAGCGCGCGGTGCGACTCCTTGATCTCGGTGGAAAGCGACTTGAACTGTTCCAGGATTTTGGCGCGCAACTCGCCCTGCCCGGCGTTGAAATCGTCGTCCAACTGGGCGATCTTCTTCTCGATGGCCTTGCCGGAGTCGCGCAGCTCGCGTCCCAGGTCCTTCACCGCTTCGCTGCGCTCCGCTTTTTCGCTTTTGATGCGCTGGCCCAGCGCTTCCGCTTCCTGTTTCACGAACGATTCCAGCGCGTCCAGGCGTTTGCGCATTTCCTCGCGGAGCGCCTCCGCATCCTTCATCAGCCGGTCTTCCAGGCGCGCAAAACGCTTGTCGTAATCGCGCATCTGCGCGCCGAACAGGATGTCGCGGATTTTTTCTACGTTGGCCCCCTCGCGCCCCTCCTCCACCTGCGCCGCCGCGCCCTGGGGATCATTGTTGGAAGCCATGATGCGCCTCTTCTTTCTTCTCTCCGGCCCTCGCGCCCGGATGGCCGCTCGCGCGCCTCTCGGCATGGGCCAGAGCCTACTACGCCCTCCCTCTTCGAGGCAACGAGCGCATTCCGGAACGCGGTCCCATCAGGCTTTGATTCCGTCCCTCCCGGTCTAAAGCTGCAGCTCCATCGCGTCCGCAGCCATTACGCACTCGAATTTCATGTTCCGGGCTTTCATGTATTCCCAGCAGGCGGAGAGGATGTTGTCCAGCGCGATATCGTCGTGCATGGGATCGTGGTGGAACAGGCACAGGCGTTTTACCCCCGCGGCATGCGCCGATTCCACCGCGTCTTTCCAGGTGCTGTGCCCCCAGCCGCGCTTATGTGTGTACTCTTCTTCCGTGTACTGGGCCTCACGGATGTACAGGTCCGCTCCACGCGCAAACTCATCCACTTCGCCATCCAACCGCCGGTTCATCTCGTTTTCGCCGGCCAGACGGCAATACGGCTCGTGGTCCGTCAGATAGACCAGGGTTTTCCCCGCCGCCTCGAACCGGAATCCGATGGCCATGCCCGGATGGTTCAATCCGAAGTGGGTGATGCGCATGTCCTCCAGCTCGATCGGTCCACTCAGCTCGTGAAATTCCAGCCGGCCCTTCAGGTCGCTCAGCTCCACGGGAAAGTAGCTTCCATCCATCTGGCCGGTGAATACCTTTTCCAGGCTCTTGTCCGCGCTGGGCAGGCTGTGGATGCGGATTTTGCTCCCGGGCTGGTACGCCGGAAGAAAGAACGGGAAACCCTGAATGTGATCCCAGTGCGCGTGGCTGACGAAAAGGTCCACCTCCACCGGCCGGTCGCCGAATTCACGGTGCAAAGCCAGGCCCATCTCGCGTGCGCCCGTGCCGCAATCCAGCATCACAATGTGCCTGCCATGGCGCACCTCCACGCAGGAGGTGTTGCCGCCGTAGCGCAGGGTTTTCGGGCCGGGCGTGGCGATCGAGCCGCGCGTTCCCCAGAAGTGCAGGTGAAAGGTGGAGGCCGGGGGGTGCGTGGCTCCCTGCGCCAGCGCCTCTCCGGCGGCGAATGCTTCGCGCACCTTTTCCAGCAACTCCTCCATTTCGTACGGTTTGATCAGGTAGGCGTTGGCCCCCATCTCCATGGCTTTGCGAATGTCCACGGGGTAGCGTTTCGCGGAAGAGGCGATGATGTAGGTGTCGCGCAGTGCCGGGTCGCCGCGCACTTCCTGGCACACCGCGTAGCCGTGCACTTTGGGCATCATCAGGTCCAGCAGCACCACCGGAGGCCGTTCCGCGCGCAGCTTGGCGAGACCGGCTTCCCCGTCCACCGCCTCCAACACTTCATACCCGGCCAATTGCAGGCGCATCTGCGCCAGGCGGCGCACGTCGGCGTCATCGTCAATAATCAGGATTCTGCGGGTCATGGATCAGGGAGCGGATTCTCTCACGCTGCCCGCGGAGATTCCAGATGGCAGCGGCCCGGCAGGGCGCCCTCCCGGATTTGGCAGGTGCATGCCCGAGCGGTCGGACCCGGGCAGGGGTCAGTACACTTTCAGAACCACGGCGGTGTCATCGTAGTAGATGGCCGGATACGTTCTCGCGTAGGCCGCTACGTCCACGCGCTCGCCCGGGTTGTGCTCCGCGATGATGTCGTGATGGATCACGATGTATTTCACTTTCAGCTGCGTCAGCGTCCGCTTCTGCGCCGCCATGTCGTCCGTCTCCAGGTTGTCCATCAACGTCCGCGTGATTCGGCGGGAAAGCGTGGCGGACACAATCGGGCGGTGATGAAAGGTCTGGTACAGCATGTAGGCATTTCCCTGCAAGTACCCCCGGGGAAGGTCCAGGATGCCGAAATCGGTTTCTTTGTCCGCCGCCAGCAGGGCATAGGCCGGCGGCGGAGAGACGATGGTGCGCGAGAGATCCACGGGATAGAAATCCAGAAAGGCCAGCACGCAAATCGGGGTAATCCATCGCAGCAGCGAGCGATTTTGCTGCCGGCACGACTGGATGATCAGGTCCAGCCCCAGTCCCGCTCCGATCCCGAACAGCAGGTACACAAAAACCACGGCGCGCGCCGATGTGCGCATGTTGCTCACGAAGGGCAAGTAGTCCAGCACCAGCGTGGGAAGCGCCACCACGGAATGGCCGTAGATGTGAAGAAAAGGCCCGCTGGCGAACATCATGAAGACCAGAGTACCGCTCAGCAGAAAGGTCATTTCCGGAATCTGCCGCCGCTTGCGATTCCACAGGGCCCACGCAAACAGCGCGAGGTTGACCAGCCCGAGATAGACCCGCATCTCGATGTAGTAGCCGGTGAAGTGCGTGTACACGCGCCGGCCGAGATCGGTCAAGAGGTGATAGGGGTCGGGCACGAAGTAGCCCAGGGCGTCCGCCACATATTCGCCGCTTCCCGGGGCGTACACATCCGGGTTTCCCCACCCTTCACGAATCATCGGGAGCAGGATGGGCGAAAGCAGCAGGAGCACCCCGGCCAGATTCGCGGCTGCCACCCACAGCGGCCGCCAAATCACCAGCCGCTTTTGCGTGACCGCCTGGAAGACGTAATAGAACACCAGAAAGTAGGCGAGGTAGACCAGGAAGTACCAGCAAGAGAGCGCGCTCAGCACGTAGAAAAAGATGGAACCGGCCACATACACCGGCCGTCCCGTATCCACCGCGCGCAGAAAGCACAGCACAAAAAACGGAATGAACTCGATGGTGGCCACGTGCATGTGGGTCAGGAAGTGCGCCAGGTGGAACGGGCAGAACCCGAAGATGAACCCGGCCAGCAGGGCCGAGACCGTGTTGCGCGTGAAGCGCCGGGCCAGGTAGAACGCTCCCAGAGCGGAAAGATACAGGGAAGCCAGCAGAGCCCCGTTATGCAGCCCCAGCAGCACGGGAATGTCCGTGGAGAGATGGAACAGCTTGCGGATCAGGAAGATGACCGCCAGGTCCGAATACGCAAACGTGTGATAGTAGAGCGCCACGCCTTCCGGATACCGGACCAGATGCGTATAGAAGAAACCGTGGCCCCCGGCATCCCACACCCGCTGGCTGTACCACGTGTTCCAGAAATCCTGCATGTTGTCGATGGGAGGCCCAATCAGGCTGGTGGTGAAATAGGGAAGGTAAGCGAGGAAGTAGGGAAGCATGCAGAGCAGATACACCGCGCTGGCCAGCAGGAACAGGCGCAGGCCGGAGAGGCCTTCTTTCCCCGATTGCCTGCCAGGGAATTCGCTGGTTTCCATGTGCCTGAGTGTCGGGGAATCGATTCGCGCGGCTCGGCCCGGAGCGCGTCGTTGCCGCGATGTTCCCGGTCTTCGACTTGATTTACACGGGAACTGTTGCCTGGGCAAGAGATTTACCCCGGACGGTTGCCAGCCGGTGCGCGCCTGACTTGCGGAAAGCGGCCGCGCTGAAACCGCGAGGGGGATCTTCCGATGCGGCACGAAATTGGGATATACTCTGCGGTCAAAGAAATCGCGGCCAAGGAGAGACCGAGACCATGAAGGGAAAATCAGACGTCATCAGTGTGTTGAACGAGATGCTGCAGGAAGAACTGTGCGCCATCAACCAGTACATGATTCACGCCGAGATGTGCGAAAACTGGGGCTACACCAAGCTCGCGAAATACATCAAACTGCAGTCCATCGGGGAGATGAAGCATGCCGAGGCGCTGATGGAGCGCATCCTCTTTCTGGAAGGCCTGCCCAACGTCAACAACACCTTGAAAGTGCACGTGGGAAAAGACGTTCCGCAGCAGATTGAAAATGACCTGGCGCTGGAAAAGGGCGCCGTGGCCTCCTACAACGGGGCCATTGAAACCTGCCGCAAGGCCTCGGACAATGCCACCGCCGATTTCCTGCTGGTCATCCTGAAGGACGAGGAAGACCATGTGGACTTCCTGGAGACACAGCTCGAGCTCATCAGCAAGATCGGCCTGCAGAACTACCTGACCCAGCAGATGACGCCCGCCGGGGAGAAATAACCGGCCGGCTGCAGACAGCGATGCGGCGAAATTGCCCGCGTTGACACTCTAGCTCTTTCGTACCATTCCCCTTCGCGGGCTGCGCCGGCTATCCTCGCCGGTAACTGAGGTTGCTCCCCGTGGACAACGAATTTCCGGAGTCTTCCGGCCCGCAGTCCTTCGATCCCGGCACGCCCGCGCGCCTGGCCGTGCTGCTGGGAATCGCTCTGCTGTTTCTGGTCTATTGCGCTCTCCGTCCGGGCGGTGTCCGTGCCCAGGTGGAGGAAATTGAACGGCTGCTGGGACGCAAAAACGATGCCGCGCCCACGGCGCCGCCCAAAAATCCGCGGCGCGCGCAGGGAACTGTGGACGCGATGACTCCCCAGGCGCAGGCGGAACTGCTGCTGGATGAAGCCGTGCACAACGAAGAAGGCGCGCTGGAAGACCTGAACGCTCGCCTGGACGGCTGGCGCGGCTATTTGCAAATGACCCCGCGGCTCTCCCAGGAGATGGTTCCGGCGCTCAACGCCAGCGATCTGCAAGTGCGCGCCGCGTGCCTGGAAATCTTTCTGGACGTCTACGACGTGGCCAAACAGCCGGAAAGCGTCTCGACGCTGGAGCAGAGAATCTCCGCGGAGCCGGATGCGCGCCCCTGGGCTCTTTTTTCACTCGGCGCGCTGGGCAACCGCGGCATTGATCCCATCGGAGTGCGCCGGAAATTGGAAGACTACGCCAACGATCCCAACGGAGACACGCGGGCATGGGCCATGGAAGGCCTGGCGATCCTCGGCACCAACGAGGCCATCGACCCGCTGCTGGAGTCCCTGCGCAACGACCCCTCTCCGAACGTGAAGGACCGCGCCGCCTGTGGACTGGCGCAATCCGGGATGTTCACCCACGAGCAGCGCATGAGCGCCGTCCCGCGCCTGCTGGACATGGCGGAAGACGCCTCGCTGGACGCCACCGCGCGAGGTTTTGTCTATCACGCTCTGCAGGACATCACGCAAGGCAATCAGGGTTCAGACGCGCGGGCCTGGCGGCGCTGGTGGAACGAACACCAGCGGTGAACGCGGGCGCGGCGCGGTGCCGGGCAAATCCCCCCGCCGTGCGCGCCACGTTCGCTACGGCTTTCCCGCTTTTTCCTTGAATCTGGCGGCATAGCGAGCATTCTCTTCCTCGGATTTTCCGCGCGGAACACTCAACGTCTTCCAGCCTTGGCCCGCGAAGTGTTTGGCCAGCAGAATGATCTGCCCGATGTGGTCGGAGTAGTGTGCCAACTGACGCTGGATGGCCCCCACCACGCTGTACGGCTCGAAGCGAATGGTGACCGTGCACTCCAGGTCCGCGGGGCCAAGCGATTCCAGCGTACCGAGCAGAATGGCCCAGGCCTGTTCCCAGCGCTCGAGCAGCGCCGCGCGCGTGTCCCCCGGGCCGATCACGAACTCCGAATCCCGTTTGCGGTCCGGCTTCTCGCCGTCCGTGGTCAGGAAGTCCGTCCAGCGCGAGCGCATGTTGCCCGCGACATGTTTCACCAGCATGGCCATGCTGTTGGACTCCGCGTCCAGCGTGGCGAAGAATGCCTCGTCGGAAACCTGGGCGATGGCCCGTTCCGCCGCGCGCTTCAGGGAACGGAATTCGCGCAGTGTGGCCTCGATGAATGCTCCGGGCATGGGAAGCTCCTTTCGCGCAAGCGAGCATGCTGCATGATTTTCGTCCCGGCCGCGCCGGGAATCGTCCGTGCGCCGCGCTGCGGCTGCCACTAGACGCGGCGCTCGAAGTTCATGGGCATGCCGTGCCGCGGGCGCAATGTGATCACCGGACGTTCCTCCGCGCGGAAGCCCGGCGGCAGCCGCATCCGCCACCGCTGCGCCAGCGTGGCCAGCACCAGGATCCCTTCCATCCAGGCAAAGCTCTCGCCGATGCACACGCGGTTCCCGCCGCCAAACGGGAAAAAGGCGAATTTGGGAAGTGCGGCACGCGCCTCCGGCGTCCACCTGCCGGGGTCGAAGCGCTCCGGCTGCGGAAAGAACCGCGCGTCGCGATGCATCACCCATTGGCTGCAAAGCACCACGGAGCCGGCCGGAATTTCGTACGGGCCGAAGCGATGCGGCTCGCGTGCCAGGCGGCCCACGGCATAGGCGGGAGGGTAGATGCGCATGGACTCGCTGAGCACCATCTCCGTCCAGGGGAGCACGGGAAGATCGTCCACACGGGGCAGGCGGCCTCCGAGCGCATGATCCAGCTCGGCGTGCAGCCGGGCTTCCGCCTCCGGATGCTGCGCCAACAGGTAGAAGGTCCAGGTGAGCGCGTTGGCCGTGGTCTCGTGCCCGGCCAGCATCAGCGTAATCACTTCATCCCGCAGTTGCGCGTCGGTCATGCCGCTGCCATCGCCTTCCGTATCCTGCGCGGTCAGCAGCATGGAGAGCAAGTCTCCGTGGTCGCGGCCGTAAGCCCGCCGCTCGCGGATGATGCGATAGACAATCTCGTCCACGTGCTCGCGCGCGCGGCGCAGGCGGCGCATGGCGGGAATGGGCAGCCGCTCGAGCAGCGGCGCAAACGGCATCAGCATCACGCGGAACAAGCCCTGGAAGATGTCCAGCGAGCGGGCGATCTTTTCCCGGTCCACGGTCAGGTCGTAGTCGAACAGCGTTTTGCCGACGATGGCCAGGGTCAGGCCCATCAATTCCGCATGCAGGTCCGCGCTCTGCCCATTGCGCCACCGTTCGCGCCACTCCGCGGCGAAGTCCACCATGGCCGCGCCGTAGCCGGCCACACGCTCGCGGTGGAACGCGGGCTGCGCCAGCCTGCGCTGCCGCAGGTGAAAATCGCCTTCGCTGGTCAGCAGGCCTTCTCCCAGCACCCGCTTCATGCTTTTGATCGCCGGGCTCTTTTCGAACTTTTGCGCGCTGGTGACCAGCAGGTCGCGGATGTATTCGGGATGATTGATCAGGTAGAAGCGGCGAAAGGGCGTGCGCAGGAAGACCACGTCGCCGTAGCGCCTGGCGGATTCGGAGAAGATTCCCAGGGGATCGCGCAGCAGGCGGAGGAACGTAGCCAGGCAGTATGCCGCCGGAGGTCCGGGCGGTTCCGCGGCGCCGGCGCCTGGCCTGACAGCCCGCGGCTCCACGCCCTCTGCCGCACGCAACGATTGCCGGAATGGCTCCATCTAAATCACTAGGGACGCGTCGCCCTCGGCCCCTAAGGGAGGCGTCGATGAACGCAACATTCTCTCATAGAACATTTCTGCTCGGTTTCGCGGGAGCCGTGGTGCTCTCCGCAGCCGGCGCGGCCGGGGCCCGGGCGCAGTCGTCCGTGCAGCAGGGTGTGCCGGCCAGCGTGATTGTGACCGTCACCGGCCGGGAGCGCGAGGAACCCCCGCCGATGCAGAAGGACGACTTTCTCGTCTACCAGGGCAAGGATCGCAGGCCGGTCCTCTCCGCGGTTCCGCAAACCGGGGCCGACAACAAGATTGACTTCTACGTGGTGGTGGACGACACCTCGGAGAACCAACTGGCTCTGCGCTACCCGGAGATTTCCTCGTTTCTCAGGGAATTGCCCGGGCCGTCGCAGTTCGCCGTACTCTACGCGCGAAACGGCACGGTGATCGTGGGCCAGGAGTTGACCGCGGACCGCGAAGCGGCGATCAAGAAGCTCCGCCTGCCCATCGGCCGCATCGGAGCCACCGGCGGGATTTATCTCTCCGTGGTCGATGTGGCCAAACGCATCCAGTTGTCCCCGGGCCGGCGCGCGGCCATTCTGCTGTTGAGCAACGGGATTGACACCTTTCGCGGCGTCCGCGCGAGCACCCCGGGCCTGAACCCCGATCTGGACGCCGCGGTCAGCGCGGCGCAGCGCAAGGGCATCATTGTGTATTCGATTTACGTGGCGCCCAGCTCCCATTTCTACCGCAGCCTTTTCCTGGTGAACAATGGACAGGCCTGCCTGGCACGCCTGGGGGATGAAACCGGGGGCGAGGCCTACTTCTCCGGAACCATCACGCCCATCAACATGCAGCCGTTTCTGGACGAAGTGGCCCGGCATCTGGGGCACCAGTATGTGGTGACCTTTGCCGCCCAGCCGGTGAAGAAGACGGGCCTGTACCCGATCAAGGTGCGCACGGAAGTGAGCGGGGCAGAGGTTGACGCGCCTTCCAATGCGCTGATTCCTGCGCGGTAAGGTTGGCGCTCCGTATTCCGCGCCCTTTAAGGGCCTTCCATCCGCCGGCGAAACATGGGAAAGAGCGCCGCGGCGTAGCGGCCGGGCAGCAGGCGTACGATGCGGTCGATCTGCATCGCGTCCGCGCCTACGCGGATGCGCGGTTCGTCTTCCAGAATGCCTTGCACGATGCGCGCCGCGGCCGCTTCCGGCGAAGTCGCGGCCAGGCGCAGGAATTTCTCGCGGTGCTCCGCGGCCAGCTCCGGCCGCGCCTTCGACCCCAGACGGGCGTGCTCCGCGATGCGCGTGCGCACGCCTCCCGGATGCACGCAGGAAACGCGCACCGCAGTTTCCGCCAGTTCGTGGCGCAGGGCTTCGGTAAAACCTCGCACCGCGAACTTGCTGGAGCAGTAGGCCGCCTGGCCGGGATAGGCCATAAGCCCGAAGACGCTGGAGACGTTTACGATGTGGGCCTGCGTTTCTCTCCGCAGCAAGGGCAAAAAATGCCGCACCCCGTACACTGTGCCCCAGAAGTTGATGCCCATCAGCCATTCAAAATCCGCCTGGGATATTTCTTCAAAGTCGCCGTGCAAGGCCACGCCGGCGTTGTTGATGAGCAGCGCCACGCGCCGGTGCCGCGCGGCCACGTCTTCGGCGCAGGTTTCGACCGCGGCTTCCGAGGCGACGTCCACCACGTGGGTGGTGACCAGCGGGTCGCTTTCCCTGCGGCCTTCCGCCTCGGGATAGATTTGCCGGACGGTGTCCTCCAGCCCCTGCGGGTCGCAATCGGCCAGCGCGAGCGCCATGCCCTCCTGCGCCAGGCGCACCGCCAAAGCCCGGCCGATTCCGCTGGCCGCTCCGGTAATTGCTGCCACTGCGCCGCGCAGCGGCCTCACCGGTCCACCTTGTGAGGAGGGTTGGACGGGGCGGCCGCCGGTGGTCGGCCGGCGGAATCGGTTGGCGGAATTGTTTCAGTTCCCAGCACCATTCCACATCCTTTCGAGAAGCAAGAACTCAGGCTGCCGCTGTTTCCGCGCGATGGTCTCCTCCGTCTCCCAGGAGATGGACCCGGAAAGGTTCCAGTCCTGAGGCTCTTTGCGCGAAACCTGAAGGGACTGCATCCACTGGGTGCGGCTCTGGACAGAATGGATGCCGGAATCACTATGGCAGCCGAGACACCTTCGCAGGATCTCCGCCGGCCCGTCGACGCCGTGCCCGGAATCGAAGGGGTCCATGCCGTGGGTTGCAAACGTCGGGTAGTCCAATTCTCCGGGATGCACCGCCACCAAACCGCCAAAGTGCCCGGCGAACAATTCCTTTCGCCTCATCCGGATCTCAAAGAAATCCTGGTCGCGGCTCGCAGGGCCGTTGATGTAGTTCATGTAGCGCGAACCAGGAGTCACGGCGTGGTACCCGCGCAGTTCAATCAAATCGGTCAGAGGGGTGGACATCAACTTACCCTCGCGATCGATGAGGATCATCTGGCGCACGAGGGCCACTTGAGTGCCAACGGGGAACTGCGGCAGCCGCTGATTTAACAAGGTGGAAGACGGCGGGTGGGAGCTGTCGGGAACCAGCGGCGGCTCCCCGGAAGCGCGCAGCTTCTCCAGATATTCAAGCGTCGCCGCGCGTGGTCCGGGCAAGCGCAGGAAAACGAGAAACCGCGAGCGCCCGGTAAAGTGCACGATGGCTGTGGGCTCCTCGAGATGCGCGCTCAGGCACACCCACGGGCCATCGGGGCGGAACAACTCCGGAGGCAAAAAGGCGCGGTGCGAATCGCCCGGCTCGTACGCCGTCGCGAACTGCCCGGCAGCCACGGCAGCCGAGTAATTGTCCGGCAGCGCGCGAATTTCCTGCGCGGTGAGCGCCAGCCGGCGGATCGCTTCGGCCAGCCGGAGACATAACTCATTCCGCTCCCGGCGGAACTGGACGTCTTCCTCGCCACGCGCCGCGGCCCAATCAAACACCGCCCAAAAGTCGTGCTGGAGGATGGCGTGTTTCAACGGGTCGGCCAGGGCACGCTCGGCATGCGTGCGCAGGAATTCGTCGAGACAACTGAGGGCGCGGCGATGGGATGAGCCCTCCAGCAGGTAGGCCGTGTCGTCCCACAGGAGCGGATCCGGCGTG
>DATIYQ010000123.1:0-5012 GCA_035517515.1 Binatia bacterium
AAAAGAGGGTGGCGGGTCCCAACCGGGTTGCGAGCTTCGGCCCCTAACCGGCCTCGAGGGCCAGTGATGAGAAGGAGGAGAACAAGCAGGTCCCTCATCCGCATCTGCAGATTCGGGATGACGACCGAAGAAGATGCTGGCGAGTGGCTAGGGGCGGGTGGCTGGCGGCCGGGTGAACGTGCAGAAGACGAGTGGCGGGTGCTTCGTGGCCGGTGGGGCCGCCTTCAAGGAGACTCAGGCCGATGATCCTGAGATGCCTCCTGGCTCCGCGCACGGGATCATACGACGTTCTCCGTGAGTAACAGAGTGCGCGGGCTACTGCACGGCGGTGAGCAGCGTCTGGTTGGGATCAATCAGGATGCGCTCCGGCTTCACCGGAGAGGGGAACCGGAAGGGCGTTTGCTCCCCGTTGGTGACCACCCAGCCCAGCAGCGCGCGCTTGCCGGAAGCGGAGGGCACATAGAGCGGCACGCGCGCCAGAAACGTTTCCGGCACACCTTCCTGATGGAGCGTGCCTTCGACCACGATCCCCTTCGCGCCGGACGTGGTTTTGAACTCGAGGGAGTAACGCGGGATGCCGGTTGAATGCACCCACTGTTCGAAGAACCAGTCCACGGAGTGCATGCCCTCCAGGCCCATCTCCGGAGTCATCACGCGGTTGACCTCCCGGCGCAAGTCCGCCTCGGAAAAACTGCGGAAGCGATGTCCATCGAGCAGCGCGCGCAAGACGCTTCGGAAGCGCGCATCGGGGTCTTTCGCGCCGGGGGACTGGAGCATCATGCGCAGCATGTGGATCACCCAGGTGGCTTTGGCATAGACCACGCGGTTGTAGCCGTTGGGGGCGGCGGAAGAGGTGAGCCGCTCGCCGAGCGCCAGCGGGCCGATTTCATCCGTAATCCGCGAATCGTCCGGGAGTTTCGCGAGCAGATCGGAGCGGTAATCCTGCAGCACCTGGGCCAGGGTGCGCTCCGGCGGCACCCGGGAATCGATATACATCAGGGCGCAATAGTTGGCCAGGCCTTCCAGGATCCAGTAGTCGCGGTAGCTGGCGGCCCCGGCCAGATTTCCCCACCACTGGTGGGCCAGCTCATGAAACGGCATCAAGTCTGAATACGAAAAGCGCGCGCGCGAAGAGACGCCCACGCGCTGCTCGGCTTCCTTGGGAATAAAGGACAGTGTGGAGAGGTACATGAGTTCCGGCCAGCTCTGTCCCATGGCCGCGGGCAGCGGAGACACTTCCACGTGGGGGAAGGGAAACCGGCCATTCCATTGTTCCAGGCTGACAATCGCGTCGCTGATGTCCCGGGCAAGCTGCGCGAGCACCGTGGTGGGAAGAGGAGGCGGGACAGCCGGGGCCGCGGCGGGGCCCATGTCCAGGGATTTCCCGGCTTCGGAGGTGCGTCCCCATCCCAAGGGGCCAAAGGGCGCGGCGAGCCGCGGTCCGGAGCGGAACAGTTTGTAGAGCGCGTCCTCGAGCTGCTGATTGGCGTTTACGCCCACGTGCACGCCGGCGGCCTGGGAGGTAACCCGGGTGAACGTGCCCAGATTGAAGCCGGCGGTGGCCAGCGGCAACTCTGAGCTCCAGTGCCCCGTGTGCCAGTCGCCATCCAGCCCTTCGGCGGTCTTTTTGCCCGTGGCCACCAGGTCCAGCTTGCGCGGCCAGCGGAAATCCAGCTCGAACGGGCAGAAGGCATCGGAATCTTCCGGCCGGGGAAACCACGCCCCGCGCTCTCCGGTAAAATACACACCGTTGCCGGCCGAGGTGATCACCGTCCCGCTATACTTCACGCGCAGCTCCAGGTCCTGTCCGGCGCGCGTGGGCTGCGGAAGGACCACGTAAAACACATCGTCTCCGCGGTGCTGGATTTCCTGCTCGCTCATATCTTCATTCTGAAAAAACTCCAGGCCCCGGCCGGAGGCGTCCGCCACCTCTTCCACGCGCAGCTCGCGTGAAAGCGCCAGCGGCAGGATGCGCTCGCCCTCCCGCAGCACGTGAAGGGAGAGCGTGGCCCGGCTGTGCTGGGCCAGCGTGTCTTCGATGGTGGTGGCAATCGCGTAGTGCAGCGGCGCGGCGATGGCCGGTTCGCCGGGACCTTCCTGGCTGGGAAACAAGGCCCACAGATCGAAGAACCGGCCGCCCTCGCGGTACTTCACCTGGCCGAGCAGCACTTGCTCCCGGCGGCGGTTGTCGAGCGCCACCTCAAACGTGCCCTGCTCGCTTCCGCCCAGCGTTGCCCGGAAGTAGGGAAGCGGCGCAGTGGAGTCGAGATCGCGGAGCGTGCGCAGGGAATTGACGGCATTCAGGGAAGACACCAGCGGATTCCATTCGTCCAGGAAGGCGGGATCGTCCTGGAGTTTCGCGCCGGATGCGCGCAGAAACGCTTCGATTTCCTCCGCGGTGCCGTCTGTGAACCGCAGGTAGGCCTGGGTGACCGTGGTATCCACCAGCGGAACACCCAGAAACCGCGCGATGGATTGTTTTTCCGCCGGGTCGCGGGGCGTGGCCAGCACACGCGCGCTGCCGGAGAAGACCGCGCCGAGCACGCGGCCATGAAAGGGCTCGAGCAGCCCCAGAGTTCCGTCTTCAAAGGCCAGGCGCAGGGCATCGCGGCGCAAGGCCAGCCGCCGGATGTGATAGACGCGCGCGGGATCCACCCGCAGGGCGTTCAGCTCCGCGTATTGCTTTCGTTCCGCGGAAGCGGCCGGCCGGGAAGCAGGAACCGCAGCCGCCAGGGAAAAAACGATGGCCAACGCCGGAGCCAGTCTGCGCACGAACCTCACTGTAGCAATTGGAACAGGACCGGACAACGCCGCGACCGCCTCCCCGCTGCTTCTGCTAGAGTTTTACTATGCGCTCAGGGCCCTGGAGAGTTGCCCACATCGTTCTGCTGGTGGCGTTTGCCGCGGCGTCTGCGAGTGCGGACACCATCGTCCTGAAAAGCGGGCGGAAAATTCATGCCACCAGTGTGACGGAAGAAGGCGACCACTACAGCTTCGAGACATCCGCGGGGCACCTGAGCCTGCCGAAATCCGCGGTGGACCACATCGAGCGCGGCGCCTCCGTGGACCTGGCAACCGCCGGCGCGGCGGCAGAGACGGCGCCGGCGAATCCCATCACCGCGTCTTCGCCCCCGGTGGTGGCTTCGTCGGAACTGGGCGCGGTGGCCAAAGCGGTGATCGCCGGCGGCTCGATTGACCGCAATTACCTGGCGGAGCTGGATCGCGCCGCGCGTGGCGGAGGAAGATCCGCGGTGGAGCGCGCGGCCATGGGCCATCACGCCGCCGCACAGTTTGAATTGCAGCATGGCGACATCCAGGCGGCCACCGACCAGTACCGCCACGGGCTGACCTTTGCCCCGGAGAACGTGGGACTGCTGGTGAACCTCTCCTATCTGTTGCTGCGGCAGAGCCAGTACGCGGAGGCGCTCGACTATCTGGAGCGCGCGCGCCGCGTGGATGCGCAGTCGCCCGACGTGGCCAAGTTCATGGGCTGGGCCTACTCCGGCCAGAACAAGTTGGAACTGGCCGTCCAGGAATGGAAGAAGTCGCTGGCGCTGCGCGCGGACCCGGAGGTGGTACGCGCGCTGGCCAAAGCGCAGCGCGACCTGCAGGAGGAAGCCGGGTACCGCGAAGGGCGCAGCGCGCACTTTCAGGTGCGCTACGACGGCGCGGCCGCGCCGCAGACCCTGGTGCGCGATATCCTGCGGACGCTCGAGGCGCATTACACCACCATCGAGTCCGTGCTGAACTACAACCCGCCCGAGGCCATCGGCGTGGTTCTGTACACCGGGCAGGCCTTTGTGGACATCACCCGCGCTCCCGCCTGGGCCGGGGCCCTGAACGACGGGCGCATCCGCCTGCCCGTGCAGGGCCTGACGGAAATGAATGCCGAGCTCAGCCGCACGCTGAAGCACGAACTGACCCACAGCTTCATCACCCAGAAGACGCGAGCGCGCTGCCCCACCTGGATTCAGGAAGGAGTGGCGCAATGGATGGAAGGCGCCAGCGCGGGTGATTCCGCCTCCGCGTTCGTGGCGAACTTCGACCGCAATCACCAGACCGTATCGCTCGGCGCGCTGGAAGGAGCGTGGATCCGCCTGCCGGGAAACGAAGCCATGGTGGCTTATGCCTGGGCCTTGTCGGTGGTGGAATACATGGTGAAGCAGGGCGGGCCGGAGGATATCACGCGCATGCTGGACCAGATTTCCGCCGGCAACGATGCGCAGACCGCCGCGAAAAACGTGCTGCACATGGATTACCCGGAGCTGGAAGAAGAAACCGTCAGATACCTGCGCGCGACCTACGTGCGCTGAGCGCGGCGGGCGATCTGAGATTTTCTACCTCAATCCTTGAGACGCGCGCTGCCCGGCAGAAGGGGAACAGTTCCGCGGCAGGCAAATCGAAAGTCGGGCTGGGACTTTGTGGAGTCCCCCTCCCACGGGCTCCGTTTCACCCGTTTAGCTGGTGGGAGTGACGTTGAACGGCTGTGAGGTGTGAAAGACCAGCCGCGTTTCCGGCGAGATGTGCACATTCTTCTTGCCGGTCATGAAGGCCACTGCGGTTCCCGCCCCGGCGCCCACCGGCCCGCCGATCAGCGCGCCCTTTCCACCCGCGGCGAGCGCGCCAATCAACACGCCGCCCGCGCCCCCACCGCCAATCCAGGCCCAGTTACGGTGCTTGTGGCTTCCGCCTTTGCGGCCGGTGTCATGCGTGGAGATGGGATACCAGTTGCCGCTGAGCTCGATTTCACTCAGCGCAATCTCCAAGCGACCCGGCTTCATCAGACGACCGGAGGGAACGTCATCCACCACGCGGCCGCGCACCGGGGTGTCCTGAGGGATTAGCACCTGGTTGTCCACGACGACGGGTGCAGAGACGTGGGCCTCAAACGTATCGCCGGGCCGGTTTTCTCCGCTGTCGAGCGCCTGATCCATGCGAACGGTGATGGGCGTTTCTGCCGGCAGGGTTACCGGCGCCACGCCGTCGCCCGTGGAACCCGCCGTTACGGCACT
>DATIYQ010000124.1:0-7228 GCA_035517515.1 Binatia bacterium
CGGCTGGTGTTTTCCTGGCCGGCCACGGTGATCGCGGCCACGGTGACCACCTTTCCGCTGATGTACATGACCGGTCGCGCCGCCCTGGAACAGGTGGACGCGCCCCTGCTGGAAGCCGCGCGCACGCTGGGAGCCGGCGAGGCGCGCATCTTTCGCGAGATCCTGCTCCCGCTGGCCTGGCCGGGCCTGGCCGCGGGGATGGTGCTGACCTTCGCGCGCGCCCTGGGGGATTTCGGGGCCACGCTGATCCTCGCGGGAAACATCCCGGGAAAGACGCAGACGCTGCCGCTGGCTATTTTCTTTGCAGTGGAGGCCGGGGATACCGGGGAGGCGGTGCGCTGGTCCCTGGTGACGGTGGGGATTTCTCTCGCCGCGCTCGGCGCGCTCAACCTGTGGACGCGCCACCGCCGCGGCCTGGCCATGCGCGTGGTGCAGCAGGACTAGCCCATGGAATTTCACGCGGAATTCGCGGCACACCGTGGACCCTTTTCGCTGCGCGTTCAGCTGGCCACGCAAAAGCAGCGCGTGGGAATTCTGGGCGAATCGGGCGCGGGGAAATCCATGACCCTGCGGGCGGTGGCTGGCCTGGAGACGCCGGCCGAGGGCCGCATCCAGCTCGGAGAAAGAGTGCTCTACGACTCCGCGGGCGGGATCAATCTGCCCGCGCGCGAGCGCCACACCGGCTTTGTGTTTCAGCACTACGCGCTGTTTCCCCACCGCACGGTGGCTGAAAACGTGGGTTACGGCCTGGCGCGCCTCGGCCGGGGCGAACGGGAGGCCCGGGTGCGCGGCTTGCTGCAGCGCATGCACCTGGAAGAACTGGGCGCGCGCTATCCGCGGCAACTTTCCGGCGGCCAGCAGCAGCGCGTGGCCCTGGCCCGCGCGCTGGCCACGGAGCCGCGCATCCTGCTGCTGGATGAGCCACTTTCCGCGCTCGATTTCCACCTGCGCGCGCTGGTGGAGAAAGAGCTGCTGGATACCCTCGCCGATTTCCGGGGTCTTACTCTCTATGTGAGCCACAGCCTGGAAGACGTTTACCGCCTGTGCGACGAGATTCTGGTGCTGGCGCGCGGCCGCGTGCTGGCCTTCGGTCCGAAGGAAGCGATTTTCCGTCACCCACCGAGCGCGGAGGTGGCGCGGCTTACCGGCTGCAAAAACATTTCGCGCGCCACACGGCTGGAGGATGCCACGGTGGATGCACAGGACTGGGGGATCCGCCTGCACGCCGCCCAGGCGAGCGCCCTGGTGCAGCAGGTGGGCATCCGTGCGAACCACATCTCCTTCACGGATCATCCCGGCGGCGTGAACGTGTTCCCCTGTTCTCTGCTGGAGAGCACGGAGACGCCGTTTCGACGCACTCTGTATCTGCGTCTGCACGGAAATGCGGGCAGGGGCGGAAACCTGCAGGCGGAGGTGTTGAAGGACCGGTGGGAAGAAATCAGGGACCGGCCGGCGCCGTGGCACGTGCGGCTGGACCCCGAGTTTGTGTTTGTGATGGCGGAGTGAGCATTCCCGGAACGCCCCCTCTGGGGCGCGGGCGGCATCACGGCCGGTTGTGCTCCAGGGAAGCGAGCGCGGAGGTGGCCAGCTCCCGCGTGCGCGCGGCGCATGCCGCGTCCGGGGGGTGAAGATTCAGCGCTGCCTGAAACCGGAGGGTGGCCTGCGGCTTCCGTCCCAGTTTTGCGTAGATGTCTCCCAACAGGAGCTGAAAGGAAGGATTCTCCGGATACTGCTTCACGAGCGGTTCCAGCAGCTCCGCGCCGCGCTCGTATTTCTGATCGAAATTGCGCAGGTTGCGCGCCAGATAGAAACGCGCCTCCTCCGCGGTCAATTCCGCGGTATGCATGGCCTCTTCGAGTTGCCGGATCCCCTCCAGCTTGTTCCCACCCGGTATGCCCATAAAGAAGCGCACCATCTTCGCAAGTGGGGAGAGCGCGGCGGCAAGATAGTTGTAAAGGCCCACGCCGGTCAGCGCGTCGCCCAGGCCGGGAGACATCTGGAGCGCGCGGAGAAAATGTTCGCGAGCCTTCACCCCGCTGCGCGCTACGGCCCGGTTTTCACCGCGCAGGCCATAGAGCCGTGCCTTCAGGCCGTAGCCCATCCCCGCGAAAACGTGGCGGCTGGCCGTTTCGTGCTGCGCAATCTGCGCCTCCGCCAATTGGATGGCGCGGTCCGCGGCGGTGAAGTAGGCGTCGTCTTCGGGCAGCTTCGCACGCGACCAGGCGTCCAGCAGGTTGTAGCGGATGTCGCAGGACTCGCAGTAGATTTTCCACCAGCGCGCCTCTGCCTCGAGCAAATAGCCGATGGGGTGATCGGGCGCGCCGCTTTCCAGGCTGCGTGCGATGGGCAGTGCCGCATCCGGGTCTCCGTGGAAGACGCCATCCAACCCCTGATGCACTTCCGCGAGCACCGCCGGCGGCAGGTCCAGGCGGCCGGGAGCGCCGGCGGGAGGGTCGTGGGAAGCGGCTGGCGCGCCGGCCCCGGACGGAGCTGTTTGCGCGACGCGCAATCGTGCAGCGCAGAGCGGCAGCAGAGAAGCGGCGAGCAGAAAAGCTGCCAGGAGCCGACGGAAGTATTTCACGCCGCGGCTCACTTCCCGGTGGCAGGCGAGAGCCGGCCGCTGATTTTTCCGAGCGCCCGGCGCGCGAAGACCAGCATGACGAAGCATTCCAGCGCGAAAGGCAGAAATCCCAGGAAGCCGGGGGCGGGCATGGCGAACACCTTCCAGTGCTGAAACATGGGGAAGACGTATTGCCAGCGGGCCCAGGCCCAGTAATTCCAGAACTCCCACAGCCAGCCGCAGACCCACCCGGAAACGAGCAGCGAATAAAGCCGGGAGGGGCGTCCCTCTTCCAGGTCGCGCAATAGGGAAGGGAGACGCAGGCGGTAATTGGCGGGTTCGAGCAGAAGAACAAATCCCACCCAGACAAGCGCGAACAGGTATGCCCCTTCCTGCGCCGGCAGCACCACGGGTATGGCCAGGCACAGCGCGCCGGCCGCGGTCATTCCTGCCAGCAGCTGCGGGGAATATTTCCGTCCGGGCGGCCGCTCAGAAAACCAGCCGAACGATTCCACCAGGTCCGCGGTAATCAGAATTGCCGGGGTGATGGTCATGAACGACCAGGCATATCCGAGATTTCGCGCCAGCCAGTTTGCGGGGAGGCCAACGTAGGTCCAATTCCGCAGGCGCAGGTTGTAGGCCTCAAAAATGAGCCACAGCGGCAGGGAGAGAACAGCGGTGAGCGCGAACTCGCGCGGTTCGTCGCCCATGCGCGAGCGCCCGCGGATGGCCCAAACCATCGCGTCCGCCAGGCAGAGGTAAGCGGTCCAGGCGATGGGGGTGAAATAGACCGCAACCGGCTGCACCCCGCGGAACATCAAAAACTCCGCCGTCACCAGGGCGGCCGCGGCGGCCCATCCGCGCAGCGGCAGGGGACGCGCGCGGCAGCGCAGATATTCCAGCAGCAGCACCGTGGCGGTAGCAGAGGTGAGCGCGATTCCCGCGAGGAGCATCCTGGCCGCAGTGTAGCGCACGACAGCGGAGGGAGCGAGCCGGGACGCCCCGTGGAATGGTATCCTCCCATCCCGCCGAGCGGGACGGCCCGGCCGATGGCAGAAGCGCAACTCGAACGCGGACTGGGACTCGCGCAAGCCACCGCGCTGAACATGATTGATATGGTGGGCATCGGCCCGTTCGTCGTGGTCCCACTGGTGATTGAGGCCATGCCCGGCCCTCAATGTCTGCTGGCCTGGGCCGCGGGCGCGGTCGTGGCGCTGATGGATGGCTGCATCTGGGCGGAACTTGGCGCGGCCATGCCGCTGGCTGGCGGAAGCTACGTGTTCCTGCGGGAAGCTTACGGCCCGGGTCGCTGGGGCCGCTTCATGTCGTTTCTGTTCATCTGGCAGACCATGTTCCAGGCGCCGCTGGTGATGGCTTCGGCGTCCATCGGCTTCGCGCAGTACGCGAGCTATCTGGTGCCGCTGGGAAAGTGGGAGCAGAAGGCGGTTTCGGCCGCGGTGATCCTGGCGGTGGTGGCGTTGCTCTATCGCCGCATCGAGCAGATCGGCAAGATCACCCTGCTGTTGTGGGGCGGGGTGATCGCCACGCTGCTGTGGCTGATTTGGACGGGACTGTCGCATTTTGAGCTCGCGCGGCTGACGTCGGCCCCGCCGGGCTCCTGGGATTTATCCGGGCTGTTTTTCGCCGGGCTGGGACACGCCACGGTGCAGACCATGTACACCTACCTCGGCTACTATAATGTGTGCCATCTGGGGGGCGAGATTCGCGCGCCGGAGCGCAATATCCCGCGCAGCATTTTTCTTTCGATTGCCGGGGTGGCCGCGCTCTACCTGCTGATGCAGACCGCCATCCTGGGAGCCATTCCCTGGCAGGATGCCCGCGGCTCTTCGTTCATTTTCAGCACGCTGGTGGAGCGCATCTACGGTGCGGGCGCGGCGCGGCTGGCCACGGTGATGGTACTGTGGGTGGCTTTCGGTTCGCTGTTCGCGCTGACCCTGGGCTACTCGCGCGTGCCCTACGCCGCGGCCGCGGACGGCACATTCTTTCGGGTTTTCGCGCGGGTGCATCCTACGCGGCATTTTCCCTATGTCTCGTTGGCCGCGCTGGGCGCCGCGGGACTGCTATTTAGTCTGCTGTTTCGTCTGCGCGAAGTGATTGCGGCGATTCTGGCAATGCGCATCCTGGTGCAGTTCATAGGAGGAGCGGTGGGCGTCTTGATCCTGAGAAAAAAGTGGGGGCCGGAGCGCCGGCCGTTCCGGATGTGGCTGTATCCCGTCCCGGCCGTTCTGGCCATTGCATTGTGGCTGGCCGTGTTTTTCTCCACCGGACGCGTGGCGCTGGCTGGACTCGGGGCCATGGCCGCGGGCACGGCCGTCTTTCTGGTGCGCGCTGCCGCGGCACGGGAGTGGCCCTTTGCGGGAGCCGCGCAATGAAGCGGCGCGGCGCATTTGCGGCAGCACTCGCCCTGGCAGGAATTCTCGCGGCGCGCGGCATCCACGGACAGATTCCGTCCACGGCGGGTGACCTGCCGGACACGATTGAAGCCATTGATCACGCACGGGTCGTCACTCGCATTCTGTGCATCACCGCGCATCCCGACGACGAGCCGGCCGCGGCGCTCACCTATCTTTCGCGCGGGCTTGGCGCCAACGTCGCGCTCCTTTCCATCACCCGCGGCGAGGGCGGGCAGAATGCACTGGGCCCGGAGCAGGGCGCGCAACTGGCTGCGCTGCGCAGCCACGAACTGCTGGGCGCCACGCGCATCTACGGCATCGGGCTGTATTTCACCCGCGCGCCGGATACCGGCTTCGTGAAAACCGTCGAGGTGACCAAAAAAATCTGGGGCGACACGGCCTTGGCAGACATGGTGCAGGTGATCCGCACCTTCCAGCCCAATCTCGTGCTGAACAGCTGGAGCGGCGTGCACACCGGCCATGGAC
Source organism: Binatia bacterium (assembly GCA_035517515.1). GTDB lineage: Bacteria > Acidobacteriota > Terriglobia > Acidiferrales > UBA7541 > JOPF136. Next base: position 5,461 of record DATIYQ010000124.1, read on the forward strand.
ATCATCAGACCTCGGGAATATTGACTCCCGTGGCGGTGGCCGCGGCTGCGGACCCCCGGCAGTTTCCTGACGCCGGTCCGGCGTGGCACGTGGACCAGGTGCTCGATCGTTTTCGCGGGGAAGGCGAGAAGGGCTACCTGGTGCCCACCGACCAGATTTCCCCGCTGTGGGGCCGCACCTATGCGGAGATCGGCCGCGAGGGCGATTACCAGCACCGCACCCAGGGCATCGCCGGATTTCTTACCGGGCCGTTCCTGCGCTTCCGCGTGAGCCTGTTGAATGAAAAGGGCGAAGCGCCCGACCCGGCCATTTTCGCGGAAACCTTGCCCGCCCTGGCCACGCATTTTCCCGCGCTCGCCGCCGCGCGCGGGACGCTCGAGCGTATGGATCACTCTCTGGAAGAGGCGCGCCAGCACGCGCTGGCACTCGACTGGCCCGGGGCCACCCGCAGCCTGGCTGCGGCCGGGATCCAAACCGCAGCCCTGCACCAGGTGGTCGCGTCCGCCGAAGGCGCGACCGAGGAACAAAAAGCACAGGCGCGCCAGGAGCTGGAACGGGTCTTCCGGCAGATTAACCATGCCATCGAGCTGGCCGCCGGACTGCACATGGAAGCCCAGGCAAGCCGTCAGGAGGCCATACCCGGAGAGGAGTTTGAGGTCACGGTGGCTCATCGTGAGCGCGCGCTTGCGTTGGATCTGGTGAGTCCCGTCCAACTCGAGCTTCCGCCGGGATGGACGGCGGCGGAAAAACCCGCGGCGCAGGGCGCGGCGCCCGGAAGCCGATTTACGGTCAGCGTTCCGGCAGGCGCGCAGGCCGCGCCCGGAAAAGGCGACTGGATGCTGCCAGAGCCGCCACCGCTGGTGCGGGCGAAAGTGGGCGTAAGCGTGGGTAGCTACGCGTTTACCACGGAGGTTCCCGTGGCGGCGGTGCACGCCAGCTCCACGCAGGTGGAAACGCAGGCGCTGACGCTGGTGCCGCGGGTGACGCTGACGCTCGAGCCGCACGAGATGCTGGTGCCGCCGGCGCGGCGCGGGCAGCCGCTGGAAGTGGTGGCGCGGGTGCATTACTACGGCTCGGCGCCGGCGCAGATCGAAGTGCAACTGGATACGCCGCCGGCGTGGCCGCGCTCCGCTGCGGTGATCCTGAAGTTTGACGGCGCCGGGGACCAACTGGCGCGTCTTCACGTTCCCATCCCGCGCGATGCCGGCGCGGCTACGCTCACTCTGCAGGCGGCCGCTCGGCTTGATGGGAAGGAATATCGCACCTCGGTGGAACCGCTGCCTACGCTGCCTTCGCGGCTGTGGAGCGAGCCCGCGGCCATGACCCTTGCCCTGCCGAACTTGATTGTTCCCAACGCCCTGCGCGTGGGCTACGTGGCCGCGGAAAACGATCCCATCCCAGAAGTATTGCGCGAGGCCGGCATCAACGTGGACCTGCTGGATCCCGTGGCCCTGGCGTTCAACGATCTGAGCCATTACGACGCGATTGCCGTGGGCATCCGCGCCTACGAGCTGCGCGGCGACCTGGCGCGCTCCAATCGCCGCCTGCTCGAATACGCGGCCGCCGGCGGCACGCTGGTGGTGCAGTACCAGCGCGCCACCGATTGGAACCGGTTGATGCCCGCGCCCTATCCGGCCAAGGTGGGCGAGCCCACCCTCCGCGTCACCGATCGCAACTCCCCCGTGCATGTGCTCGCGCCCGAAAGTCCCCTGCTGAATTTTCCCAACAGGATTGCTCCCAGTGATTTCGAGGGCTGGGTGCAGGAGCG
>DATIYQ010000125.1:0-5785 GCA_035517515.1 Binatia bacterium
GAGCGCGCGGTGCCGGGTGGCCTGGCGCAGCGTATCGCAGCTCAACGGGCGGTGGAGCTACGGGATCGCGCTGACCGACTCGGTGGTGGACTTCTGGGGCGCGGCGGTGGCTGCGCCCCCCAAGTAGAGGGAAACCGCTGACAGGGTGCTGCACAAGAAGCTCCACGGGCAGGCCGGCCTGAGTTGAAGCTCTTAGGCGGGAGATCGAGGGTGCTGCGGGCGCGGGGAGACAGGCCAGAATGCCTGCCCCACGGGGTTTGCAGCATGCGGTCAGCGCCTGGGCAAACGGGCTGGAGGCCGGGGCGGCGCAGCCTGCTGGGGTTGCTTGGGCGCGGACACCTGGGATGTACTTTCCACGTGAAACCGCATGTAGTCCGAATAGCGGGTGACGGCGGTGACGGCAACTCCCTTCAGCAGCAGAATGCGCGCACCCACATGGGCCTCTTCATAGGTGGGCAGCCACACTTCTCCATTGAGGAATTCCTGCTCGAAGACAAATCCTGAGCCGCGCTGGAGGTTGACCAACAGGCCGCCGGCGATGCGCGCGTCGCTGGTGAAGTGGGCTTCGAGGCGGGCCACGTCGTGGGCGTGCTCGTCGATCCAGATGACCCCGGCGAGTTTCTGAACGATTTTTTCGGCCAGCTTGTGGGGCTGGAAATCGGGGTTGCCCTCGAAATCGAACACCAGCACGTCCTGCCCGCGGAAGCGCTCGCGGCGGGGATTGACGAACTGGCAGGCGCGGAGAAAGATTTCGATGCCCACGTCATCGTCTTCTTCCTTCTTAGCGGAATCCCCTTTCTTCTGCTGCTCGTCTTGCCGCTTGGCCTCTTTGGCTTCGCGCTTGGCCTGTTGGTCCTGGATTTCCTGGATGCGCTTCTGCACGCGGTCGCTTTCCTTTTTTTGCTCCTCGCTGGTCAGGGCGACGCCGTTTTTGCTGACCAGGGTGGAGACCTCGTGGCCGAGCAGGTAGAAAAAGGTGTACTCGCTGGTCTCGTGCTTCTTGACCTTGCCGCTGCCGTCGAATTCTGTTTGGTCCTCGACTCTGGAGCCGGCGTAGTTCTCTTTCAGCTTGTCGATGGCTTTCTGGTTTTCATCGATTTCGTGGAAGAGCGCCTTCAGATTGGGAAGCTGGACCTGAGATTGGCGCGGGAAATCGAATACGCGTTCGCTCACCGCGCCGTTGACGGAGGCCTGGGTGATGACGGCACGCCAGGTCTGGGGCCCTCGGCGGAATTCGATGGTATGCGGCACCTGAACTCCCGCCTCGGCACGATAGTCGCTGAAAAGCATTTCCTGCTGCACGTCTCCGATTTGCGCGGTTTCCCGAACGGGGAGGTGCAACTGTGCGTCGAAGAACTCCTGGAGGCGGGCTCCGGCCGGGGTGAGCACTTCCAGTTGCGCGGCCGCCCGGCCGTTTACCTCCGCCATGCCCGCGTAGGTCACCGACAGCTTATTCTTCTTTAGATCCAGCAGGCGGGTATTGGCCACCAAGGCGATGGCCTCGAGGGCGACGGCCTCGGGCCCCAGGAGAGTTTGCGGATCGCCGGAACGAGTTTCCCGCCAGGCGGATTTTCCGTTGAAGGCTTCGATCAAGCGCTGGTCGCCGGAAAGCACTTCCAGGTAGGAACGGTTGGGCTGGCGGGTCTCGAAAGTGAAGGTGCCGCCCGGGCCCTCCCCGGCCGGTTGAAGGCTGCCTTGGAGGGAAAGGGTGCGGACCTGCGAGAGGGCTTTGGAGCCTCCCGCCGCTTTTGCATATTGCGAAAGGATGGTGTGCGCGTCCTGGGCCAGCGCGAAGCGGCTGGAGCAGGTCAGGGAGAGCAGCAGGAGACAGCAATGCTTGAGAATGCGCATGCGCCCAGTGGAAGGAACGCAAGGGGCGGGAAAAAGGTTTCCGCACGGAGGTCAGGCAGGAATGCCTGTCCCACGGGAGACAGGCAAGAATGCCTGTCCGAAGGCGTAGCAGCACGCGTGGGCTAGGGCGCGGCGGGCATGGAGAATTGCGCGGCGTCCAGAGAAACGTTCTGGGTGATTTCGGTGAAGGTGACCTGCCACTCGACGTTGGGATCCTTGTGGCGCAGCAGGCGCGGCACCTGGACGCCATCCACCGGGGCATAGTCCGAGTAGCGGTGCTCGATGGGAACTTCACTATTGGGAGTGAGCTGCACGGAATCGTGGCGCACCAGCAGCCAGGATTCCGCGTCGAAGTAGAATTTTTCCGGCGAGCCGCCGGGGGGCGTAGCCTCCAGAACCCAAGCCGGCCGGCCCTCTTCGAGGCTCTTTTCGAGGACGCGGAGCTGCGGGAAGATTTCACGGAAGCGCAGTTCGTGTTGAAACTGGCTGCTGCGGCGCATGTTTTCCAGCTCCTGCCCCTTCATCTCGCGCAGGCCATTGCGCGAATCCCGGGACCAGCCCACCTTGCCGTCGAACGCGGAGATGAATTCACCCTGGTCGGGAATGGTCACGCGGGAATAAAAACGGTCCGGAGACGCGGTCAGAATTTCCGCTTCTCCGGTCATCTGCTGGATCGGAGCTTCGAATTTCCCTTTCATGCGGCGGGAGGTAATTTTCTTGAGCGCGGCTTCGCCGCCCAAGGCGCGGATGTAGCGCGCGAGAAGTTGATCGGGGGTGGGGGCCTGCTCCGTGGCGGCCTGCTTGCCAGGGGCTGGCGTTTCGGTCCCGGACTGCTTCGAAGGGTTTTCCGCCTGGGCCGGCGGAGGAGCCGATTGCAGGGGAGCGGGAAGCGGCGCTGCCGGGCCAGCCGCAGCCAGCCGCAGGGGAGAGACAGCCGCAAACAAGCAGCAGGCAGCCACATACCGCGGGCGGTTGATCATTGTGCTCCCCTCCGGCCGATGGCCCACCACCGTGTAACGCGCGCGGCTACCCGGTGGCGGCGCTGGAACTGAGACGCGCCGAGGCTGCGCGCAGGATGTCTTCCAGCTTACCAGCCTCCGGGGAGTTGCCTTGGGCGAAGTCCCTGGTGCCTCCCCCTTTTCCGCCTGCCGGGAGCAGGACCGCGCGCAGCAGGGCGTTCATGTCTCCCGGGAGGCCCGCCGACTGAGCGAAAACCACGTGGCCTCCGGGGCGCGCGGCCAGCAAAACAACGGCCGACCCGCGTTCCGCGATTTTCGTGGCCAGCAGCCGGAGGTACTCCGGAGTTGCCGCGTCCAGCGCCTGGCACACCAGCCGGGGCCCGGAAGCAATTCCCCCGGCCTGCTGCCAAAGTTCCAAGGCCTGGTAGCCGGCCAGGCGGGAATGCAACTCCTTGCGTTGGCGGTCGCTTTCGCGCCGCTCTTCATCGGCCCGGGCGAGGAGCGCGGGGAGGTCCGCGGGTGCGGCGCCGAGATTGCGGACGGCATCGAGAAGGATTTTGCGGTCGTCCCGCGCGGCCTGCAAGGCGCGGGCGCCGCAAACGAACTCGATGCGCCAGTTGGATTTCTGCTTCTCGCATTTACGGAGGAGAAGCAGGCCAATTTGCCCGGTGCGCTGAACGTGGGTGCCACCGCAGGGCTGGACCTCGACGCCCTGAATGGAGATGGCGCGGAGCACGCCTTCGCGGTCCACTTCCTTGCGCACACCAGCGGCGGCCAGTTCTTCGCGGGATCCGAAACGGACCTCCACCGGGCGATCTTCGAAAATGATCTCATTGACAAGCTGTTCGGCGGCCTCGATCCGGCTGGTGGGAATTCCGCCGGAGGGCGCGGCCAGGTCGATGGTGGAAATTTGCCGGCCCAGGTGGAAGGAAACTGTGGCGTAATCACACTGCAAAAGGAAAATTGCGGAGAGCAGGTGCTGGCCGGTGTGCTGCTGCATGTGATCGAAGCGGCGTGGCCAGTCCAGGCGGCCGCGCACGGGGACGGGCGGGAGCGCCCGGTCCAGCACGTGAATGATTTCGCCGGCTTCGTTTTCGAGCACGTCGAGCACCGCGGCCTCACCGAGCGTGCCGGTATCGTTGGGCTGGCCGCCGGAGGTGGGATAGAAAGCGGTGCGGTCCAGGAGGACGTGGAAGCGGTCGCCGGCCGGGGAGCAGGAGACAACCTGGGCGTCGAACTCGGTCAGGAGGCTGTCGTGGTAGTAGAGCCGGTCGGTCATCGGTTCCTCTCTGCCCTTCCCCACTCTCCATATTCCATTCAACTGTCTGCCGCGAATCGTGGTGGCATGGCCGCGCCCGACAGAGAGCTATTGAACTGCCTTGTTCCATGCCTCGAGATACTTGTACCCGGTACCGGTGTTGAAGAGCACCACGCGGTCGCGGCCGGTGAGCCAGCCCTGTTCGGCCAGCTTGCGCAGGGCCACGACCGTGGCGGCGCCCTCCGGCGCAGCGAAAATGCCTTCCAGGGAGGCCAGTTGTTTTCCCGCGGCCATCATCTCCTGGTCGGTGGCGTCCACCACGGTACCTCCGGTGCGGCGGATGCCGGTGAGAATTTCGACGTCGGCAAAGGGTTTGGGGACGCGCAGGCCGGAGGCGAGGGTAGCCGCGTTGGGGAACATTTCCACGGTATCGCGGTTGGCTTTCCAGGCGCGGAGGAGCGGTGCGCATCCGGCGGCCTGCACAGCCACCATGCGCGGGCGCTCTGAGCCGATCCATCCCATCCCTTCCATCTCATCGAAGGCTTTGAGCATGCCGAGCAGGCCCACCCCGCCGCCCGCAGGATAGACAATTACTTCCGGGAGTTTCCCCCCAAACTGTTCCCAGAGCTCGTAGCCCATGGTCTTTTTGCCTTCGAGGCGGTAGGGCTCTTTCATGGTGGAGACGTCGAACCAGCCGTCGAGCACGGCGTGATCGGCCACGTAGGCGCCACAATCGGAAATCAATCCGGCGAGCAGACGAACGTCGGCTCCCGCGGCGCGGCACTCGATGACATTGGCCTGGGGCGTGTCCGCGGGCATGACCACCACGGCGCGCAGTCCGGCGCGCGCGGCGTAGGCGGCCAGAGCACCGCCGGCATTGCCGGCGGTGGGTATGGCCAGAGTCACAGCGCCCAGCGCCTTGGCGCGGGTGACCGCGGCGGCCAGGCCGCGCGCCTTGAATGATCCCGTGGGATTTAAGCCCTCATCCTTGACGAAAATGTTTTGCAGGATCAGCTCCTCACCCAGGCGGGGACAGGGAATAAGAGGCGTGCAGCCCTCGCCCAAGGTGACGCGGTCGCCGGGGGGCAGAACCTCTTCATAACGCCACATGGTGGGACGGCGCTCGACCAGCGCGTCGCGGGTGAGGCCGCGCGCGGCCCGCTCCAGGTCGTAACGGGCGAAAAGGGAGCGTCCGCAATCACACAGGTTGCGCAGAGCGGAGTGCGGATAGTGTTTGCCGCAGCGGCTGCATTCGAGATGCGTGATGCATGAGGGCATGGGAGGGAGTGTACCAGCCAGGGCGGAAGCGCGGCCACCAGTGGAGGGAGGGGCCAGTGGCGGGTGGCCGGATGGAATCTGGATGCACTAAGATTCAGGGAAGGAGAGAAACGTGAGAATGATGCTTCGCTCATCGTTGCTGGTGATGCTTGCGCTGGTGCTGTGGACGGTGGCCGCGGCGCTCGGGATGCATGCCGTCCGCCCGGAGGTTCCACCCCCGGAAAGACAGCAGACCGGAGGGCCCGCGGCGCAGCGCATGTTTCGAGTGACGCTGCTCGGGACGGGGAACCCGCGTCCGGCGATGTCGCGATTCGGACCGGCGATCCTGGTGGAAGCCGGCGGCAGGGTGTTTCTGTTCGACTGCGGGCGCGGGGCCACGCAGCGGCTCTACCAGCTCCGCATCCCATTTGGCGGCGCGGACGCGCTCTTCCTGACGCAT
>DATIYQ010000126.1:0-4800 GCA_035517515.1 Binatia bacterium
TTTCTGCTGGTGGGCGGGCTGAATTTTCTGATCGGCACCAGCGCCATTTACCTGAGCTCCATCCTCGCGCTCATTCGTGCCAAGTATTGGCTGATGGAGCTGCTATCCGGAGTGCTGCTGCCCATCAGTTTTTTTCCTGGATGGGCGCAGACTGCGCTCGCCTGGCTTCCCTTCGAGCACATCGCCTATACGCCGCTGCGCATTTATCTGGGCGTGCTCTCGACGCGCCAGGCCGCGGTCATGCTCCTGGTGCAGTGGGCCTGGGCCGCGGCCTTGCTCTGGCTGGCCGGCGTATGGTGGCGCCGCTCCATCCGCCACATCACCATTCACGGAGGCTAGGAACGTTGGAAAACGCATTTGTGCCTTTCTTCCGGTGTGGCTCTCGTAACTCCGGCGTCTGGCCGGCCCCGGAGGTTTGTTCTCAGCGGTCGAAAGAGCCGGCGGGACGCCGGCGCTCCACCTAAGATGCGCCGCCACCTTCAACTTCTCGGCGCCTATTTCGGCCAGTACGTAAAGGTGCGCGTCAGCTTCCGCGGCGATTTCTTCATTGGACTGGGCACCAGCATCCTCGCCACGCTGTTTGGCTTCGGCTTTCTGGTGATCCTGTTCACGCGCATCCCGCGCCTGGCCGGATGGACGCTCGAGCAGGCCGTGTTCCTGTACGGCTTCGGGCTGATTCCCTTCGGCCTGTTCAACGTGCTCAGCCTGAACATCTACGAATTCGGCAACGAATACATCATGGAAGGAAAATTCGACCGCGTGCTGTTGCGCCCGGTCTCCGCGCTCTTCCAGGTGCTGTTCGAAGCCTTCCGCATCGAGTCCGCGCACGAAGTGGTCACCGGAATCCTGGCCGTCTGGTGGGCTTCCCGCCGCATGGGTTTCGAGTGGACCGCCGCAGATGTGGCCCTGCTGATCCTGTTCGGGGTCTGCGGGGCGATGATTTACGTTTCGTTCTTCATGCTGTTGAGCTGCGTCTCCTTCTGGGTGGAAGACCGCATCGGCGTTCACCCTCCGGTCTGGAATCTGATCGCCTTTGGGCGCTACCCGCTCTCCATCTACAGCCAGTGGATTCAGTTCCTGCTGAGCTGGATGATTCCCTTCGCCTTCGCCAGCTTCTACCCCAGCGCGCATCTGCTGGGCCGCCACGACCTGCGCGATTTCGCCCCGCTGGCGCCGGTGGTGGCGGCGGCCTGCTTCGGCGTGCTCCTGCTGGCCTGGCGCCGCGGGCTGCGCGCATATTCCTCCACGGGTTCATAAAGTCCGCGAGCATCGCCAAATCGTGGCTACGGCCGGATGGGTCCATTCTGGGAAAGATCATCCCGCAGTGGTCCGGTGCCCCTCCCCACCTCGCCATGGGCAATTGCATCCAGTTGGATTTCGTGCAGTTAGCGATCCCAATTTGGAAGGTGCTGTGCACGGCGCTTTGTGGGTCTGTGGAAGCGACGCGAAGGATCCTTCGAAGGAGTTCCGGGTACAGCACAGCCACGATCCGGCCGACAGAGATTCCATGGGACAAAGAGAAGAAATCACGCGGTGGACGGAGCTCGTTCAAGCGCTGACTCGTGGCGAGACAGGCGTTTACCGCCGGCTGGCGGCGGAGGCGCGGGAAGCGACCGGCGCGGGCTTTGTGGCCATCGGCCGCGCTTCGGAACCTCCGGGACGGGGCGTTTCCTTCGTGGCGGTTGATGGCCCGGCGGGATCGGTAGCCTGCCTGGCGGAAGAAGGCTTCGCGTCTCTCTGGCGGCAGGCGCTGGAAGCGCGCCGCGCCATTTCCAAGCATTTTCAACCGGCGCGAGCCACGGCCGAAGATCTCACCGCCCTGCGCCGCCTGGGGATTGAAGGCGTGGTGGTGATTCCCCTGGAAGCCGCGGAGGGAAATTCCGTCGGGGTGCTGCTGGCGGGATTTCCGGCGCCCGCCGATTTGGAGCGCGGGCGCGCCGCCCTCGACCTGTACTCGACACTCACCGCCCTGGCCCTGGTGGAGGAAGGCCGTGGGCATCGCGGCCGGATTCAAGAACACTGGCTGGGGGCGCTGGTGGACTCGCTGGAAAGCGGCGTGCTGGTGGTGGAGGCCCGCGGAGGAGTGCGCCTGGCCAGCCCGCGACTCGCTCCACTTTTCGGATTGGACCCCGTCCGCCTGGCCGCCCTGGCCACCTTTGACCAACTGTTGGCCGCGGTGCGCCCCAACTTCCGCGATGCGCGCGGGGCCGAGGCGCGCTGGCGCGAAATCCGCCGGCGAGGCGACGAAGCGGCCTGGGACGAAATCGAGTTCGCGCGGCCCGCGCCGCACGTGGTGGAGCGCTTTGCGCGCCCGGTGGAAGACCCAGACGGCGCGCGCCTGGGCTGGATTGAAATCTACCGCGACGTTACCGCGGAGCGGCAGAAGCGCGCCCGGTTGCCGCAGCTTGAGAAGATGGCGGCGCTGGGCCAGCTCGTCTCCGGCATCGCCCACGAGCTGAACAATCCGCTCACCAGCATCCTGGGCTACGCGCAGATCCTGCTGGCGTCTCCGCCGCAGGCAGGGGCCGCGGGCCCGCCGCGGCGCGAGGGCGGCGAAGCCCGCCACATCCTCTCGGAAGCGCAGCGCGCCGGGTCCATCGTCCGCAACCTGCTGCTCTACGCGCGGGACGAAGCCCCGGAGCGCAAACCGGTGCGCCTGAACGAGGTGATCGAGCGCATGCTGGCCCTGCGGCAGTATGAGCTGCGCCTGGAAAACATCCAGGTGGATCTGGAGCTGGAGCGCGCGCTGCCCTGGCTCCATGCGGACCCGCAGGCCCTGCAGCAACTCGTGCTGAACCTGCTGATGAATGCCGAACAGGCCGTGGCGCAGAGCGGCGGGGGCCAGGGGCGCATCGAAATCCGCACGCGCTCCGCGCCGGATTCGCGCGTGCGCCTGGAGGTCCGCGACGACGGTCCCGGCATCCCTCCGGAAATTCAAGCGCGCATCTTCGACCCGTTCTTCACCACCAAGCCCGCGGGCGTGGGCACCGGCCTGGGCCTGTACATCGTCCACTCCATCGCGCAGGACCACGGCGGCGAGGTGCGGGTGGAAAGCGAAGCGGGCCGCGGCGCCACCTTTGTGGTCGAACTGCCCGCGGCCAGCCGGCCCACGGGGCCGGAGCCTGCCGAGCCGCCCCTCCGCCTGATGGAGCGCCCTTCGCCCGCGGCGCCCCGGGCCGCCCGGCACATTCTGGTGGTGGAGGACGAGCCCACCGTGGCGCAACTGGTGGCGGACGTGCTCCGCGACGAAGGACACACCGTGGTAGCCATCCTCGACAGCTTCGAGGCGCTGGAACGCCTCAGCCGCGAAGACTTCGACCTGCTCATCTGCGACCTGAAGATGCCTCGGCTGGACGGCCGCAGTCTTTATGAAGACGCGCAGCGCCGCGGACGAGCCGGCCCGGACCGCGTGCTGTTCATCACCGGAGACACGCTGCGCCCGCGCACCATGGAATTCATCGAGCACAGCGGCCTGCCCTTTCTGGCCAAACCGTTTCTGGTGGAAGAGCTGCTCGGCGCGGTCCACGCGGTGCTGGACTGCCAGGATTCCGCCGCGCCCGCGGACGAGCCGCCGCAAAGCCGTTCCTCCCTGGCGCGGGACGGGGGGTACTGATGGTGGCGCGGCTCGCCAGCGTGCTGCTGGCCGCGCCCGATGCGCATTCCGCGAGCCGCATTGCCGCATGGCTTTCTGCGGGCCCCTCGCCCGTCGAGGTGCGCCACGCGGAAACCCTTCGGCTGGCCCGGCGGCTGGCCGAACGCCATCCCTTTGCCGCCATCTTCCTGGACGAGGCCGCCGCCGACGGCGATGAGGTCCGCGCGGTGGTTCGCGAGATGGCGCGGCACGCGCCGGTGGTCGCCGCGGTCAATCCCGATACGGCGCGCCAGTTGAGCGCACTGGTGATTGCCGGAGTGGCGGACTGTGTTCCGCCCGGCCCCGCCTTTCTCGACCTCGCCGCCGCGCTGATCGAGCGGCGGCTGCTCTCCAGCCACCGTCTGCTGGAGCGCGTGCAGCAGGGCAACACCAAGGTGAAGGAAATTCCCGCGGAGCAGGAAGACTTCGGCTCCTTCCTGCGCCACGAGCTGAATAATCCGCTGACCGGAATTCTGGGCAACGCGGAAATGCTGCTGCATCGCCGGCAGTGGCTTCCCGAGGACGCGGTGCCGCGCCTGGAGACCATCGCCGATCTGGCCGTGCGGTTGCGCGAGACCATCCGGCGATTGAGCGGCGCGTGGGAAGACCGCCAGCACGCGCCGCACATCGGGTGAATCCGCGGCCGGCGGAAGGCGGATGGTGGCGCGGCTCAATTGCCAAAGCTGTGCGGCAACCTCCGGGAAGGAATTCCTTAGCGCCGGGCGTTATTTCCAATCGCGCAAAATCTCGCGGGCGGCGTTGGCGCCGGATGCGCCGGTGAGCCCGGTGCCCGGATGCGTCGAGGACCCGCAGAGATACAGCGCGCGCAGCGGGGCGCGATAGCGGGCCGCATCCAGCACCGGCCGCATGGTGAACAATTGATCGAGGGCCAGCTCGCCGTGGAAGGGATGGCCACCGGTGAGTCCGAACTGCCGCTCCATGTCCTGCGGGGTAAGAATTTGGCGGCCCAGGATCGCGTCTTCGATTTTCGGGGCATGGTGCACGAGCGTACGGACCACAATGTCGCCCAGTTCGTCCCGCCGCTGCTCCCAGGTCCCTTTTTTCAGATGGTAAGGGGCGAACTGCGCATAAATGGACATGACGTGTTTTCCCGCGGGGGCCAGGCCCGGGTCGAGCAGCGAAGGAATACACACCTCCAGGATGGGCTC
>DATIYQ010000127.1:0-5799 GCA_035517515.1 Binatia bacterium
GGACGCGGAAGTGCGCGAGGCCGCGGATCGCGCGCTGGCCGCGGCCCCGCCGGAGTCCGGCTCTGCCGCGCTGTGGGTGTATTCACCGGATGTGGACCCCACCACCGCCCCGTTTGCCACCGAACCGAAGCCCACCGGCGAGCCCAAGACCCTGGTGGAAATGGTGGCCGCGACTCTCGACGGGGAAATGGCCCGCGACCCGCGCATCGTGGTGTTCGGCGAAGATGTGGCGGATTGCTCCCGCGAGCAGAACCTGGGAAAGGTGAAAGGGAAGGGCGGGGTTTTCAAAGCCACGGCGCACTTGCAGCAGCGCCATGGCTCGCTGCGCGTGTTCAATTCCCCCCTGGCGGAAGCCAACATTATCGGCCGGGCCATCGGCATGGCCACCCGCGGGCTCAAGCCGGTGGTGGAGATTCAGTTCTTTGATTACATCTGGCCGGCCATGATGCAACTGCGCGACGAGCTTCCGGTGATTCGCTGGCGCTCCGGCGGCGCGTTCAAATGTCCGGCGGTGGTGCGCGTGGCCATTGGCGGTTACCTGACCGGCGGCGGGCCATATCACAGCCAGTGCGGCGAGGTGCTGTTCACCCACATCCCCGGCCTGCGCGTGGTGATGCCCTCCACCGCTCTGGACGCTTCGGGACTGCTGCGCACCGCCATCCGCTCGGATGATCCCGTGCTCTTCCTCGAGCACAAGCATCTCTACCGCCAGCCCTACAATCGCGCGCCGTATCCCGGGAACGACTACATGATTCCCTTCGGAAAGGCGCGGAGAGTGCGCGAGGGGAGTGACCTGACCATCATTACGTACGGAGCAGTGGTGCGCCGCGCGGAGGTGGCCGCGGCGGAACTGGAACGCGAGGGAATCTCCGCGGAGATTCTGGACCTGCGGACACTCAGCCCCTATGACTGGGAGGCCATTGCTACAAGCGTGGCCAAGACCAGCCGCGTGCTGGTGGCTCACGAAGATTGCCGCTCCTGGGGCTATGGCGCGGAGATTGCCGCGCGCATCGGGGAAGAGCTGTTCGACCAGTTGGATGCTCCGGTGCGCCGCGTGGGGGCGCTGGACATCTTTTGCGCCTACCAGCCGAAACTGGAAGACGAGATTCTGCCGCAGACGGCGGGCATCGTCCGCGCGGTACGGGATTTGATGGCTTGGTAGGGCAGGGCACGGCGCGCCGGCGCGCCACCGGCGGGTGAATCGAAGCGCGGCCGCCAGGGGAACAAACCTTCCCGGGCCTGCGTATCAGATTTTAGAAGGACGGAGGGTGCTTCCGCGCCCGTGGTGAGGATGCGATGAATTGCTCGCGCTGTCAGAAGGAGATCGCCCCCGGCTCGAATTTCTGTTATTTCTGCGGGGAGCGCCAGGCGCCCGCGGCCTCGGCAGCGCCGCCTCCGCAGGGCGCGCCGGCTCCCCGCAACTATGCGGCGTATGGGGAGTCGCGGCGACTTACCCGTTCGGTCACGGACCGCAAACTTGGCGGCGTGTGCGCAGGTCTGGCGCACTATCTGGACATGGACGTTTCGCTGGTGCGTGTGCTGGCGGTGTGCTCGGTGATTTTTTATGGCCTCGGGCTTCTCGCCTACCTGGTGGCTTGGATGGTGATTCCGGAAGGGGATCCGGGAGCCGCGCCGGTCCCCCCGCCCTATCATCGCCTGCACCGTTCACTTACAGACCGCAAGGTTGGCGGCGTCTGTGGGGGCGTGGCGGAATACCTGGAGGCGGACCCGACCATCATCCGGCTGATTTGGGCCGTGTCGTTCTTTGTGTTCGGGGTCGGGGGAGTGCTGTACCTGCTGCTGTGGTTCATCCTGCCCGCGGACCGGCCGGCGGCCGCCGGAATGCAAACGGTCGGATAGATTCGAAACTGGAAATTCGGAAAACGAAAATTGCGACCATCACTCCTGGAACCGTCCCCGCGCCAGGCTGGTCTCCCGGGCTGCTCTAGGCTCTGATCACCGGCGGGCGCACCTTTTTCGGTGGGATCAGCAGTTCATCCAGCGAAATCGCGCCCGGACCGAAGGTGGCCAGGGCCAGCGCGGCCGCGCCCACGATCAGGGCAAACTCGTATTCGCTGACCACCAGATATCCCTTCTTCGAGTGCACTTTCCAGATGGCCACGGCCATTTCCACCACAAACAGCAAGGCCATCGGCCGGGTGAAAAATCCCACGATGAGTAATGCCCCGCCGAACACTTCCAGAGCCCCAATGGCATAGGAAGTGCCGTTGGCAAATCCCGACTGCGCAAACAGCTGCGCGTAATATCCAGGATTGGAAATCAGCTTTGGATATCCGTGGTAGATGAAGATCAGGCCCAGCACCAGGCGCAGCACCAGCGCTCCCACCGGCCGCAGCGCATCCAGAAATCGCATGGCCACCTCCGCAGGCAGCCGCATTGTATCGCGGGAATCGCCGGGCCGCGCGCCTCGCCGGCCGGGGCGGCAGCGCGGCGCCCGCGGTGGGACGCTCTCGTGTGGTATGGGCAGAGAACATCAGCCGCGGTGCGCTGCCCTGCCCGCGCGATTCCGTGTTGTACAATCTGACGTTCCGCGTTCTCGCAACTGATGGCATGACCCAGCCTGTCCGCACCATCGGCATTTCCACCGGAGGGGGCGATGCGCCCGGCCTGAACGCCGTAATCCGCGCCGTGGTGCGCACGGCCACGGAGCGCTACCACTGGCGGGTGATCGGCGTGACCAATGGATTCGACGGGCTGATCTGGCCGGAGCAATGCGTGGAACTGACGCGCGAAAGCATCCGCGGAATCCTGCCGCGGGGGGGCACCATCATCGGCACCACCAACCGCGGCAACCCCTTCCGCTACGAGGTGGAGGAAGAAGGAGTGGCGATTTACAACGACTACTCGGTGGCGTGCCTGGAAAACGTGAAGCGGCTGGGCCTGGACGCCCTGGTGGTGATCGGCGGCGACGGCACGCTGGCCATCGCCCACCAGTTTTCAGCGCTGGGCGTGCCGGTGGTGGGCGTGCCCAAGACTATCGACAACGATCTGCCCTCGACCGATGTCACCTTTGGATTCGACACCGCGCTGCACGTGGCCACAGACGCGATAGACCGCCTGCACACCACCGCGGAAAGCCACAATCGCGTGATGGTGGTGGAGGTGATGGGCCGCGATGCGGGGTGGATCGCCCTGCACGCCGGGATCGCCGGCGGCGCGCACGTGGTCCTGATTCCGGAAATTCCATTTACCATCCAGAATGTGTGCGCCGCCATCCGGCGGCGCGACGCCATCGGCCGGCGCTTCAGCCTGGTGGTGGTGGCAGAGGGAGTGCGGCTGCCCGCTGCGGACGCGATGGGGCGCCCGTTTCCCACCGCCAAGGTGCGCAGCCCCGCGGTGCTCGTCGGCAATTCAATATCGGATGCCACCGGCAAGGATGTGCGCGTAACCATTCTCGGCCACGTGCAGCGGGGTGGTTCTCCTTCGCCCTTCGACCGCATCCTGGCAACACGCTTCGGGGTGGCGGCGGTGGAGTTAATCGCGCGGGGCGAGTTTGGACGAATGGTGACGCTGCGTGGGACGCGGATCGAGTCCGTTGCGCTCGGCGAAGCCACCGGCAGAATCCACACAGTGGATCCGGCAAGCGACCGCGTGAGCGCAGCGCGCGCGGTGGGAATTTCCTTTGGCGATGCTCCCTGATCGGACACCATCCCGGACCCGCAGCCGCCGGCGGCGCTTGGCGCTGGCCTGCGCGGCGGTCTCGGCCTGCTGGCTTGCGGCGTGCGCCAAATCGGAAGAACACGGCGAAGAGGCCTTTGCTGCAGACCGCAGCGTGACTGTGTGGAGCAGCCAGGCGCAGGTCCGCCAACCCGTGGCTACACTTCGCTACGGCGAGCGCGTGGAAATCCTGGAGAAGAAAAACGATCAGCTCCGCGTGCGCACGGCTTTGGCGGCTATCGGCTGGACGGAGGAGAAATCGCTGATGGATTCCGCGCTGTGGCGCCGGGCGCGTGCGCTGGCGGATCGCGCGGCCTCCTTGCCCGTCCAGGCGCAAGCCACCACGGACAAGCTGGTCAACGCGCACGTGGAACCCGGTCGCAAAGCGCCCCGGGTGTACCAGTTCCGCGGCGGAACCGCGCTCGAAGTGCTGGAGCATGCCACCGCGGAGTTCGTCCCCGAAGCCAGCGAGGATGCGGCCGCGCCGAAAGACCGCGACGCGGGCCGCGAGCAGCCGGAAGCCCGGAACGAGGATTGGATGCTGGTGCGCGCCAACACGGAGACGGCCGGAAACGTGGCCGGCTGGGTGCTGCGGCGTTTTGTGAAATACGAGATTCCGGCGGAGCTGCTGGATTATTCGAATCAATACCGGTTTGTGGGCTGGTTCGAACTGAGCCGTGTGCCCGCGGGCACGCCTGGGAGTGGTGCGGCGCCTGCGCTGCACGCGCCCGGTGCCCCGCCGGCGCCCTCCGAAGAGCAGGAAGCGGCGAACTCCGGGGGACAGAAACCGCAATTCCTGGTGGCGGGAATCCAGGGGCCGGAGGGACAGGACTGCGCTTTCACGCTGTTGCGCGTCTACACCTGGGGCGCGGAACGCCAGCGATACGAGACGGCATTCGTGGAAAGCAATCTCTGCGGGAGCCTGCCCATTCGCGTCCACGCGGCCACGGCGCCGGGAGGCAACGCCTCGTTTTCGTTCACGAACCAGGGGAAGGCAGGTGCGGAGCAGCGCGAGTACACCATGCACCAGACTTCTGTGCACCGGACGGATCACCATCCGCCGGCGAAGGGCCGGCCCGCGGGGCGCGGCCGGGGTGCATGATGCGGTTGGACGCGGGCAATGCGGAGGCCGCAGCCGGCGCGCCGCGCGGCCGGGGAATGCGATGGAAGTTGGCCGTTTGCATCAGCGCTGGCGCGGCCGCGCTGGCGCTCTTCGGACCGGCTCTGGTGCGAGCGATGGAAGCATCGCAGGACGCGCGAAGCGCGCCGCCGATTCGCCCGGTGGCCCGCCCGCAGTTGGAGTACATCGGCGAGTGGGGCACGCGCGGAGACGGCCCGGCCAATCTCAGTCTTCCTGCGGCCATCGCCGTGGACCCGTTTGGCCGGGTGTACATCGCCGATGCCGGTTCCGGTTATCTGCACAAATTTACCGATGACGGCCATCCGCTGCTGGCGTTCGACGACCCGCGGCTGGCCAATCCGGTGGCGGTGGCCGCGGACGCGGATGGCGAAATCTACACAGCGGACGGGCGTTCGGGCCGCGTCCTCGTTTTTTCTCCCACCGGGGATCCGGACCACGAGCAGCGTGCCGGAGGTCTGGGCCGGTTTCGCGCGCCCTCGGCGCTGGCGGTGGACGCGGACAACGACCTGTTCGTGGCGGACGCGGCCCTGGGCGCGGTGGCGGAATACACCGATCGCGGCCGGCTGCTGCGCCTGGTGGGACGCGGCGATAAGCACGCGCCGCGCGTAGGCTCGCCGGTGGCCCTGGCCGTGGCCCCGGACAGTTCGTGGTTCGTCGCGGATCAGGCCGGCGGCAAGGTGCTTCATTTTTCCGCCAGCGGCGAGTTGCTCTCCACCTGGGACCGCGCGGGCTCGGGCGGCCTGGCCACGAAGAATCCAGTGAGTCTGGCGGCTTCGGATCGCTTTCTGTTCTGCTTCGATGCCGCCCCACCGCGGTTGCTGGTGTGGCGGCTGGATGGAGCTCCGGTGTTCCAGCAGGATCTGGCCGCGCGCATCGCGCTGGCTTCCGGCAGCGCGGATACGCGTGCGGCCATTGCCGTAGCCCCCGGCGGAGAACTGCTGCTGCTCGATCCCTCCAGCGGCAAGGTGCTGCGCTTCCGC
>DATIYQ010000128.1:0-16131 GCA_035517515.1 Binatia bacterium
TCCCAGTTTCCGTCTCGTCTGCCCGCACGGCTCACGGGACGGAAACAGTAGCGAGCTTCGGGAAAAAACGGGTCCTCGCCACGGCGGGCAGGCCTCAATCCGATGGAGGCCGCCGGGGAGGCGGCACGGATGAGAGCACAGGCTGAAAGCCTGTGCTACGCGGGCCGCAGAGCGATTCGCGGGGCGCAGCCCCCTCGGCCGCCGCTGCGGGCTGAGGATCACGAAGCGTGACGAGCAGCGCCCCTACGAAAAGCGGCGTCGAGCCGCCGCACTCCGAAAAAGGGCCCCGCTACACCAAGCGGGGATCAAGAGATTGTGCGGAGTGCGAAGCGCAGGCGGCCGGGCTCGCCCGCCCAGGCCACCCGCCAGCGCGGCAACAACCTGAGATTTCAAATTTTGTTTTCAAGTTCGGAAGGCGTTGTACACTTTTGGCAGGGGAGAGTGCCTGCGGGCGAATTCTTCCTCCGACCATTTTGCGGGAGTTCCGGAATGAAAACGCTGAAATTTACATATTGGAAGGACGGGGAGTTCTACCTGGGATTCCTGAATGACTATCCGGACTACCAGACTCAAGGCCGGTCCAAGCAGGAACTGATGGACAATCTCAAGGACCTGCTTGTGGATCTTGAGTCGGGCGAAGTGCCTTACGTGCGCAAAGTGGAAGAGCTGGTTGTGGCTGAATGAAGCGGCGCGAGCTGGTGCAAAAGCTCGAAGAGCTCGGCTGCGTCCTGGTTCGCCATGGCAGCCGCCACGACTGGTACACGAATCCGAAGACCAAGAGGTCGCAGCCGGTTCCCCGCCACAATGAGATTCACGAAGGACTGGCGAAGTCCATTCTCCGGAAGTTGAGCCAGGAGTGACGCTCCTGGCGCTGGGTTCCGTAGCCCACAGATTTTACATCTGTGATCCGGGCACATCTGCTTTCCGCTTCGCTCGAATCGCCGCGTGTGGCTTCCGTAGCGCCGGCGTCCCGCGCGGCTGGGTCCCTATCCCGTCCAGTTTGAAGCAAGGCCGGCAAGACGCCGGCGCTACCGGGGGCACGAGATCGGCTCAGTGCGGGATATCGACGGTTAGCCTGAGGCCGATGGCCCTGGTGACGGCGAAGAGCGTGGAGAGACGGGGGTTCCCGCGCTCGGACAGTGCCCGGTACAGGCTTTCGCGCTCGATGCCGGCCGCCTTGGCGACCCTGGTGATGCCCTGTGCTTGAGCGAGGTGGCGCAAAGCGATGAGCAGGACGCGGGGCTCGTCTTGCTCCTCCAGCGCGGCTTTCAGATACTCCGCGGCGAAATCCGGGTCCTTGCGGAGGCGGCGGATGATGGCTTGGTCGTGTCCCGTGCTGGCTTTGCGTTTCATGGGCTTGCGGTCCTTTCCTTATAATCCCTGAGGTATTCGAGCGCCCGTTCGACGTCTGAAGACTGCTTGCGTTTGTCACCACCGCAGAGGAGCAGCACGCATTCCCTGCCGACCATCGCGTAGTACACGCGGTAGCCCGGCCCCCAATCCATCCGCAGCTCGCAGAGGCCCCGGCGCAAGGGTTTGCAGTCCCCAAAATTTCCGGCGGCCAACCGGTTAATGCGCACAGCGATCCGGGCCTGGGCGCGGGCATCGGCCAATTGCGTCAATCACTGCTCGAAGACATCTTCTCCGGCGCGGTTGAGGTAGTGGCGGATTTCCATCGCGCAACCCATTGTAATCTATAAGTCACACAGGAAACAGAGGCACTTCGCCGGGTGTTGAGATGGCTGACAGGAATGGCTGGCTTGCCGAGGCCAGGGGGAAGAGCGGGAGACAGGCAGGAATGCCTGTCCCACGGACGAGCCAGGGGAAATCAGGGAGACAGGCAGGAATGCCTGTCCCACGGGGCTAGCTGGGAGCGGGCTTCGGAGCCGCGGGGCGCGGGGGGTAATAGCCTTTGCGGGCGCGGACGATCAGCCCTTTGCGCGCCACGTCCACGCGGATTTTGCGGAAGCGCCCGTCTGCGGCGCGATTCGCCGGCAGATACGCGAGCGCGTACTGGTTGCGCAGCTCTTCGCCGATGTCCTGAAACGACTGGCCCAGGTCGTCCACGCTGTAGGGATAAAACGCGCGCCCGCCGGTTTCGCCGGCGAATTCATCGAGCACCTGGTCCGTCTGGGTCTTCATGAACTTGCGCTCGACTTTCTTGCGCGGGTCGCTGGTTTCGGCGAGCGTGACCCACTCCGTGCTGCTGCTGATGCAATAGATGGCGGTGCCGGTGCGTTCGGCGGCGTCAATGGCGGCGCCGCGGGCGGCGGAAGATAGATTGTCGTCGCCATCGGTGATCACCACAATCACCCGGCGCACCGCCGAGCCGTCCGGCGACGGCGGCGCCTGGCCCAGCTTGTCCGCGGCCTGGATGATGGCGTCGTAGAGCGCCGTGCCTCCCCCGGCGCGCTGCCGCTGCACCGCTTCGGTGAGCACCCCCAGGTCATCCGTATAGTTCTGGATCACCGAAGGCTCGTTGTCGAAAACCATGAGGAAGGCCAGGTCTTTCTTCCGCCGCAGCGTGTTGTGGATGAAATCAATGGCCGCGTCCTTCTCGAATTCCAGCCGTTCGCGGATGCTGTTCGAGGTATCGAGCAGCAGGCCGATGCGCAGGGGCAGATCCGTTTCCCGCGAGAAGAATTCGATCTTCTGTTCCTGGCCGTCTTCGAAGACGCGGAATTCCGGCCTCTCCAGATCCGTCACCAGCTTCTCGCGGCGGGTGACCACGGTGGCGATCACGTTCACCAGGTCCACGGGCACGCGCAGGGTCTGGCCGGAAGGCAGCGGCGCCTGCGGCGGCTCCGCGGGGCGGGGCTGGCCCGCGGGAGGATTCTGCGGCGGCGCCGGGGCGGACTGGCCAAACATCCAGCCACACGCTACGAGCACGGTCAGAAGCAGGATGGGAGCGCGTCGCACGTCGCAAAAATTATAGGTAGCCGCGCAGTGCCGCGTCAATCTCCGCCACGGGCACTCCGGCGGCGCCGGCCACCGCCTCCAGATACCGGCGCAGCTCCGCGGGCAGCGGGGCGCGCGCCTCCACGCGGCTTCCTGAACGGGGATGCGCGAACGCCAGCCGCGCGGCATGCAGAAACGGCCGGCCGAGCGGGGCCATCGCCGCGCCGGAAACCCCCGGATTTTTCGGCGCGCCGTAGAGCGTGTCTCCGGCGACGGGATGGCCGAGCGCCGAAAAGTGCACGCGAATCTGGTGCGTGCGTCCCGTGCGCAGGGCCACTTCCACCAGGGTGAAATTGCCGATTACGGCCAGCGCGCGCCAGTCCGTTTGCGAGGCCCGGCCGGCCCCCGGCCGCCGCCGCGTGGTCATGCGCGTGCGCCGGCGCAGGTCGCGCGCCACCGCCAGGCGGATGGATCCCGCCGCGGATTTCAGTTTGCCGTGCACCAGGGCGAGATAGGTCTTCTCCAGGGAGCGGGCCGCAAACTGCGCGGCCAGGCCGCGGTGCGCGGCATCGTTGCGCGCCACCACCAGCACGCCGGAGGTGCCTTTGTCCAGGCGGTGGACGATTCCCGGGCGCTCCCCACCACCCTGCGCGGAAAGCCTTCCATAGCGATGCACCAGCGCGCCGGCCAGCGTGGCTTCTTCCGCGCGCGTGCCGGCGCCGGGATGCACCACCAATCCCGCCGGTTTATTCACCACCACCACGTCTTCATCTTCGTAGAGAATTTCCAGCGGCAGCTCCACGGGGCGCGCGCCAATCTGGGCGCGCGGCGTGACTTCAATCTCCACCCATTCGCCCGGCGCTACGCGGCGTGCGGGTTTAGCGGCTGCCCCGGCAATGCGCACTTGTCCCTGATGAATCAGAGCGGCCAGGCGGGTGCGGCTGAGCGTGGGAAATTGGCGGGCGAGGAAGCGGTCCAGGCGTTCGCCGGCCTCCGCCGGAGGTACTTCCAGGCGTTCGACGCCAGGCATGCTCACGCCGTGGCGGTGCCGGAGCGGCGCTGCGGCTGGGGAGCCGCGGGAGCGTGCGGCCGGAACCACAGCCACGCGCCGAGCAGCATCAAGCACAGGCTCACGACTTGCATCAGCGAGAACGTGCCGCCGGCAATCGGTGTGCGCCCGGGATCGCCGCGGAAGAATTCAATGGTGCCGCGGGAGAGGCCGTAGAGAAACACGTACGCGCCGAACACCTGCCCGGGCGGGCGCTTGCCCAGTCCCAGCCGCACCAGGATGAACACGTTGATGAACTCGGTGGCCGCTTCGTAGAGTTGCGTGGGATGCAGCGGCACACCCAGCGGCGTGCCCACCAGCTGGTGCGCGTAAGGATTCGTGAAGGTCACCGCCCACGGCACCGTGGCCGGCTTTCCGTAGCAGCATCCCGCGGAGAAGCAACCCAGCCGGCCGATCCCATGCCCCAAAGCCAGCGGAGCCGCGTAAACGTCCGCGAGGGGAGAGAATTTGAGCTTTGCGCGCCAGCAGTAAAGCACCGCCACCACCGCCGCGGTCACCAGCCCGCCGTACCACACCCCGCCGGCCTGCAGCGTGCTCAGGCTGAAAATGTCCCCCGGATTCTGCCGGTAATATTCCCAATCCGCAAAAATCAGCCACACCTTCGCGCCCGCCAGCGCGGCCAGCACCATGTACACGCCCAGGTTCCACACCCGGTCCGGGTCCAGGCCGCCGGCCGGCGCGCGCTGCTGCGCCCACCACAGGGCCAGCAGGATGCCGAACGCCAGCAGCGTGCCGTAGGTGTGGATGGTGATGGGGCCGAGATGAAAAAGTACCGGATGCATGTCAGGCCTGTTCCGTCTCCGGGTGGGTGGCAAAGAGCAATTCCATCAGCACCAGAGCGGCGCCGATGACGATGGCGGAATCCGCTACGTTGAACGCCGGCCACTCGTGCTCGCGCACGTAAAACAGCAGAAAGTCCACTACGCCGCCGTCCAGCAGGCGGTCGAAAAGATTCCCCGCGGCGCCCCCCAGGATGAGAGCGATCCCCAGGCGGGAGCGTTGCCCGCCGGCGCGTCCCGAGACCAGCAGCCAGGCCATCACTCCCGCGGCCACTACGGAGAGCAGCACCAGGGCAATCCGCGTGCCGGGAAACCGCGAATCGGCGAACAGGCCGAAGGCGATGCCCGGGTTGCGCGTGTGCACCAGATCGAAAAATCCGGGAATCACCGCGTGGCGCCAGCCGGGGGGCGTCAGCCGCTCGACCAGGGATTTCGTGAGCCGGTCGGTGGTGAGCACCGCCAGCGACAAGATGACCCAGGGAATGGGTGTGCGATTCATCGGGATGGAGTGCGCGCGATCTCGTCCAGCGCAGGCACACACCGTTCGCAGACGGTGGGATAGGCGGCGCTTTCTCCCACGTGCGTGGAGTAGTTCCAGCAGCGCTCGCATTTGCGGCCCTGGGCGCGTTCCACCTGCACCGCCAATCCGGCCACGCCCGCGCCATCCCCGGCGACGCCAGCCCCATCCGTGCCCGCCGGCGGCGCCAGCTCCACCTGCGAAACGATGAACAATTCCGGCAGCACCGGCTGGTACTCCCGCAGGAGCCCCGCCAGTGGCCCCCCGGCGCGCAGGATGACGCGCGCCTCGAGCGAAGCGTTAATCACCTTCGCATTGCGCTTTTCTTCCAGCGCCTTCAGCACCGCGTCGCGCACCGCCACCAGTTCCTGCCATTTCGCGGCACGGGCCGCGGCCAGTCCTGTTGTTAGATGCTCCGCGCGCGGGAATTGGGCCATATGGATGCTCTCGGGATCCCCGGGGCGGCGCGGCATGTGCTTCCACACCTCCTCAGCAGTAAAGACGCAGATCGGGGCCAGCAGGGTAGCCAGGGCCCGGCAAATGCTTTCCACAGCGGTCTGCGCGGAGCGGCGCGCCGGGCTGGCCGGCGCCGAGGTGTACAGCCGGTCCTTCAGCACGTCGAAATAGAACGCGCTCAGGTCCACCGCGCAGAAATCGCGCACATCGTGGAACACGCGGTGGAATTGGTAGGAGGCGTACCAATCGGCGCATCTACCCGCGAGTTCCGCGGCGCGCTCGAGCATCCAGCGGTCCATCTCGCGCAGTTCGGCGCCCCGCACCGCGTCCCGCGCGGGATTGAAATCGTAGAGGTTGCCCAGCGCGAACCGGAAGGTGTTGCGGATTTTGCGGTAGGCGTCGGAAAGCTGGGTCATCACCCGCTCCGACATGCGCACGTCCGCGGTGTAGTCCTGCGAGGCCACCCACAGGCGCAGCAGGTCCGCCCCGTATTTCTCGCAGATTTCGCTGGGCAGCACCACGTTGCCCAGGGATTTGGACATGGGGCGGCCCTGCTCGTCGAGCGTCCAACCGTGCGTCAGCACTTCCCGGTAGGGCGCGCCATCGCGCGCGGCCATGCCGATCAGCAGCGAGGAATGGAACCACCCGCGGTACTGATCCGGCCCCTCCAGATACATGTCCGCGGGCCAGCGCTGGTCGCCGCCGGAGAGCACCGCCAGGTGGCTGGAGCCGGAGTCGAACCACACGTCCAGGATGTCCGTCTCCTTCCTCCAACGGAACGCGCCGCAGCGGCATTTTGTTCCCGGCGGCAGCAGTTCTTCGGGCGTGTGCGCGTACCAGGCGTCCGCGCCCTCGCGCTCGAAAAACGGCAACACGTGGCGCAGCGCCGCGGCATCCTCCAGGCGTTCGCCGCATCCCTCGCAGTAGAAAATCACAATCGGCACGCCCCAGAAGCGCTGGCGGGAGATGCACCAGTCCGGCCGGTCCGCCACCATGCCGTGCATGCGCTCCAGGCCCCAGGAGGGCATCCACTTCACCTTTTGGATGGCCTCCAGTGTGCGCCGGCGCAGATCATTCTTCTCGATGCCAATGAACCACTGCTCCGTGGCCCGGAAAATGACCGGGCGATGGCACCGCCAGCAGTGCGGGTAGCTGTGCGTCAGTTTTCCTTCGCCCAGCAGCGCCCCGCGCTCCCGCAGCAGGGCCACGACCGCGGGATTGGCCTCGAACACGGTTTTGCCTTTGTACTCCGGCAGGCCCTCCGTATAGCGCCCTTCATCGTCCAGCGGCGCATACGTTTCCAGCCCGTAGCGCTGCCCGGTGTAAAAGTCGTCCGCGCCATGCCCCGGTGCGGTGTGCACGATGCCGCTGCCCTGCTCCGTGGTCACGTAGGTGGCCAGCACCGCGGGAACCTGGAACGGCAGGAACGGATGCTGGAATTTGAGCCCTTCCAGCTCCCGCCCCTTCCACCGCCCGCGCTCTGCGCCGATCTTCAGCCCGGTGCCCGCGGCAACCAGCGCGGTCATCTCCCGCGCAAAAAGCAGCGCGCCGGCCGGTGTCTCAAACACCGCGTACTCCAGGTCCGGATGGAAGCACAAGGCGCGGTTGTGGGGCAGCGTCCACGGAGTCGTCGTCCAGATGACCGCGCTGACACCTTCACCGGGCAGTCCCGCGGCACTTCCCGCCGCCACCGGAAATTTCACCCAGATGGACGGACTGGTGTGATCCTCGTACTCCACCTCCGCTTCGGCCAGCGCGGTGCGGTCGTGCAGGCACCAGTACACGGGTTTGCGCCCGCGATAGACGTAGCCGCGCTCCAGCACGGTCAGAAACGTTCCGGCAATCACCGCCTCGTAGTGCGGGTCCATGGTCAGGTACGGCTGGTCCCATTGGGCGAAAATTCCCAGGCGTTTGAATTGCTTGCGATGCGCCTCCACATAGCGCGCCGCATATTCGCGGCACAGTTTGCGGAACTCCACGGGATTGGCCGCGCCCTTCTTTCCGCCCAGTTCCTTCTCCACCTGCGTCTCGATGGGCAGGCCGTGGCAATCCCATCCCGGGATGAACGCGGCGCGAAATCCCGCCAGGGATTTCGAGCGCACCACCATGTCTTTCAAGATCTTGTTGAGCGCCGTGCCCAGATGGATGTGCCCCGTGGGGTAGGGCGGTCCATCGTGGAACACGTAAACAGGGGCGCCCTCGCGCGCCGCCAGCACCTTCCGGTAGGTCCCCGCGGACTCCCACTCCGCGAGTTGCCGCGGCTCGCTCTGCGGCAGGCTGGCCTTCATGGCGAACTCCGTTTTCGGCAGGTTCAGGGTGCTTTTCAGGTTTACCGTTTCGGGCATCGGGGTTCGTCTGGCGCTCTGCTTTCCGCAGCGAGTTACACCGCCGGAAACCGCACATCCTCCGCGAAACTCAGTATGTTACAATGATTCGCGGAGGGTGTCAGCCGGACCCGGCAGGCATCCTTCTCTTGCTCCAGAGAATCGGAGCTATAGAGCGCCCGGCAGTCGGCGGTGGCCACGTGAAGTCGTCCGTGGTGACCGGCCCCGGAGCGCGTTGCGACCACCGGGCAGCGACGGGAATGGCGAGTCCTCTCAACCCCTTCGAATATCATCCGCCGAAGCCGGAACCCGACTCGGCACCCAAACAGCGCGTGCCTCGGCTTCTGGTGGAGGAGGAGCGCTGGGGCGGCTCCTTTTTCTCCAGCGTCATGGAGTTCCTCACCGAGCGGCCGGTGCGCATTCCCGCCCGGCTCGGCCAGGTGCCGTTTTCGATTGAGAGCGCCCGCCCCGGTTTCCTGGAAAATCTGAAAACCGCGATGGGCCCGGAGCCGAGCCTGCCGCGCGGCGGCACTGGCTCGCCGCTGATGGTGCGTTGGACCAGCACCTCGTTTCTCCAAAACCTGCGCGAATTTTTCTCTCCGCCCAAGCTGCCTCCCCTGAAGATTTCCAGCCCGCCGGGGCCGCCGCCCAAGGACATCTGGACAAAAGATGAGCACGCCGCGCGCGCCCGGTTGCTCTCCCTGTTGGTGCATGTGGCCATCGTTGCCGGCCTGGGAATTCCCCTGTTGCATGAGCTTGCCACCACGGTCACCGAGGCCAAGAACGCGGATGTGAAGATGGTGGATCTCACCGATTTGTCGCCCTACGTCTTCAAGGCTCCCAAGGGGAACGACCGGATGGGTGGCGGGGGCGGCGGCGGCGACCACAACCCGATTCCCGCCAGCAAGGGCCGGCTGCCCAAACAATCTTTGCAGACGCCCCTGGCGCCTCCCACGGTCGTGATCATGAATCCCAACCCGGCGCTGGCCGTCATTCCCTCCGTGGTGGTCCCGCCGGAAATCAAATTGCCGCAGCCGAACCTGCCGAACTATGGCGACCCGCTCGCCGCCATGGTCACCCAATCCAACGGCCCCGGCTCCGGCGCCGGCATCGGCACCGGCAGCGGGGGCGGCGTGGGCAGTGGCTCCGGCCCGGGCGTGGGTCCCGGTGAGGGCGGCGGAATCGGCGGCGGCCACTTTCATGTAGGCCGCGACGGCATCGGTGAGCCCACCTGCGTCTATTGCCCGCAGCCGCCGTACACCGAAGAAGCGCGCAAGGCGCGCTACCAGGGCACCGTGCTGGTGGAAGTCACCATCCTCCCCGATGGGCGCACCGCGGATGTCCGCGTGATGCGCGGCCTGGGGATGGGGCTGGATGAGAATACCCTCACCACCGTGCGCCAATGGCGCTTCAAGCCGGTGATTGGCCCCGGTGGCCGGCCGGTTCCCGTGGATCTCACCGTGGAAGTCACCTTCCGTCTGCTCTAATCACCGGACGTCTTCGCAACTGCCTCCCATTTGCATCGTTCTGCGCCGCGGTTCTCTGCTACGATTCCGGTCGATGGGACACTTTTCAAACCGGGTTTGGGCCGCCGGCGCGTGGCTGCTGATCGCCGCCGCCGCTGCCTTTGCGCAAGCCGGCCCGGCCCGCGGGCGCGTGGAGTTCATCGTGTTGCTCACCCCCGTTTCCGGCCGCCCTGAGCCGGCTCGCCAACTCACCATCTACCTGCTTCGCAAATCCTTCCGCGAGATCCAGCACGATGTGGAAGAGAGAATGCCCGCGCCGAATCTGGACGCGTTTGTGGATGCCCTTCCTCTGGGCAAGGAATTAAAAGCCTGGATGAAGCAGCATCACACCGTCACCATCAGCGGACCTCAATTCCGCAAGGTGCTCACCCCGGACGACCTCTTTCACGTCCCGGAATTCCTGGACGCTTACGTGGCCAGCAACCTGAGCGGACTGGGCCAGGGATTTCCCGAGCCCAAGTTCAATCCCGACGACCGCATCCATAATCCCAAGAAGTACGAGGCGGCCATGAAGACCTACGAGCCCCTGCTGCGCAAATACCTGGCCGCGCACCCGGATTCCCTGGAGGCCATGGACACCATCCTGAATCAGAGTGATCCCACGCCGGAGTGGCAGGTCGTTCAGGGGCACTGGCACGAAGACGCCCGCCGCACGGCGCTGGGCGAGGCCCAGACGCACTACCTGGCTGCGAAAACGGACACCGACCTCGACGGCCGCGGGGCGTTTGAAGCCTCTCCCGGCACCTACACCCTCTCCACACTGGAGGGCGAAGCCTTGAGCGGCGATCTCCATCTCCGCTGGAACGTGCCCATCGAAATTCGCCCCGGGCTCACCACGCGCGTCGAGCTTTCCAACCTGAACTCCGATAAGAAACCGTAGGATTTGTAAGCTAGACTGCGGGAGATGGTTCCGCTCTCCGCCTGGGTCGGCTTCCACCTGGCCCTCTTCGTCTTTCTTGCGCTGGACCTGGGTGTCTTCCACCGCCCCGGCGCCCCACTCAGTCTCCGCAATGCCGCGCTCTGGAGCGTCCTGTGGGTGCTCCTGGCCCTGGCGTTTGCCGCCGGCGTCTATCGCATGCTCGGGGCGGAGCGCGGCCTGGAATTCGTCACCGGCTACCTGATCGAACGCGCCCTCTCGCTGGATAACACCTTTGTGTTCGCCGTGGTGTTCTCCTACTTCGCGGTTCCCGCCGGATTGCAACATCGCGTGCTTTTTTGGGGAATTCTGGGGGCGCTGATCTCTCGCGGCGCGCTGATCGCCGCCGGTGCGGCCCTGCTGGCCCGGTTCGAATGGGTCAATCTGCTCTTTGGCGCCTTCGTGCTGATCGCCGGCCTGCGCTTGTTTTTCCATAGCCCGGAGAAAACCCGTGTGGATCGCAATCCGGTCTTGCGCCTGGCCCGCCGGCTGCTCCCCGTCACCCCGGACTATCAGGGATCGCATTTCCTGGTGCGCGGCCCGCGCTCCGGCTGGATGGCCACTCCGCTCCTGCTGGTCTTGCTGGTGGTGGAGTCCGCGGACGTGGCCTTCGCCTTCGATTCCATCCCGGCAATTTTCTCCGTCACCCGTCACCCTTTCATCGTCTATACATCCAATGTCTTCGCCATTCTCGGCCTGCGCGCTTCCTATTTTTTGGTGGCCGCGCTGCTCTCGCGGCTGCGGTTTCTGGGCGCCGGCCTGGCGGCGATTCTGATCTTCATCGGAGCGAAGATGCTGGCGGGTCCCTGGTTCCATCTCTCCATTCAACTTTCGCTTTTGATCGTGGTGCTGCTGCTGGCGGCGACGGTGGCCACCTCCCTTTTGGCTCCTCCGCGGCCGCTCCGGCCGCTCGCACCCGCCGGGGACCTTCGGAAGGACGGATCATGACTGACTACAATCGTCTCGTGGAGGATCTGGCCGGGCCGGATCCGGGACAACGCGCCGCCGCCGCCGCCCAGCTCTATCGCGCCGGCTGCGAGCTGGTAGAAGACGTGTTCGCCCAGTGGAGGAAAGACCCGGAGTTCAACGTCCTGGTGACCGGAAAACCCATCGTTGGCGTGGCCGTGCCTCCCGACCTGTTCGCGCGGATTCGCCAGGAGCTGGACATGCCGCCCCTCGCGGAGGTCCCTGCGGAACAAAGCACCGCGGAATTCGAGCTGCATCGCGGTTCCATCCGCCTCGATATCCTCACCCCGGTGGACGATGAGGGGCCCATCCAGAAGTTTCTGGACCGCTTCGGGCCCGGAGTTCAGCAGGTGGAATTGCCGGTGAATAATGTTGATGAGGCCGGGAAAATTCTCAAACAGCGATTTACGCTTGCTCCGGTCTATGACCAGCCACGTCCGGGCGCCGGCGGCACGCGCGTGAACTTCTTCCTGGTGGCCGCCTCCGGCGGGCGCAAGGTGCTCATTGAGTTGTTTGAGGCGAAGCGCTGACCGCAAGCGCGTGCGCCGGCCCGGCGTGGAAGGGCACGACGCCCGGCGGAGCATTCCAGGCGGTTTGTTCCGCCGCTTCCACCGGGGGCCATAACACCGACCGGTCCAGCCCCAGCCGCGCCAGGATGAACGCTCCCTCCGCCATCTCTGCCCGGCGCGGTTTGGAGTGCCATTCAATCACCAGCGGCACCGCTTCCACCCGCTTCACCTGCGCCCCCGAAAATGTGATCCGCGCCAGGATCGCCGTCTGCACCTCCGGCGGTGTGTACTGCTGGAAAACAAAATTTCCCAGCGAGTAGAAAATCCAGCCGCCGTGATACTGCTCGATGCGCTGCGGCACGTGCGGGTGATGCCCCAGCACCACCGCCGCTCCGGCGTCAATAGCCGCGTGGCAGAACTCTTCCGTCTCCCTGGCCACGCGCGCCGTGTACTCCGTCCCGTCGTGCAGGGAGACGATCACGGCATCCGCCTGGCGGAGCGCCGCGGCCACGTCTTCACGCACGCGCTCCGGATGCCGCCCGGCGATCACCGGATGCGTGGCCTCCGGCGTGTCGTTCAGCTCCGCATAGGTGTAACCCAGGAACGCAAAGCGCACCCCGTGACGCACCACAATCGCCGGGCGGTGCGCCGCCTGGTAAGTTTCTCCGGCCCCTGCCGTGGCGATCCCCGCCTGCCGCAGGTGCTCCAGGCTGTAGCGGATGCACGCATCGCCGCCGTTGTCGAAATGATTGTTGGCCACCGATAGCACGTCGAATCCCGCGTGCACCAGCCCGGCCACCGCCGCGGGACGCACGCGAAATACCATTCCCTCACCGGGATAGGGCGGCTCGCCGCAGAACGGCCCCTCCAGGTTGCCGAAGGCGATATCCGCGCTGGATAGCTCCGCCTCCATATTCTCGAACGCCATCGAGTAGTTGCCGCTGGCCTCCATCATGGTGCCCAGCGAGCGCCCGAGCAGGATGTCTCCCACCGCCGCCAGCGTGGTTTCCGCCGGCGGACGCAGCGTCACCTCCGGACCGCGGTCCGGCTCGACCGCGGAGAGAAACGACCCCGCGGCGAGCAATCCCGCAATCAACAGAAACTGGCGCATGTGGAGTGTGCGATGCGAGCCTTACCGCTGAATCTTCCAGCGCCTCGCGTTCATTGTCAATCGTACCTGCGGCCAGGGATACCCCTCTGGGCACTGGCCCGGAGTTCCGCGGCTCATCCCTTTTACCGCGCCCCGCCCGGGCGCCGTCCCCGCGGCTTCCGCGGCGCCCAACTCCATCACCCCTGTGCCTTCCGCACCCTCTCCGGTTATCCTTCCCATGCTGCTGCGATGGACTCTCTCGACACCAGCCCACGGCCCGATTCTCCCGCCCGCGGCGAATGGGCACTGGCCCTGGCTATGGCTGCGGCGCTGGCCACCCTCGCCGTGGTTCCCCTGATGGTGTTTGGAAACGTCTCCGGCCACGACGTCGAATTCCATCTGCCCAACTGGATTGACGTGGCCCGCCATTGGCACGAGGGCGTCTTCTATCCCCACTGGTCGGGCGGCGGACATTACGCCTTTGGCGATCCGCGGTTCATCATTTACCCGCCATTTTCCTGGCTGCTCGGCGGACTGCTGGCCACGCTTCTGCCCGGCGTGCTGCTGCCCGGCGTCTACGTGTGGATTTGTGTGCTGGCCAACGCGGTGGCCGCCTGGCGCCTGGCCCGGGAGTGGTTCACGCCGGCTCCGGCGGGCTGGGCCGCGGCGCTCTATGCGCTCAATCCATACCTCCTGCTCGTCTTCACCCACCGCTGCGCCTACGCGGAGCTGCTGGCCTCCGCGTTTTTCCCGCTGGCATTTCTCCACATGCTCCGCCTGGCGCGCCCGGACCGCGCCGGAATGCGCGCGGCGCTGGCGTTCGCGCCCGCCTTCGCGGGCCTTTGGCTTTCCAATGTTCCGGCGGCGGTGCTGGGCAGCTACGGCCTCGGGTTTGTCCTGTTGTGGCTGGCCATCCGCGGCCGTTCCCTGCGCACACTGCTGCGCGGGGCCGTGGGAATGGCTCTGGGACTGGGTCTGGCCGCGTTTTACATCGTCCCCATCGCCAACGAAATGGGCTGGATTCAAAGCGAAGGCGCGTTTTCCGGCGGCTTGAGCCTGTGGAACAACTTCCTGTTTCATCGCAGCGACGATGGGCCGCACACCGAATTCAATCTGCTGGTTTCGGCCCTGGCTTGCGCGGAGATGGCCCTGGCCGGTGCCGCCTTTCCGCTGGCCATCCGTGGGCTGCATCAGTCCCGCGCGCAGCAGGACGATTCACAGCGCGCCGGCCTGCCCGTACTCTGCGCCCTCGCTGCCGTTTATGCGCTCCTGTTGTTTCCCTGGAGCCAGCCCGTTTGGCGCATCCTGCCGCGCATCTGGATGGCGGAATTTCCCTGGCGCTCGCTCTACATCCTGAACCTGGCGCTGGCCATGGCCATCATCGCCGCAATGGGCCGCGCAGCGGCCGCGGGCCGCCGCACGTGGCCCTGGGCGCTGCTGGTGGCCATTCCCTGGATTGCGCTGGGCGGAGGTGTCCTGCGGCTCGCGCCCTGGATGCCCGACGATATCCACCAGCTTGTGGCCGCGGCAAATTCCGTCGAAGGCTATGAAGGGGTGGTGGACGAATTCCTGCCCAAAGCCGTGGACCCCGAAAAACTCCAGGCCGATGCGCCCCGCCTGGTGGCCGTGGACCAGGAGGGCGACGAGGCCGACACGCCGGGATTGAAAACCGCCGTGACGCTCTGGAACACCGAAGAAAAGCGCTTCACCGTGGATGCCCCGGAACCGGCGCGCATCCGGCTGCACCTGGTGAATTACCGCCCGTGGCGCGCCACGGTCAATGGCGCGGCTCTTACTCCCGAAACGGAAAGCGACACCGGCCAGATGGTCATCCCTGTGCCCGCCGGCCACAGCGATGTCCGCGTCTGGTTCGGCCACACCACCGATCGCACCCTCGGTCCCGCCGTTTCGCTTCTTGCGCTCACCCTGCTCGCCTCCCTCTGGGTGGCACTCTCCCGAACGCGCCAGCCAGACGCCGGATCGAGCTGACACTTTGAAGGTTCGGGAGAATGGTTTGGGCGGCAAACCGGCGGGCGAACGTTCCAGAATCAGAGCTGAAATTTGGCTGGGAGGCCTGGACTCGAACCAGGATAATCAGATCCAGAGTCTGATGTACTGCCGATTGTACGACCTCCCAGCCGGTCGAGGTCACAACGAAACGCCCCGGATCCCGTAGCTGCGGGACGGGGCGTGTCTATCTACTGTATTCGCACAGCGGATTTCCGTCAACCCAGCCGTAGGACAGGCTTTCAGCCTGTCCTCTCCCGCCTGTCCTCTTCTCCCCCGCTTTGCCTTCGCAGACCCTACCGCGCCGCCGTCTCCGCCCGCACCGCATCACTCGCCCCCGCCACCGGCACCAATTTCCCCGCCACCACGCGATATTCGCTGCCCCGCCAGCGGATGCGCGTGAAAAAATAACTGGCCACCCAGGTGAAAAACCAGCAGGCATCGCGCAACGGCAGCAGCCACATCCTGCGCCGCAGCAAATCATCGCGCAGTCCCCACACGCCCACCGTCCAGGCCTCCGCCAGCCGCAGCACCACGTACGCCCCCAGATACGCGCCCGCCACCGCGGTGGAAGGCGCCAGCACCGCGGCCAGCACGGCCCACGGAAGCCCAAACGTCAGCAGCAGCCCAAAATGTCCGCCGGGCCGCGCAAACCGCGTGGTCAGCGCCCAGCGCAATTGATGGGCGGCAAATTCACCGAGCGTCAGCGGGGCATAGACCAGACTCACCGGATCACGCAGCAACTCCACGCGGTAGCCCGCGGCCGCGATCCGGCTCCCCAGTTCGTAGTCATCGGAATGGTAATCGGCGATGGCTTCGAATCCCCCGATGGCCAGAAGCGCCTGGCGCGTGCACGCCATGGTCGCGCCCAGAGCGAATTTCACTCCCTCCAGCCTCCATGCCGCCAGGACCCCGGCCTGAAAATCCGAGGTGATGCCGATGGCCTCCAGTTCCGCCCCCAGCGATCCATGGGTCTCCGCGCGGTACATGGCCGTGGCCGCGCCCACATGCGCCTCGCGGAAGGGCTCCGCCACGCGCCGCAGGTATTCCGGCGTGACGCGCACGTCGCTGTCA
>DATIYQ010000129.1:0-5971 GCA_035517515.1 Binatia bacterium
ACGAATTTCGCGCGCGGGCATGCCGGCCGCGGCGCGGGAGCCCTGAAGCATCGCTCCGGCGGCGGCCATCGCGGGTCGCAAACGGAGCACCGCACCTACCGGCGCGGCACAGCCATCCAGGGCCCAGGAAAGCCCGCCGAACGCGATGGTGCCGGCGCCGATGGCCGCAGTGGCAAAGGTAACGAGGCGGGCGACCGCGAGCCTGCCGGCGAACGCGTCCTGGGCCATCATCCAGAACACGAGGACGTTTGCGGAAAGCACCAGCAACAGACTCCAGAGGACGGGACGTTCACGCAGGCGGGTGGCCTGCCATTGAAGATCGAGCAAGCGCTTGCGTCCGGCGGTGAAACGATCCACGGTCCACCCGGCGAGGCCGAACAGGCGCACTTCTTTCGCCGCAGGCGCATCCACGGCCAGACGGTAGGCGTACTCGGCCTGGCGCTGCGCCGCGCGCACTTCATCGGTGTTGCGGTCGCGCCACACCGCGCTTTCGCGCAACAACCAATGGGTGGCGAGCCATGCGGTGGCCAGCAGCAGGCCGGCCCACCACGCATAGGCGAAGAGCACTGCCGTGGAGACCAGGCCGCCGACCATGGCCACCATTTCCGCAGCCACGAAATCCATGGCGATGGCCAGGGGCGGCCCGGTAATTCCCAGGTCAAAGTCGCGGGCCATGGTCAGATCGGTGGTGAGGCGCTGGTCCTCGAGGTGGCCCATTCCCGGCGGATGAACGCAGGCGCCAGTCAACTGGTCATAGAGCCAGGCAGCGGTCTGGCTGCCGAGGTTCGCGCCGGTGGCCTGATGCAGTGGAGGCAAAACGTGGAGCAGGACGAAGACCGCGCCCGCGAACGCCAGTGGCGCGGCCAGCGATGCGCCGCGGCCCATGGCTCCCACCAATACGCCCATGGCCACTGCGAACATTGCCGGGAGCAGCCCGCGCAACACCAGCATCGCCCACCAGCCAAACGCCAGGGTGCGGCTGGCTCTGGGCAGTACGCTGAAAAACTTCCACGCGGGGCTTTGGTCCAGGCGCGTGAAGACGTTTGCGGCCATGATAGGTCCGATCCACTCCCCACAGATGGATAACGGCCTGGCGGTCCGCTGGTCACGCCCGGCACTGGCAACCGGCCTATTCTACTCGCTCGATTTAGGGCGGAAAATGGGCAGTGCGAAAAGACGCAGTTGTAATGTTTCCCTGCCGGCCTGGTGATGCCGGGCAGAGCAATCCACTCAGGTGATTATTCTTCGAGAGTGGAGATATCGCCGACTTCCTGGCCCAGTTCCTGGGCCTTCAGCAGGCGGCGCATGATTTTGCCGCTGCGCGTCTTGGGCAGCTTTTCCACCACGGAGATTTCCGCGGGGACGCCGATGGCGCCAAGGGTATTGCGCACGTGGTCCTTCAGGGTGGCATCGAGCTCCGGGGTGACGGCGTGCCCGGCGCGCAGGATGACGAACGCCTTGATGTTTTCGCCCTTGATGGGGTCAGGGCGGCCGATGACGGCGGCTTCGGCCACAGCCGGATGGCTGACCAGGGCGCTTTCGACGTCTGCGGTGCCGATGCGGTGGCCGGCCACATTCAGCACGTCGTCGGCGCGGCCCACCACGGTGAAATAGCCGTCTTCATCGCAGATGGCCACGTCGCCGGTGGTGTAGGCGTTGGGGACGATGCCCCAATCGCGCGCGTAGCGCTGCGGATCCCCAAACACGGTGCGGAACAGGTGCGGGAAGGGACGGCGCAGCACCAGCAGGCCGCCCTTATTGGGCGGCAGGCGGTTGCCCTGGCGGTCCACCACTTCGGCGATCACGCCGGGCAGGGGCTTACCGACTTTTGCCGGGCGCGTGGGCAGGGTGCAGGGAGTTCCCAGGCACGGCCCGCCGGTTTCGGTTTGCCACCAATTGTCCGCGGCGTAGCCCCATTTGCCGGAGCCGCAGAGCACGCGGTAGGCCCACTCGTAGGCTTCCGGGTTGAGCGGTTCGCCGGCGCAGGTGAAGAAGCGCAGCGAGGAGACATTGAACTTGGTGACCAGGGCCTCGCCATAACGCATGAACATGCGGACGGCGGTGGGCGCGGTGAACATCACCGAGGCGCGGTAACGCTCGACCAGTTCCCAGGCAACCGCGGGATGCGGGAAGTCAATGGCGCCTTCGCGGAAGAGCGTGGTGGCCCCGGCCAGCAGGGGGGCATAGACGATGTAGGAGTGGCCAACCACCCAGCCAATGTCCGAAGTGCAGAAGAACACGTCGTCGTCGCGGATATCCCAGAAGCGGGTCATGTGGTAGTAGGTGCCCACCATGTAGCCGCCGTGGACGTGCACCACTCCCTTGGGCTTTCCGGTGGTGCCGCTGGTGTAGAGAATGTAGAGGGGATCCTCGGAATCCATCACTTCGGCGGGGCAATCCGCGTCCTGGCGATTCACCAGATCGTAGAAGTCCACTTCGCGCGCGGAAGCCAGCTCGATTTGTGGCTTCTGCCGGCGGAGCACCAGCACGTTGCGGACGAAGTCCAGGCCGTCAATGGCGCCATCCACGATGGCCTTGAGCGGCACCAGCTTTCCACGGCGGTAGCCAACGTCCGCCGTGACGATCACCTCGGCGTGGGCGTCTTCAATCCGGCTGCGCAGGGCCTGCACGCTGAACCCGGCGTAGACCACGGAGTGCACCGCGCCGATGCGGGCGCAGGCGAGCATGGAGGCCACGCCCTCAATGGTCAGCGGGACGTAGAGAATCACGCGGTCGCCCTTTTTCACTCCCAGGGACTTGAGGGCGTTGGCGGTGCGGCAGACCAGGTCCAGGAGCTGCCCGTAGGTGATCTGGCGCTCAGCGCCGTCTTCTCCCGCCCAGATGTAGGCGACTTTATTTTTGCGCCCATCGCGCACATTGCGGTCCAGGCAGTTGTGGGTGATGTTGCATTTGGCGCCGCAGAACCAGCGGAAGGTGGGATAAGTCCATTCGAAGACCTTGTCCCAGGGGCGCTGCCACTCGAGTTCAGCGGCGGCCGCCTCCCAAAAAGCCTCCGCGTCTTCCACGGAGCGGAGATACTCGGCGGCGAAGTCGCGCATGCGCGCCTGGGCCACCAACGGGGCGGGAGGCGCGATTTCCCGCTCAGTGTGCAGGAGCTGGCTGATTTCAGCTTCAGAGACAGGGGTGCGGGTAGCCATCGGGGCCTCCTCGGAATGGCGCCATGATTATCAATCGGCCCGCGGTTGTCAACGCGCGGCCGAGCGCGCCACATATCAGGCTTGTTTGTCACGGATGTGGTGGTGCAATCTGTGACCGGCGTCACGCCGGTGGGTGACGTCCCGAAATTGGCGGGAGGGCGCGGAGCTGGAGGCGGCGGGAGGGAGAAGCGATGAAGGCATTGGTGTTCGACGCGTACGGCACACTCTTCGATCCCTACTCGGTGGGCCAGGGGTGCGAGCGGGAATTTCCGGGGGCGGGAGCGGCGGTGGCGCAGGCGTGGCGCGCCAAGCAGCTTGAATACACGTGGCTACGGTCGCTGATGGCCCGCTACGAGGATTTCTGGAAGATCACACTCGCAGCCCTAGAATACGCCTGCCGCGCGCAGGGGCTGGAGCTCTCCCCGGAGACGAAGGCGCGGCTGATGGATGAATACCTCCGCCTGGCGCCATACCCGGAGGCGGTGGAAACGCTGTCGCGCTTGAAACAATCCGGCCGCAGACTGCTGATTCTTTCGAACGGAACACCAGGCATGCTTTCCGCCGTGGTGGAGAACGCAGGGCTGGCAGAGGTATTTGAGCAGGTGCTCAGCGTGCATACGGTGAAGATTTACAAGCCCAGTCCGGCGGTCTATCAGCTCGCAGCCACGCGCACCAAGCTGGAGCGAGGAGCCATCGGATTTGTCAGTTCGAATTTCTGGGATATCAGCGGGGCCACGTCGTTTGGCTTCCATACGTATTGGATCAATCGCGCCGGGGCCACGCCGGACGGGCTGGGGTATGCCCCCGAAGCGACGGTTGCCAGCCTGGCGGAGCTGGAACACGTGGTGGCATAGGAGCGGGGGGGAGGGGCGGAAGAAGCCGGAACGTGCACGGAACGTACCGGGAGCGGGCGCGGAACGTGCCCGAAACGTGCCCGCGTGTGAAGAGGCGGGCTACAGCGGCGTGGGTGACCAGGGCGCGCGGCGGCGCGTGGACATCCTTGATGGCGCTGTTTAGTATGACCGTGGCCGCGGCCCGCACATGCGGACTGCGGGCAGAGAGGAACGATGAGGCTTTGTACGTTTGAAGCGCGTGCGGGGGTGAGCCGCATCGGCGCAGTGCGGGCGAACGGGGATGTGGTGGACCTGAACGCCGCGTACGCGCATTACGCCCGGGAACTCGAGCACGAGCAGGCCGCGGAGCGCCTGGCCGCGGCGCGCGTGCCGCCCAATATGCGGCAACTCTTCGAGGGCGGCGATGCCAGCCTGAAGGCCGCACAGAGCGCATTTCACCACGCCGCGGATTTGCCGGATGCCGCCACGGGAATTCACGGAGACCCGATTGTGTATCGCGCGGCGCAGGCCCGGCTGAAGGCGCCCATCCTTCCGAAGAAGTTTTTTCACACCGCCGGAAACTTCCGCGAGCACCATGAGGAGGCGCAGAAGGCGGGCTTCTCGCATCCCGTCCTACCCTGGATCATCTTTTTCCAGAACGTGGACGCGATCATCGGGCCGGAGGAGCCGATTATTTATCCGGAGCACCTGACCCGGGAATTGGACTATGAGCTGGAGCTGGCCATCGTGATGAAGAAGTCCGGGAAACACTTTTCCGCAGCGGAGGCTGCCGACTACATCGGCGGCTACGTGATTTTCAACGATGTGACAGCGCGGGACATCCAGCGCGAGGAAATGAAGTCCGGGGTGTTCAGCCTCAGCAAGGGAATCGATACATTCTGTCCGCTGGGACCATGGATCGTGACTCCGGACGAGATGCCCGACCCGCATCACGTGTCCATGAAACTGCGGGTGAACGGCCAGTTGCGGCAAAGCTCAAATTCCAGCCGCATGGCGGTGACGATTCCGGAGATCATCGCGCACTATTCGCCGATGGGATACAGCGCGGGAGACGTGCTTTCGACGGGCACGGTCTCCGGAGTGGCGGCATTCAGCGCGGACCCGAAAACGCTCTACCTGAAGCCGGGGGATGTGGTGGAATGCGAGATTGAAGGCATCGGGGTGCTGCGCAATCCGGTGATTAGCTGGGAGCAGGCGTACGGCACGAAACTCGCGGGGAAATAAGTCCGCTGCGCAGCCCCGCGGGGTCTCCGCATCTGCTGTAAGATGAACCGATACTGCGCGCGCCGCGGCCCCGCGGCGATTGGGAGCGGACATGGACCGGGAACATTTCTATTCGATCATGAACGGCGAGGGCACACTCGACTACGAGCTGTACCTCAACACCAAGGCGCTGCTCTCCTGCCAGAAGGATTTCCACGAATTCTGCAACGCCGACGAGCTGCAATTCCAAATCGTCCACCAGGTGGAGGAGCTGTGGATGAAGCTAATCGGCTACACGCTGCTGGACGTGGACGACTACCTGGCAAAGGAAGATACGCAGCGCGTGGTGACGCTCTTCCGCCGGGTGAACGTGGCGCTGCGGCTGATGATCGAGCAGCTCGCGCTGCTGGAAACCATGTCGCCGAAGGAGTACCAGGAAATCCGCCTGCGGCTGGGGAACGGCAGCGGGCAGGAATCGCCGGGCTTCCGCGTGATCCTGAAAATGCCGGGAAATCTCTGGGAGAGCTTCCGGAAGAATTACCTGGAACAGCATGGGCTGAGCGTGGAGAAAATCTACAACTCGGAGTATTCCCACGGCCCGGCTTACGCGGTGGCGGAAGCGATGTGCGATTTCGACGAGCTGTTCCAGCGCTTCCGCTACGTGCATTACCAACTGGTGGAGCGGTCCATTGGCACGGGCGCGAAATCGCTGAAGGGCCGTTCGGTGGAGATGCTGCGTGAAGGCCAGCGCGTGCG
>DATIYQ010000130.1:0-4149 GCA_035517515.1 Binatia bacterium
AGGCGGCGCAAGACTTCGAGGAAGGCGCGGACCAGTTCGGGGTCAAACTGGGCTCCGCCGCAACGTTCCAGTTCGGCCATGGCCTCGCGGGTGGCCCGGCCACGCTTGTACATGCGATCGCTGGTGATGGTGTCGTAGGAATCCACCAGGCCGATGATCCGAGCGCCCAGCGGAATTTCCGTGCCCACGCGCTGATCGGGATAGCCGGAGCCGTCGAAGAATTCGTGGTGGTGCAGAACATTTTCCCGCAACCGGCCGGCCAGTTTGCGCACCGCAGAAACCGTGGCCGGCTCCCCGGCAGAGAGCGGAAGATCGCACAGCGGTCCCAGAAGCTGCGCGCCGAGCGCGGCGTGCGTCTTCATGATTTCCCATTCCGAGGTGTCCAGCGGTCCGGGCTTGTTCAAGATGGATTCGGGGATGCCCACTTTACCCACGTCGTGCAGCAGGCCGGAGAGGCGGATTTCCTCGACTTCGCTGGGAGTGAGGCCCAGCGATTGGGCCATCATCACGCCGTAGGCGGAGACTTTCTGGGAGTGACCCTGGGTGTAGGGATCCTTGGCGTCAATGGCGATGGCCAACTGGGTGAGGGTTTCGATGACCGCGCTGGTCAGCGGTGCCTGCCCGCCGGCGGCGTCTTCTCCGTTATCGGAAACGCCGAGCAGATTGCCGGAGAGGGATTCGACGAAATGCTGGAGGCGGCGCAGGATTTCGTCGAAGGCCTGCGGGCCGGTGGTGAACTGCCGTTTCAGCTCCACGCCGAGATAGGCTTCCAGCACATCGCGCTTCCAGCGGCGGGCTTCGTCGGTATCGTAGTGGTCCGCAGTGGAGACGGCGTTGCCGCCCTGGTGCTTGGAGACATACATGGAGGCGTCCGCAACCTGGATGAGCTCCTGCGGGGTGGAGCCGTGGAGGGGAAAGGCGGCGATGCCGAAGCTGGCGGAAATATTTTTCTCGCGCAGGGTGGGATCGGAGACGACGCAGGAGCGCAGCTTTCCGGCGAGCTGCCGGGCCTGGTCCACGTTGGTCTCCGGCATCAGCACCACGAATTCATCTCCGCCGTAGCGCGCCACCACGTCGGAACGCCGGCAGTTGAGCTCCAGGATTTTGCCGACGCACTGGAGCACGACGTCGCCTTCCAGATGCCCGTAAAAATCGTTCACAAACTTGAAGCGGTCCAAGTCCATGAGCACCAGGGAGAAGGGCCGGCCGGCGCGGGTGGACCGCTTCCACTCGGCGGAGAGCGCTTCCATGAAGAAGCGGTGGGTTTTGACGCCGGTAAGGCCGTCGGTGATGGCCTGCTCCTGGGCGCGCTGGAAGGTGAGCGCGTTGTGGAGGGCGCCGGAGGCCTGGTCGGCCAGGGTCTGCAGCAGGGTAATCTCTTCGTCCGCGAAGTCCCAGGGCGTGGAGGTTTCCACGTAAAGCACGCCCAGAAGCTGGTCCGCATAAATCAGCGGGAAGCCGATGGCGGAGACGGAATCCGGCAGCACGGGCTGGACGCCGCTGCTGGGAAAATCGCGGACGGTAATCATCTGTCCGCTGCGGGCCACGTGGCCGAGCAGCCCGTTCTCGAAGGGAATCCGGCGGCCCTTGCCGCCCTGGCGGCGGCCACCTTCGGCATGGACGACGACTTCCTTGGTGGAGTAATCGAGCAGGCCCACACCCACGTGGTCGTAGGCCAGGGCACTCTCCATTTCCGCGGTCATTTTTCCCAGCAGCTCATCCGGTTCGAGGGTGGTGATGGCGTGGCGGGAGACGTTGTTCAGCAGCAGCAGGTGCCGGGCCTTCTTGCGCTCCTCCTCGAAGAGCCGGGCGTTTTCCATGGCGATGCCCGCTTCGCTGGCCAGCACACGGAGGAGCTCGAGGTGGCCTTCGTCGAAGGCGCGCTCCTGGGGGCTGTGCACGCCCATCACACCGATGGCCCGGTTATAGAGGATGAGCGGGACGGCGCAGAAGCACTTCATCTGCGGCAGGAGGCCTTCGAGGCCCAGCCGTTTCAGCTCGTCGTCCAGGCGCTCGCGGATCAGCATTGGCTGCCGGGTCTTGAGGATGTGTTCGGTGAGGTGGCTGCCGACGGGACGCGAGCGGCGGGGCATGCGCTTGCTGTCCAGAATCTCGACCTCATAGCGGATCTGGGCAGCCTTGGGCTCGTGGATGGTGATGAAGAAGTTGCTGACGTCAAAGAGGCGCTGCATCTCGGTGAAGATGTGGTTGAAGAGTTCTTCGAGGTCCAGGGTGGAGCTGAAGACGCGTCCGATTTCGTTCAGGGTGTGCAACTCTTCGGTGCGGCGCGCGGTCTGTTGCATCAGATAGCTGTTTTCGACGGCCATGCCGATCTGGTGGCCGAGGGCCAACAGGAGGCGCAACTCCGCCGGGGTGAAGCTGCGATTTTCCGTCCCGCCGAGGACCAGGAGGCCGAATACTTTTTCTTTGGCCTGGAGGCTGATGCCGGCGAGGGTGCGGATGCCTTCTGCCAGGGCCAGCTCGCGGAAGCGGCGGAAGCTGTCTTCGCGCTCGAGCGGGGCCCAGGAAGAACTGCGCACCAGATCGCGCAGCACCACCAGGCCGCCCAGGCGGGTGACCATCTGCACCAGGTAGTCGTCCAGTTTTTCCTCCTGGATGGAGGCACAGAAGGAGTCGGTGAGGCCCGCGGCCACCACGGAGCGCGGCCCCAGGGGGTCGCCGTGATGGAGAAAGAGGGCGCCCATCTGGATGCGGGCCACATTGAGCACGCGGTCCAGGGCCTGGGCCAGCATGCGCTGAATTTCCCCGCCGAGAAATCCCGAGGTGGCGAGATTCAGGTTGGAGAGGGCCAGCATGTTGCGCTCGACGCGGCGCTTTTCCTCTTCGTAAAGGGCCATGACCATGAGCGCGGCGATGAGCAGTTGCGGGACGACAAAAAGGACGCGCACTTCGGAGGTGAGCCAGTCGTCAAACGAACTCCAGATGGCGCCGGCGGCCAGCACCGCTCCCCAGACAAAGAAGGCGAAGGAGAGAAAATAATCCGGATAGGATTGCTGCTTGCGCGCCTCTTTCCAGAAGGCCAGGGCCACGAAGAGGAACATCACCCCGCTGCCCAGCATGGGCGAAAGGGACCACCAGTGCACGCTGACGGAGATGGCCCAGGCGGCAAGCACCAGCGCGGAGAGCCCCGC
Organism: Binatia bacterium; assembly: GCA_035517515.1. Lineage (GTDB taxonomy): Bacteria > Acidobacteriota > Terriglobia > Acidiferrales > UBA7541 > JOPF136. The sequence goes on from DATIYQ010000130.1 coordinate 3,153, forward strand.
CTCCACATAGGCGAGGGGCGCGCCGGAATATCGTTGCGCGCCGAGCCAGAAGATCAGCGCGGTGGCGCCCATGAGCCAGGCAGTCACCGGCTGCTCCCAGACGCGCAGCCCGAGCCAGAGCTCGAGGGCGCGGGGCAGGGCATAGAAGGCCAGCGCACCCCAGCTCGCCGTCCACCACAGGAGATACGCCTGCCGCTTCAGCCCGTAGAGGAAGGCGAAGAAGAGGCCGGTGAACGCCGCGGCCAGAAACAGCGCGAGGGAAACCGTGGTGTCTTGAATGAACAAGGGTCAAGCCCATCCGGGGGAAAGTGCAAAGTACCGAACTCCGACCGGCATCCCCCTGCTGCCGGGGCATTGCGGCGCTTCGCCGTGCGAAGCGCTGCCAAAAGCGCCTGCCCGCGGCGGGCGCGCGCAGACACACTCCACGCGCAGGCGCAAGCAACGCGCAATTTGCGACTATAGCGGGGGCTCTGGAAATGGGTCAAGACGCCGCGTTGCTGCTGTGGAACATGCGCCGGGACGGGCGCGGATTCAGCGGGGTTGCAACCGTTGCGCCTATTTTGCCGAGCGATGCAAAGGGACGTTTCCTTCGTAACTCTCGTAAGGAATCCGACCGAAGCCCAGATTGTATTCCAACGCCGGCCAAACTTCGTGTGATTCGCTTCGGTGAGCTTGGCCGGCTAAGATGCTAAACTTTCGGGTCCGCTTTGGACCGGGATTTCGGATGACACCTGCCGCCAAGCCGCGTGTGCGCTTCGCTCCGTCACCCACGGGCTATCTGCACGTGGGCGGGGCGCGCACGGCGCTGTTCAACTGGCTTTACGCGCGGCGCGAGGGTGGCACGTTTATTCTGCGCGTGGAAGATACGGACGTGGAGCGGAACCGGCCGGAACTGGTGGAAGGGATTCTGGAGAGCCTGCGCTGGCTGGGGCTGGATTGGGACGAAGGGCCGGTGTTTCAATCCCAGCGCCTGGAAAGTTACCGCGCGGCCGCGGAG
>DATIYQ010000131.1:0-35060 GCA_035517515.1 Binatia bacterium
GCTGCCCCGCGAGCACATGCCGGAGCAGGCAACCTGCGAGCGAATCCACAATTTCACGGAAGTGAATCTGGGCTACTCGGAAGAACTGGCCCGGCTGGAGGCGCGCCGCTGCCTGGAGTGCGCCAAGCCGGCGTGCACGGAGCGATGCCCGGTGGGCGTCAAGGTGCGCGAGTTTGTGCGCCGAATCGTGGACGGCGACTTCTCCGGGGCCGCGGCCGTGATCCGCGAAGACAATGTGCTGCCGGCAGTGACCGGGCGCGTCTGCCCGCAGGAAGACCATTGCGAGGCGGGCTGCGTGCTGCGCCGCAAGGGGGAATCGCTGGGCATCGGATACCTGGAACGGTTCGTGGCGGATTACGAGCAACGCCAGGGAATCCGGCATTTGCCCACCGCGCAGGCCACCGGCAAACGCGTGGCCATCGTGGGCAGCGGCCCGGCGGGGCTGAGCGCCGCGGGGGACCTGATCCAGCGCGGCCACCAGGTGCGCGTGTTCGAAGCGCTCCACGAACTGGGAGGCGTGCTGGTGTACGGGATCCCGGAGTTCCGGCTGCCCAAACAAATCATCCGCGAGCAGATTGATTACATGCGCGCGATGGGCGTGGAATTCGAGACCGACGTGGTGGTGGGCCGGACGGTGACCATTGACGAATTGCTGGAGCAGGAAGGCTACGACGCCGTCTTTATCGCCACCGGCGCCGGGCTGCCGCAATTTCTGAGCATTCCCGGGGAGCACCTGAACGGCGTTTACTCCGCCAACGAATTCCTCACGCGCATCAACCTGATGCACGCTTACGAATTCCCGCGCTACGACCAGCCGATGATGGACCTGCGTGGAAAGGAGGTGGCGGTGATCGGAGGCGGAAATACGGCGCTGGATGCGATCCGCTCCGCGCTGCGGCTGGGAGCGCGAAAGGCCTCGGTGATTTACCGTCGCAGCGAGGCGGAGCTTCCGGCCCGGGCGGAGGAGGTGAAGCACGCGCGACAGGAGGGCATCGAGTTCCAATTCCTCACCAATCCCATCGAGTTTCTGGCCGGCGAAAAGGGATGGCTGGGCGCCGTTCGCTGCGTGCGCATGGAACTGGGAGAGCCGGATGGCTCCGGCCGGCGCCGGCCGATTCCCGTGGCGGGATCGGAATTCGTATTGCCGCTTTCCGTGGCCGTGATTGCCGTAGGCACCAGCGCGAATCCGATTATTCAAAGCACCACGCCGGGCCTGGCCACGGACAAGCGCGGATATATCGCCGCGGACCCGCACTCGCAGCGCACCTCGCGAAAGGGCGTTTTTGCCGGAGGCGATATCGTAACCGGCAGCGCCACGGTGATCCTGGCCATGGGCGCGGGCCGCCGTGCCGCCGGGGCGATTCACGAATACCTCACCACCGGGGCTTGGGAAGCCTGAAAACGCACGTCCGCGTGCAGTCAACCGCGGCGATCCGCGGAGCATATTCGCTCAAAGAATTCAGGTTCCACCGCCTGACGCACGCCGGGGATTGGTTTGGAGTTCGTGAGCTCCTGTGCTATTCTAGTTGGGCGTTTTTCGACTGCCCCCGCACAGGTCTTCGAGCCCGGCATTACCCGTGAGGCACCCATTTTGAAAAAAGTGATCTGTCTGCTTGCCTTGTCGCTGGCGGCCCTGCGTTTGGCGGCTGCCGGAGGCGCGGCCGTCCCTGCAGTTCAGGTTGAATCGCTTACGGCGCAAATCCCGGCCCGGCCCGCTCAAGCGCTTACAGGGTCGCAATTCGCCGAAATCATTCTGCGAATGGACCGGCAGCAGCGCGAATCCGCCATCCGCGATGAAATCCTGAAGGGCAATCTGCCGGCATTTCTGCGGCAGCTCGTGCCCGTGGAGCTGCAGGGCCGGCTTGCCGGCGGACGGATGGTGACGGCGACCATCTTTGTGGCCCCGGATTATCTGGCCATCGGGTCGGACGAGGACTTTCTGCGCATCCCCATGAATCTCTACACGGCGGCGGCGGTGGCCGGCGAGTTTGGATTTGTTCTGCCGACGAGAAAGATGGTGGATGCCATCTACAGCCAGTCGAAGTTCCGCTTCACTCCGCAGCCGCTCGCACCCGGGCCGCAGATGAGCTCCACCGAGTATTACCGCCGGCATAATCAGATCATCGAGCAGCAGGCGCGCACGGCGGGAATTCCCCTGGGAGAGCTGGTTGCCGGCGACAAGAAAGACGTGGTGATCAGCAACCGCCTGGCGTCCAATCCGGGACGCATTGCCATCTACGGGTGGCAGCGCGCGGAGGGCCAGCCGATCCAGCCGTTGAGCACTGTGCACGGGGCCGGCTACGCGGATTACAGCCACGGAATCCGCCTGATCAGTCAGAAGGTGTGGATCGAAGGCAAGCTGCGATGGATGGACGAAGTGCTGCGGGATCCGGAGCTCAGTCGAGTCCTGAGCGACGAAGGGCCCATTGGTGATCGCCGGGCGCTTGCGTCCGCTCTCGTGCCGGCCAGGATCCATCCGGCCGGATCTTTTCCATCCAACTAACGAAACGCCGATCCCTTGCGGCCGCTCACGGGAGCGTCTTGCAGCAGCGAAATCCGAGGTGGTAGTTTGCGTGGCTGTGCGGATCCATGACGCGCGATCCATGCCAGAACGGCGCGCGCCAGCGACACCAATCCGGGTGGGCGTAGTAACCGTCAAAGATGAACCAGCTCCCCTTCATCTCCGTGTAGCCCAGTTCGGTGCTCCCGCGGCTGGCCATCTGGCTTTCGTCGAGAGGCAGATTCATGTGTTCCGCCACGTTTCCGTTCAAGTCATACACCTGTAGCGTGCTGCCGCATTTCGGAAAGTCTCCGGCGGGAAACGTGTTGGAACCGCACACGGCGGAGTTCACGCCGGTACATCCGGGGCTTTTCTGGCTGGAAGCGGCGCAGATTCCCTTCTGGTACTCCGGACCGTAACTCCAGGATTTCGTGGCGCTGTATTTCTGGTTGTGCGCGGCGCGCATGCGCTCGACCGCAACGTTGGGAGGAACTCCCTTGGCGAGATCGAAGCGGTAATCGGGCGGCAACAGGGCGCCCGCGCAGGCACCCTCCCATTCGTGGGCATCGCACAGGCGCTTGCCCATGGCCGTACAAATTTCCGCTGCTTCCCGGGCCTTCACCCACACCACCGGAAAGGCGCAGGGAATATCGGGAAATTCGAACTGGTCAATGCAGGCCCTGGCGTCTTCCGGCCGCTCCTTGGAGGGGTCATACAGCGGGGCCATGTACCTGGCCTTGCAGATTTTCAGAAAAACGGAATTTTCGTAGCGCACTCCAACTTGCGCGAGCTTGGCCAGGCATTGTTCCGGGCTGACGGGATGATGGGTGATGGCAGGATTACCCTGGCCGATCACCCCGGATCTCGCAAAAATGGCGCGGATGGCATCCATCTGGTCCGCGGACAATCCATGCACGCGCTGCAAATCCTGAAACAGGATCTCATTCTGCTCGCGCAGGGCGTTCGACGATGCAAGTTGCCGTTCGATGCCGGCCGCGCAAAATAGAATCAGCAGGCTGGCCGCTAACACTGGTACCCGAGACATGTCACTTTCTCCTGGCTACCTCCCGCGGCGCATTACATAGAAAAAATCGCGGTTGTCCGGAAAACCGAGGAAGCGCGGGATGGGCCCGGCCGGGCCGGTCTGATCCACCTCGCCCATTCCGCTGATCAAGTGCTCCACCACCAACTGCGAATCCATGCGCTGGTAAACGGCCAGGTAGGTGTGCTCCAGGGCGTTCATGTCCAGCAGCATGGCGTGGCGGCACTGATAGGCCTGGAATACGCGGACCATGGCAGCGGGCGTGGCGGTGGTAAACACGGCGTAAATCAAGAACCGCCTGCCGCCGTTCTGCTGCAAGGCCAGGCCGGAGCGCATGGTGCGCAGCTTTGCATCTTCTGAGCCGGACCAGTTTCCCGGCCCCCAGCGATTCACCAGGGGCCCGGGAACTCCCGCCTGTGTGACGGCGTCGAATTCGATCAGCGGGACCCCATTCTGCCGGGCGTATCGAAGCTCCGGGAGGAGATTGTTGTCCGCATCTTCCCAGGTCTTCATTCCGACCGAGCCATCGGTGCGGACATAAATCGTGGACAAACCCGGCTGCAGTTTGCTGAACACCACGCCCTCTTCCAGGAAGCCGTAATGCGTGCCGTGGTTCTTCAAGGCCAGTTCCCCGGACTTGAATGCTCCGTGTGAGCGTTTGAATCCCGCGGTGAACACTGCGACGGTGGCCCGCGCGTCCTGGGGCTTCACGAGTCCGGTGGAAACCAGGGGGGCAATGCCGCCGATGCCGTCCGGTCCGGGGAGGCCAGAATCCCGGACCTGCGCCAGGATGTGATCCGACCAGCCGACCGCCGGGTGTTCCGTGCCCAACGCGAACCCGAGATCGAACTGGTCGAGATCGAAGGCGACCAGATAGCAGAGCGCGGAAGCTTCTACAGCGTCCAGACTGTTGACCTGGCTTCTGTGGCTTTGGAGCAACTCTGCCGACACAAAATCCGGCCGCAGGATACTCAAGTAGATGCCAGGACTTGCTTGAGCGGCGTACCACACACCGGGACGGAGGCCAGCAGGGTGTGAAAGTTGAACGGGAATCTCGAGATTGGGAGCGGTGATGAACTGGCCGGCGTACTTTGGTTCCATGGCAGCCGCGAGGGGCGCTCCGCCCACGGCCGCCTCCGCGGCCGCCGGAGAGGATGCGCGGAGTTCCCCGGTCTCGCGGTTGCGATCCTCCAAGAGGTGATGGAAAAGCACGATGACCTTTTCTCCGCCCCACACCTGCTCACGCAGAAATTCCGTGGCCGCTTCCAGTGTGGTGCGGTGTCCCTTCACCGGATTTCTCAAAAAAATGCGCCCAGCACACAGACTTGCGTAGGCAAGCGGAGAGGCCCGCGCTCGGTCCAGTGCGTTCGGAGACCCGCCCGCAAGCAGGTCACAAGAAAAACGGCTCGTGCCCTCGAGGATTACGATCCCGGAGGGATACCGGCCATCCAGCGCGAGTTTCTGGGTGCGCGGCCTGGCGTTTTCGAGGTGGTAGGAAGAGTTCGCTGTGCCGTTGTTCCAGGAAATCTCCAGCAGGTACCAGGCATTGACCGCGGGATTGAGATTGACGAGAGTGGCCGTGCCCTCTGCGCCGTCATCCGACCGCACGCGCGCGGAACTGGTTTGCCGGTATGGCTGCAAATCGACGATGTTGACGGGCCCTGGCCCCTGGGTTACCGGCCCGGAGGGGGAACGATACGGGGCAACGCTTTCCGCCTCTACGCGAACGCCGACGGGCCGCTCATGAGAGATCACAAAACCGCCGAGGACGGCCAGCATGGCAAAAAAAGCAAGCCACGCGCGGCGGGAGAACCATGTGTGATTCCGGGCTTGCTCCGCGTGTGGAACGCCTGGCCCGCTGCGGATACCGGAGTTTTTGGCAGGCGGCTCAGTGCTCGCGGTGGGAATCGCATTCATTTCGGTTCACGCAATCGTTCCAGGCTCCCAGACAAAGCCTCAGCACCGCCCTAAATCGCCAAAAGACTCGTGGCCACCATGAGCAGCACCAGGATGCGGCTGATCCGATCGGAGGTGGCGAAGAGGATGGGGTCATCGTGAACCAGGCCGCGGTGAGCCACCAACCAAATGCGCCCGATCCAATACAGCAACAAGGGGCACAGCAGCCACAGAAGCTCGAGCCGGGCGTAGAGCGCCCGCGCCGTGGGCGTAGTGAGATAGAGGGCCAGGACCAGGACGGCCAAATAGCCGCTGGCGGTCCCCATGGAAGCCAGCAGCTCGGCGTCGCTGATTTCGTAACCGCGCGCCCGGGCCTGGTCTCCGTCCACGCCCCTCATCACCACCAGCTCTCCGTAACGCTTCACCAGCGCCAGGCTCAGAAACAGGAAGATCGAGAAAGCCAGCAGCCACTGCGAGGGCCAAATGAGGACGGCCGCGGAACCGGCCACCAAGCGAAGCGTGTAGAGTCCCGCGAGCACGATGACGTCCAGGACCACGACGTTTTTGATCGAGAGTGAATAGAGAAGAGCCAGCAGAAAATAGCCGAGCACAAACCCGAAGAGCAGGGGCGAAACCAGCGCGCCCAGAATGCCGCCCAGAATGGCGAGCAGCGGAATCAGGGCCAGGGGATAGGCGAGCGGCAAGCTGCCCGCCGCGAGGGGACGAAACCGCTTGCGCGGATGGTGGCGGTCCGCGGCCAGGTCGAGCAAGTCATTGAAGAGGTATCCGCTGGAGGCACAGCAGCAAAATGCCAGAAAGGCCAGCAGGGCCCTGCCCAGCAAGGCGGCATCGAAAAAACGATGCGCGGCAAACACCGGCACCAGGACCAGAAGGTTCTTGCACCATTGCTGCGGACGCAGCGCGTTCCAATAACTCTTCAGCGGCCGCGCCTCGTCTTGAAAGGCGATCTCCGGTCGGGAGAATCGCTCGAGGGCGCGCAGGACTCGTGAACCCGGGTTGACGGCGATGGCCTTGCGCGCGGAACGCCAGACGGCCACATCGGCGGGGCCATTCGCGGCATAGTCGAAGTTCCTTTCGCCGAATTCACGAACCAGGCGTTCCCGCTTCGCATCCCCGGAGAGATTTGTAATTCCGTCTGAGGCCAGGACGCAATCGAACAGCTGCAAATGCTCGGCCACCTGGCGGGCAAGTTGAGAGTCGCTGGCGGTGGCCAAAACGAGCGAGCGCCCCCCGGCGCGCTGCGCCCGCAAGTCATCGAGAAAATCCTTCCGGTAAGGAAGCAGGCCAACGTCGAGCGAGACGCGCCGGGCCACTTCGCGCTTGAAGCGCGCCTTTCCTTTCAGCAGCCACAGGGGCAACGCGAACAGATAACGCGGTTGCTGCTTCACCAGGGCAAGAACAGACTCCAGCAGCAGATCGGACTTCAGCAAAGTGCCGTCGAGGTCGACAACCAGGGGAGGAAGGCGGGCGGGGGACCCGCGAACTTCGGCCCGCCGCGGCGCGGAAACTTTTTCGATGAGAGTCGTCTTCATCGAGTTCCGCCTCCTCCCGCCGGGGCGCCTTCTTCAGGCTGAATCCCTGCGAGAGCCGTCTGGCGGCGCGGCGCCGGCCGGCACGCCAGACAACCCAAATTCAGGTTAAGCCAGTGCAGGGGGTCACTCAGTGAGCCTTGTCACCGGGGCACGTGAGCCGGGCTACAGGACGCGGCGAAAATTGGCTGGCATCGGCTAGTGCCGCTGGGGCTCGTGGAGAGGGCCGGGGAGTTGCCATTCGCCGGCGCGGAGCGGTTCGCTGGCATAGCTGGTAAAAAGCCGGCCCCAATCCGTCTGCAGGGCCCGCTTCACCCGGGCGCGGCCAACCACGTTATACCAGTACACATCATGGTAAAGAATTGAAGCGGCGTAGGACCACGGAGCCAGCGGCGTCCAGAGGAGCAGGTGCTCGAGGGGCTTGAGCCATCCCCAATAAATCATTTTCTGGCCGTGACTGGCCAGGGTATCGCCGGTGCAGAAGTGAAAATTGACCTGTGAGATGTCTTCGCCCACGACCTCGAGTTCCCGTGTATCGCCGCAACCCAGGCCGCGTTCGTGAGCCAGGCGAATGAAGGGAATGGAAAGCGGATCGAAGCCCATCATGCGCGCGGCCACAGCGTCAATCGCCACCATGTCCCCGCTGGCCAGAATGAAATTTTTCACATGGGGAACCATGCAGCGCGGTCCGGGCCCGTCGCCGGCGAAGGTGCCGTCCATCACCGCGAAAAGGCCGGGGTGAATCTCCTTCTGAATGGCCAGCAGGTCCACCAGGGTCTCGTGGATGCGGCTGTGAGTCCGGTGGCGCTTCTCGAACAGGAGTCCGCCGAACGCGTTTTTCATGGCCCCGGTCATCCGCGTGAACACATGAGTCTTCATGGTGGGTAAGTGGATGATGTTCGAGCCGATGAGCCGCTTGGGGATGCGAATCCCTTCCGGGAATACCCTGTCGAGGGCCAGCATCTGCGCCCTGGGCTGGTAACGGGTCCATTCCTCGCCCTGCTCGTACAAATGAATGTTGCGCAAGCCGTATTTTTGAAGCACCGGCAGGTGTTTATTGGCGCGTTCGCCGCGGCGCGCGCTGACCACCACGGTGCGATTGTGGCACCCGTAGAGTTGATCCCTGGAGTAGCCGTCCTCCAGGAGAGTGGCAATGACGCCTTCCAACTGCCACGGTGTGGTGGAGCAGGCTGGATAAAAATAGTGCCAACTGATGTTGATCTTGAGCGCCGTCTCGTTTTCTACGGGGAGGTATTGCCGGTAGCCAGCCAGACGCATCAGGCGGCCGTAGTCGGGGATGACAGTGGCCGGCGTGGTCTTCAGCACGGCAACGCGTGAGGCGGCCATTGGATTCGACCCCTCCAGTGCCGTCAGCGGGCGGCAGAGCAAATTCCAGATTTTATGCTCGCGCGACGGGCGTATCGCCGGCGGTGATGCGAGTCACCACGCGAAGTGATTCGGGGGGCGGCGCCGCCGTGCGCCGGCGCCGGGTACAGATTGTCCGTGCGAGATCCTAGGTGGTGACCAGACAGAGCTCTTCGATGTAGTCCAGGAGGTTTTCCTCGTAGGCGATATGTTCCCGGATCTTCTCCACCAATTCCTCGCCTTGCGGCACAGAATCCGCGATGGAGTCCGCGGTTGCGTAAAGCACGTCTCTTAAGAACGCGAGGACCAGACGATGGATCGCTTTGTGCTGGCCGTCCACCTGTTCAAATCTCTGGCCGTCCAGGTAGCGGTGGTAAGGGGATTCGAGCACACCCTCTTCACAGCAACAATGCCGGGAGACGCCCAACAGCGCGGGCCGCAAAACGCGCAGACCCGCCAGGCCCTGCTGGCGCGCGGTGAAGTCTTCCTTGCCCGCCAGGGCAAGCGCCTGGGAGAGATGTTCCGCCACGCGCAGAATCTCCAGGTGCTCTTTCCGGAGGAGATCCGATGATTCAAGAAAAGCCATGGCCGCTCCTTTCCACTCGTGGAATGCTCGCAGAGCAGGCGAAGGGGGACAGTGACGTGCATCACGGCGGCATGTGAGGGAGAATAGGGGCGCGCGAGAGGGCCAAGCGCCCGCGGGCATTTCCGGGGGCGCCCCCGGCGTCACCTCGCGTGGTGATGGCGAGCACTGCCGAAGCGCGTCTATGACCGTATCCATCGGAGCGATGAGGAATGGCGCTGCCCGCAGATCCCGCCTTTCGCCTGCTTAATTTTTTAGAACAGGGAGGACAAACCAATGAGCTCAGGAGTCATGCCGCCGCCGGGAGTGAAGCCCAACGGCGACTACATTGAAGCAGTGATGTCGTCTGTGAAGGCCAAGAATCCCGCGGAGCCGGAGTTTCACCAGGCGGTGCAGGAAGTGTTCGATTCGCTGCGCCTGATGCTGGCCAAGCGGCCGGAGTACCGCGCGGCCCGGCTGCTGGAGCGCATTGTGGAGCCCGAGCGCGTGATCCTGTTCCGCGTGCCGTGGTTTGACGATCAGGGCGAGATGCAGGTGAACCGCGGGTTTCGCATCGAGATGAGCAGCGCGATCGGCCCGTATAAAGGCGGATTGCGGTTTCATCCCTCGGTGAACCTGGGAATCCTGAAGTTTCTGGCGTTCGAACAGGTGTTCAAGAATTCGCTGACCACGCTGCCCATGGGCGGGGGGAAGGGCGGCTCGGACTTTGATCCCAAGGGAAAGAGCGACAACGAGGTGATGCGCTTCTGCCAGAGCTTCATGACCGAACTGTGGCGCCACATCGGCCCGAACACGGACGTGCCCGCGGGAGACATCGGCGTGGGCGGGCGCGAAATCGGCTACCTGTTCGGACAGTACAAGCGGCTGGCCAACGAATTCAGCGGAGTGCTGACCGGCAAGGGGCTGAACTGGGGCGGGTCGCTGATCCGGCCGGAAGCCACCGGCTACGGCTGCGTGTACTTTGCCCAGGAAATGCTCAAGACCCGCAAGGAATCGCTGGAGGGGAAGCTGTGCCTGGTTTCCGGCAGCGGAAACGTTTCGCAGTATACGGTGGAAAAGCTGCTGGATTTCGGGGCCAAGCCGATCACCCTGTCGGACTCCAACGGCGCGATCGTGGACCCGGAAGGCATCAGCCGGGAAAAACTGGCGTGGGTGATGCAGCTCAAAAACGTGCGCCGCGGCCGCATCCAGGAATACACGAACCACTTTCCGAAAGCGATCTACATGCCACACGACGGCAAGCTGGACCACAATACGCTGTGGACGGTGAAAGCGGACTGCGCGTTCCCCAGCGCGACGCAGAATGAAATCAACACCAAGGACGCCGCCAACCTGATCAAGGGCGGCGTGAAGCTGGTGGCGGAGGGCGCCAACATGCCCTGCACGCTCGCGGCCACGCGCGCGTTTTTGGAGGCGGGAACACTTTACGGCCCGGCCAAGGCGGCCAATGCCGGAGGGGTGGCCACCTCCGGCCTGGAGATGTGCCAGAACAGCATGCGGCTCAACTGGTCGCGCGAAGAGGTGGACGACCGGCTGCACAAGATCATGATTGCCGTGCACCGCAACTGTTACGAAACCGCCGCCGAATACGGCACGCCGGGAAACCTGGTGAATGGCGCAAACATTGGAGGATTCCTGAAGGTGGCGGACGCCATGCTGGACCAGGGGCTGGTCTGAACCTGCGGAAACAGAAATGGTGGGGCGCGGGGTGGAGGGATTCCGCCCCGCGCAGTTTAACGCGCGTGGGGTTTCGGCGGTGAGCGTGGAACACGTGGCCGCGCAAATCCAGGACCCGGAAACGCTGTTTGAAGGGTTCGAGAATTTGATGCCCTTCCGGGTGCAGGATATCCTGCTGGTCTCCAGCCTCTACGATTCCTTCATTCTCCGCGAAGATGGGCGCCTCAACGAATTGCTGCTCGGGGAATCGCTGGAGCTGAATCTTCCGCACGTCCCCGGCATCACGCATGTCTCCAGTTACCCGGAAGCCCTGGCGCTGGCCCAAAGCGAGCCGCGGTTCAATCTGATCGTGACCAACCTGACGGTGGGAGGCACGGACGCGGCGCAGTTCGCCCGGGAGGTGCAGCGCAGCGGGCTGAGCGTGCCGGTGGTGGTGCTGGCCTACGACTACCGCGAAGTGAAGAATTTCGTCAGCCGCAACCCGTCCACCAGCATCGAGCGCATCTTCCTGTGGCAGGGCAACGCGCGCATCCTGGTGGCCATCGTCAATTACATCGAAGACAAGCGCAACGTGCAGCACGATGCGCAAGCCATGGGCGTTCCCGTGCTGCTGGTGGTGGAAGACAACATCCGTTACTCCTCGTCGTTCCTGCCAGTGATTTACACGGAGCTGATCTCGCAATCGCGCCGGGTGATCCAGGAAGGCATGAACGTGGCGCACAAGCTGGTGCGCATGCGCGCGCGGCCCAAGATTCTGCTGTGCTCCACATTCGAGGAAGCCGCCGAGCAGGTGCGGAAATACCAGGATTACCTGCTGGGCATTGTCTCCGACGTGGAATTTCCCAGCGCCGGGGCGCTCAGCCCGGAGGCCGGCTTCCAACTGGCGCACCTGGCGCGGGACCTGGTTCCGGATCTTCCCGTGGTGCTGCACTCCAGCCGGACGAAATTCCGCACCCGGGCGCACGAAGAAGGCTTTGCGTTTTTGCGCAAGCGCTCGCCCACGTTTTTGCGGGACCTGCGGAGGGTGATGACCCAGCAATTCGGCTTCGGCGATTTTGTGTTTCGCGTGCCGGGCGGCGCGGAGGTGGGCCAGGCCAGCGATCTGAGCGAACTGGAGGCGCAACTGCGCAGCGTGCCGGCGGAAAGCGTGGCCTACCACGCGGAGCGCAATCATTTTTCGCGCTGGCTGCGGGCGCGCACGGAGTTCGCCCTGGCGCAAAAACTGCGCCCGCGCAAGGTGACGGATTTCGCCACGGTCGAGGACTTGCGGCAGAACCTGGCGGAGGCCATCGCCGAATACCGGCGCGAGCAGAGCGAAGTGCTGATCGGGGACTTCCGCGGAGAATCGTTCAAGCCGGCCGAATCGCAGTTCCTGCGGATCGGGGCGGGCTCGCTGGGGGGGAAAGCGCGCGGGCTGGCCTTTGTGCGCCACTTGCTCCGCCAGCGGCGGCTGGTGCGGCGATTTCCCAATGTGCGCATCACCGTGCCGCCGGCCGTGGTGCTGGCCACGGATGTGTTCGAAACGTTCCTGAGCGCAAACGACCTGGCGGATTTCGCGCTGCACAGCAACGTGGACGCGGAAATCCAGCAGCGCTTTCTGGCGGCACCGCTACCCGCCGCCCTGCAGGAGGATCTGCGGGCATTCCTGCGCGAGGTGCGCTACCCGCTGGCGGTGCGCTCTTCGAGTCTGCTGGAGGATTCCCAGTACCAGCCCTTCACCGGGGTGTATGAAACCTTCATGCTGGGGAATCAGCAGGAAGACATTTCGGAGCGCCTCGAGCAGTTGATGCAGGCCATCAAGCTGGTGTACGCCTCCACGTTCAGCCAGCACGCCAAGGCCTATGTGCGGGCCACGCCATTCCGGCTGGAAGAGGAAAAGATGGCGGTGATCCTCCAGCAGGTGGTGGGCACGCTTCACGGGCAGCGCTTCTATCCTGATTTCGCGGGCGTGGCGCGCTCCCGCAATTTCTATCCGGTGGGACCGATGATTTCCGGGGATGGCGTGGCAGCGGTGGCGCTGGGCATGGGACGCACGGTGGTGGACGGCGGGAAGTGCCTGACGTTTTGCCCGCGTTACCCGCGCCATCTGGTGCAGTTCTCCACGGTGGAGGATATCCTGGCCAACGCGCAATCGGAGTTTTGGGCCATGGAACTGGACGGTCTGCCCCGGGCGGGCGGGACGGCGGACCTGCACGAAGTGCGATTCGGCCTGGAGGTGGCGGAAGCGGACGGCACGCTCGGCGCGGTGGGCTCAACGTACTCGCGCGACAATCACGCGGTATACGACGGCGTGAGCCGCCCGGGAACGCGCATTGTGAGCTTCGCGCCGGTGCTGAAGCACGGAGTCTTCCCGCTGGCGGCCATCCTCGAACAACTGCTGCGCGTAGGCGAAGACGCGCTGGGCCAGCCGGTGGAAATCGAATTTGCGGTGCGCCTGGCCCGGCCCACAGACGAGGCCGCGGATTTCGGCTTTCTGCAGATTCGTCCCCTGGTTTTGGCGCAGGCGGGCGGCGAGATTCGACTGGAAGAGGTCGATCCGGCCCAATTGATCTGCCAGAGCTCGAAGGTGCTGGGCAACGGGTGGATTCGGGACTTGCACGACATCGTGGTGGTGGATTGGCACCGCTTCGAGCGCCGCTTGAGCCACGAAGTGGCCGCAGCGGTCTCGCTGTTCAATGCCCGCCTGCGCGACGCCAACCTGCCGTACCTGCTGATCGGCGCGGGACGCTGGGGCTCGAATGATCCCTGGCTGGGAATTCCGGTGGAATGGGATGAAATTTCGGGGGCGCGCGTGATCGTGGAGGCCGGTTTCCGCGATTTCCGCGTGACGCCCTCTCAGGGCAGCCACTTTTTCCAGAACCTGGTGGCTTTTCAGGCCGGATACTTCACGGTGAACCCGGATGCCGGAGAAGGCTCCGTGGATTGGGAGTGGCTGGGCGCCCAGCCGGCGTTGGAGGAGCAGGGCTGCGTGCGGCACCTGCGGTTTGCGGAGCCGCTGGCGGTGGTGATGAACAGCAAAACCAGCCGGGGAATGATTTTCAAGCCCGGGCACACGCCGGTGCCGGATCAGAAATAAACCAGTCCATGGGGCGCACCGCGCGCGAAGAGAAGGTCCTTCCGGGGAGGATCAGCGCGCATCCACCAGGTGGCGGGTGTCGTCCCACAGGCGGATCACCGGCTCGCCCAAATGATGTTCGTAGCCGACGGCGCTGAGGCTGGCGGTGCTGAGAATGAACAGGCGGCCGTAACCTGGATCGAGTCCCAGCCAGCGCGCGGCGAGCACGCGGAGAAAGTGTCCGCTGGAAAAGAGCAGCACGTTTCCGGAAACGTCGCGGACGCGGCGGATCACGCGGTCCGCGCGCGCGGCCACCTGCTGCGGGGATTCGCCGCCGGGGCAGCCGTCGCGGAAAAGCTGCCACTCCGGGCTTTTGGCCAGGATGTCCGCGCTGCGCAGGCCTTCGTACTGGCCGTAATTCCACTCCAAGAGATCCTCATCGCGCTGGGCGGCGGAGGCGAATCCGGCAAGCTCGCAGGTGCGCGCGGCGCGCTGGAGCGGGCTGGTGAACACGCGGGCGAAAGTGAGCTCCTTCAGCCGTTCGCCCAGGCGCGTGGCGTTCTGTTCGCCGCGGCCGGTGAGCGGCAGGTCAGTGCGGCCGGTGTGCTGTCCGGAAAGGCTCCAGGCGGTTTCACCGTGCCGCGCCAGATAGACGATGGGGAGATCCTGACTCATGGGTTCCTCGCCCTAACAGTACCATTAACTTTCCCGGAGAGCGCCTGCGGCTTCCAGCCGAAGGCAGGAGCGGGGTGTAGAATCGGCGGCGCGATTGCGTCCGGGAGGGATCCATGCACAGGCTGATAGGCTTCTGGCTGGCCACGATTTTTGCGGCCGGGACGGCATGGGCGCAGGGCGTGCCGCCTGCGCTCGAACAGGACCAGGCGAACGACGCGCCGTGGCAGAACGGGTGGGTGAATCTGCAGAACGACGCGCGGCAGTGGTTCAGTCCTTCCGTGCCGAGGCTCGATGCGGTCGAGGTGGAACTGGTGGTGGCCAACCCGGGGCCGTCCTTTGACACGCTGACGCTGCGCGTGCTGTCTCCTGGGGGAGCGATGCTGGCCGAGGTGGAGAGGCCGGTGCACGACGGCGAAGCCGGACGAACGCTATTTCTGCTCCCCCCGAAAGGCGTGGACGTGGTTCCCGGCAATGCCTACCAGATTCAATTGAGCGGCGGCGCGCTGTTCGGCTGGAAGTACGTTGCGGGCGGGTACGAAAGAGGGGCGGCGACGTTTAATGGAAATCCGCTGCTGCCGGGGACGCGCAGCACGTTTCTATTCCGGACGTACGCTCTTGCGGGAACCACGGGCAGGAGCGAGCCGCGGGCGGCCGCGGCGGAATCCGCAGCGGCGCCGGCGCCGGCGGGACGGCAAACGGAGACGGATGCGTACACGCGATACGAGTTGCTGGCGCCGGAAACGGCGAGCTTCGCCATCCGCTATCAGGTGACGGCCACGACGGGGGGCGCGCGGTTCTATTTCAACCCTATCCGCAAAGGCAGCGTGGCCAGCGGCGAATCGGTGATGGACGCGATGACCGGAGAGCCTTTGAAGTTTGAAGTGGTGAAGGGCGAGGATGCGGTGAAGGATCCGCTGATGGCGGGCGAAGACGCGGCGGTGGATTACATCAAAGTGTACCTGGCGCGGCCGGTGCCGGCGGAAGGACAGGGGCGGCTGCTGATCTTGAAAACGTATCAGGACGCGAAGAGCTACTACCGGGAAGGCGACACCATCGTCTTCAACCGGCCGCTGGGTGTGCCGCGGAACAGCGTGGTGCTGCCTGCGGGGTATGAGCTGGTGGGATGCAATATTCCGTCGCAGGTGCTGGCGGAGCCGGACGGACGAATTGCCATCAGCTTTCTGAATGGGACGGGGGCGGCGGCGCCGCTGGTGGTGAAAGCGCGGCCCGGAGCGCAGACCGGCGCGGCGGCGGCGCCGCATGCCGCGGGGACGACGCGAAGCTGGGAGGCGCCGTTCGAGGGAGAGACGGAACGGCAGCGGCTTTCGGAGCGCGCGCGGCAGGACCGCGACATCGTCTATTTTCTCCAGCAGCCGGAGACGCACGCCTTCTCGCTCTACCACGACTACACCGAATCCCGCCCGGGGGCAGACAAATACTTCAACGTGGTGCGCGGCGGAAGCACGGTTTCAAATCCATCGGCCTACGTGCTGGACACCGGAGAGAAGCTGGAAACCAAGTTGATGACCGGGGCGGAACTGGCCGCGGCAAAAATGCAGGCGGGGGAGAACGTGGATCCCGCGGCGCAGGTGGTGGTGATTCCGTACCCGGCGGTGAAAGCGGGGCAATCCGTGCGGCTGCGGATTTCAGAAACGTACACGGCGCCGGCCAGCTACCGGCTCGAAGGGGACGAACTGGTGTTCGACCGGAGCCTGGGGCGCGCGCGGAATGCGGTGGTGCTGCCGGAGGGATGGTATCTGCTGGACAGCTCGATACCGGCGAAGGTGTCGCAGATGGCGGACGGGAGGATCCGGCTGGATTTCTGGAACGGGAGGCCGGACGCGGTGGACGTGCTGATCAAGGCCAAACGGCGCGCGGGAAAGCCCGGGTGATGCGGGAGCGAAGGAATTTACTGGGAGCGCTTGCCCAGCCAGTTTTCGATGTGCGGCCAGGTGACTCTGTGGGCGCCGCTTCCGGCCATGATGCCGATATGGCCCCCGGAAACGCGGAAGAGTTCCTTGTCTTTGCTGCTCACTTTGGAGAGGATGGATTCGGACTGGCAGGGGGGAGTGATATGGTCTGCTTCCGCGATGACCGTGAGGAGATTGGCGCGGATGCGGCTCAAATTCACGCGTTCGCCGCGAACGATCCACTCTCCCCGCATCAGCCGGTCGTTGCGGTACAGATCCACCACCAACTGGCGAAAGGCGCCGCCGGCGAGCGGAACATTGTCGGTCACCCAGGTGTTCATCGCCTTCCACGCTTCCACCACTTGCGGGTTCGAGAGGTTATCCCAGAGCTTCAGATAGTTGAGAACGTAATTGTCCACCGGTTTGAGCGCCCGTGCGCCGTAGTCGATCATTTCCCCGGGCATGTTGCCCACGGCGGCCAAAACCTTGTCGACGTCGAAGAAGCGTTCGTCCACCCACTTGGCAAAGGTGATGTCCTGCTTGTGGGAAAAATCGAGCGGGGCGGTGAGCAAAATCAGGTTGCGTAAGCCATTCTCGGGACGCAATGCGGAGTAAACCGTAGCCAGGATGGCTCCAATGCACCATCCGAGCATGCTGAAGTCCTCCGACTCCGCGATCGCTTTCATCTTGCGAATGGCGCGCGGCATGTACTCCAGCGTGTAATCGTCGAACTTCAGATGCTTGTCTTCCGGTCCGGGAGATCCCCAATCCAGCAGGTAAAGGTCATAACCCTGCTGGACCATGAATTCGACAAAACTGTGTCCGGGCCGGAGATCCAGCACGTAGGGGCGGTTCATCAGTGCAAAGACCAAAAGGAGGGGAACGCGATGGCGCTTTTCCCTGGGCACAACGGGAACGTAGCGATAGAGCTTGGCCTTGTTGAGCGTCCAAACCAACTGCTTGGGCGTCTGTGCGATGGGTGCTTTGGTGGTAACCGCTTTGCTGAAAGAGGTCAGTCTTTCCGCTAAAGCCATAAACTGGTCCGTGACCACCGCAGGCTCCGCCATACTCAGCTCGCCTCTTCCGGCACCGGAGGCGCGGCCGGGGCAGGCTTTCGCCTGCGGGCCGCGGATGCCCGTTTGGTCACCAGCTTTTCAATGTGGTCCAGCTTGGCGTCCAGATCGTCCAGCTTCATTTCCACATTGGTCAGTCGTTCCGCCAGACTCACGAAATCAGCGCGGGAAGGCATGCTGAGCTGCTGCAGCGCCTGCACCATGACTTTCTCTAGGTTTTCTCGAAACGGAGCGGAGGCGGAAAGATAAGTGTCGAGCATGATGCCGGTGGCCTTGGCGTATGCCTCGGTGTTTACGGCATCCACCATGGTCTTGGACCAGGCATCCAGATAGGTATCGCGCACGGTGCGAAAGGCCGCCGCCGGGTCCCCGTCCTTCTCCTTGCCCTTGCTCTTGGCGGCGTGTTTATCTGCCATGGCCAAACCTCGCTCTCGAAAAGCCGCAAGCCGCAGAGAGGCGACCGCTCACGCCTCAAACCGCAGGCCGGAGAACCCGGCCGCGGTCCGAGCGCGCGATGCCAGTATACAACCGCCTCACGCGGCGGTGGCGTTCTTCAACGGCTTGGAGGCGATGTCCACCATGGCCTTCTGGGTTTCGACCAGAAGATCCAGGCCGGATTCAAATGCCTCGGCGGCCGGATTGGCGACGCGGAACTGCTTCTTGGCGGCCTCGTAGGCGGTCTTATGCTGCCGGGAGTACTCGTCGAGAGCCTTTTTCTGGGCGGCGACGGTGTGCTCCACGGTTTGCTGGAAAAGGGAGGTCACTCCCTCGGCCACCTTGGCCACCGATCCGCTGCGCTCCCGGGCCAGATTGGCGAGGGTGCGGCTTTGCGAAACGGCCAGGTCGATGGCGCTGTTCTGCGCCTCCACGGCCCGCTCGAAGGACTGGCCGAAGAGGTCGAACAGAAAGAACCCCGGGGTCTCCGGCGCAAACTGGAAGGCCTTCTTCCAGGCGCCGATCCATTCGGCGCTCTGCTCGGCAGCGGCTTCCAGGGACTTCTTCTGAAGATCCGCCACGCGCTCCACGCCGCGTGTATAGAGGGGGATGAAATTCTCGAGGGCTTCCGCCTTGATGGCCGCGGTCCTGGTTGACTTCTTGGGGCTGCTCATGTTCTGCTCCTTTTGTGCATCCTTTCCGTTTATGCTGCACTGCAGCATACTTGAATTGTAGTGCGCTTCCGGCGGATGTCAAGCAGAATCTTTGGGCAAACCGATGGCTCGCAAACCCGTGATTATCAAGAAGTACGAGAACCGGCGGCTCTACGACACGACCAACAGCCGCTACGTCAACCAGGCGCAGGTGGCCCGGCTGATCCGCGAGGGCCACGACGTGCAGGTGCTGGACGCGGCCAGCGGCGAAGACGTGACCCGCCTGGTCCTGACCCAGATCATCGTGGAAGAGGCGAAAGAGCCGGACTCGACGTTTCCTTTGGACATCCTGCGGCAGATGGTGGTCACCTCCGGCAAAGCCACGCAGGAAAACGCCTTGAAATACATGAAGGGCGTCATGGAAATCTACCAGAATGCTTACCGTGCGCTGGCGCCGCCGCTCGGCTCTCTGCCGTTCCTGCAGCCGCTCTCGTCCCCGGCCGGGGCATCGTCCGGTTCCCGGCGTGCCCGGAAGGCCGCCGGCGCCCGCAACGCGGATGCGGGCAATGCACAGGAATTGCAACAGCGCGTCGAGGAACTCGAAGCGCTGGTGGCGAAACTGGCGGCGGGAAAAACCCGAGCGAAGCGGAAATCGAAGCCGCGCAGGGCGTCTTAATCCAACCGCATCAGGACGCCCCGACCCGGGGCAGGCAGCCGGAGATCACATGGCACGGTGATCTGCGTCACCAACAACTTGTGGCTTCCGCACTAGAGTAGGAGTTGAAGGAGGACAACCGCGGCGGGGGCTGTGCGGGGCCGTTGGTTGTTGCACGGGACGGAAGGGGGGAACTCCGATGAGCTTCAACAGCACGATGGCAGCGCCGTTTACAGACACGGTGTCACGCAGGCCGCTGATCACGTCGTATGATCTCGGCCTCGAGCATAGCCAGGAACACTACCTCGCGTTGCAGTGCATGCTGGAGGACGCAGACGAACAGGCGTCATCCGCTCAAGTCCCGGAGCCGGAAACTGTAGCCTCCTGATCGCCGCCCCGCGCAGCCCTATTGCCGCAGGAGCCCGTGGTCACGGGGGCTCTGTGCGCGCGAATGCGGCGAAGGAGCACACCGCAGGCTTCTTGAAACGATTGGCCGCTTGAAATCCGGTAAAAATGCAAGATTGAAGCCGATTTGCGCCCGGCCCGCCCTTCCGGAGGGCGAGCGGTCCTAGAAGTGAAATCCCCCGCCGCAAATCAGCACTTCGCCGGTCACATAGTCGGAGAGAGGCGAACAGAAGAAGAGAACAGCGCCGGCGGCATCTTCCGGAGTTCCCAATCGCCCCAGGGGGCAGTGCTTCTTGATGGAATCCAGCATGCTCTGCTGCACTCCGATGTGGATCTTGTGTCCTTGCATTTCGATTTCCGAATGCTCGGCAGTGAGGGGTTGCACCAAGCGAGTCTGAATCAGGCCGAAACCCACCGCGTTGACGTTGACGTTATAACGGCCCCACTCCTTGGCCAGAGTCTTGGTCAACCCGATCACTCCCGCCTTTCCGGAGCCATAGCCGGCCTGGCCGGGATTTCCGTCTGTTCCGGCAATGGAGGTAATGTTCACGACCTTGCGCATGATCTGTTTCCCTTCGGCAATCTCCCGCTTCGCCGTCTCACGGATGTAGGTGGAAGCCGCGCGGAGGATGCGGAAAGGAACCACCAGGTGAATCTCCAGCATGGCCTGGAATTGCTCGTCCGTGGTCTTCTGAATGACGTTGTCCCAACTGTAGCCAGCGTTGTTCACGATAATGTCCACGGACCCGAAAGCGGAGAGCGTGGCCTGTACCAGTTTCTCCGGAAAGGAAGGCTCGAGCAGGTCACCGGCGCAGCGCTCCACTTTGTGCCCGGCGGCGCGCAGCGCGCACCGTGTTTCGCACAGCGCCGATTCGTCCAGGTCATTGACCATCACGGAGGCGCCCGACGCGGCCAACCTGGTTGCAATGGCGCGTCCGATGCCCCGGCCGGAACCGGTCACCAGGGCAGTCTTGCCTTCAAGAGTAAAGGGTATTTCCATGGTCTCCCTCATGGCAGGATTGCGCGGCCCGGGCCGGAAGGCGGTCCCTCTGTTCCAGCCGCACTCTCATTGAATTCCCGACGGGAATGAAGCCGCAACGGTGGAAGGGATACGCGGCAGAACCGGCGCGCACGCCGTCCGGCCTGTGGAGGAATTGGAAAGAAAGCGCCACCCGGGAAAATCCGCCGGTCACAGTTGGTCCGCATGCCATGCTGCACTGCGGCATATCCACGAGTATAGCCTTCCCACCCGCGAAGTCAAGGCGCCCGGAGCGGGTGGTGTCGTTCCATCGAGGGAGCGCTTTGCGCCGATGCGGGTTTGCGCGCCCTCGAGGCGCATCACCACCCGGTATGCTACATGTGGTAGCCGCCATTGATGTTCAGTTCCTGGCCGGTGATGTAATCCCCGTCCGCGGCCAGGAACACCGCGGCCTTGGCAATTTCCTCCGGTGAGGCGAAACGTCCCAGGGGAATCTTGGCCTTGATCTGCGCGGCGATCTCTTCGGGGATGGCGTCCACCATTTCGGTGGAGGTAAACCCCGGTGCGATGCAATTGGCGGTGATATTGAACTTGGCCATCTCCAGGGCCAGAGTCTTGGTAAAGGCGATGATGCCGCCCTTACTGGCGGAGTAATTGGCCTGGCCAAACGCTCCCATTTGACCCACCACGGATGCGATGTTGATGATCCGGCCGAAACGCTGGTTGATCATCGCGGGCAGAGCGGCACTGGTGCAGTAAAAAGTGCCGTTCAGGTTGACGTTGATGACCTGCGCCCAATCGTCTTCGGTCATCTTGCGCATGCTGCGGTCCCGGGTGATGCCTGCATTGTTGACCAGGATGTCGAGGCGCTGCCACTTGTCCAGCACCTGCTGCACCACCCGTTGCGCCTCGCCCTTCTGGGAGATGTCGCCCTGAATCAGGATGCATTCGACGCCCAGGTTGCGGATTTCCGCGGCCGCGCTTTCGGCTTGGATGCTGTCGGACCTGTAGTCCAAGGCAATACTGGCCCCGCGGCTGGCGAGCTCAATGGCGATGGCCCGTCCAATCCCCCGGGATGCGCCGGTGACCAGAGCGACCTTCCCCTTCAAGCATGCCCATCCGTTGTTTCCGTTGTTCGCACCACTTCCGAGGCTAGTCATGACCGGTTCCTCCTCCCAAGAGTTGACGCTCACGATGGCAGGGTCCACCCGCATGACGGCGTAACCACCAACCGCTCCGGCGCCAAAGCCAGGAGCGAAGACGCGCATGGGGCGATCTATGCGCCCTTCCCGCACCGCATCGTGGACAGCCAGCAGAATGCTGGCGGAAGACGTATTGCCTACTTTTTCGATGTTGAAATAGAGTTTGTCTCCGCTGACCCCGGCGGCCTTGGAAAGATCCGCCACCATGTTTTTGTTGGCCTGGTGGGGGACCACGATGTCGATCGCGTCCATGAGCGAGCGGCCGCCTCCGCCGGGGTGCGGCAAGGTGGTCAATTCCCCGATCATCTGGACCAGATAGCGCCGGGCCAGCGATTTGACCTCGGGGCCATACACGGTGATGTTGTTGTCGAATTCCGGGTTGGGCCAGATGATCGAATTCACCTCCGACCAGGGACCGCCGGCGTAGGTCTGAATGATCTCGATGTCGGAGGGAGCGCCCTGGGGCGCCGGACCGAGAATGAGCGCGGCCGCACCGTCGCCGAAAATCATACGGGAAGTACGCACCGTGCCGATCTTGTCCGAGAACTTCTCCGCGCAAACCACCAACACGGGCCGCTCAATCTCCTGGAGCAGGCGGATGGCTTCGGCCAGACCATAGGGCATTCCGGCGCAGGCGGCGACAATGTCGGATGAGTTGTGGGTCTGCTGGAGCCCCAACTCGCCGGAGAGCCAGGTGGCCACCGAGGGAATCAGGCGGGTGCTGGTGCAACTGCAGAAGAGCACGGCGCCGATTTCCGCCGGTTTTCTTCCGGACTTTGCCAGGGCCTGCCGCGCCGCCAGCAGTGCGATGTGCTCGAGGTCCAGCAGGGTGTAGCCCCGCCTCTCGATGCCGGTCTTTTCCGATACTTCCGCGGCGCTCATGCGCGACCAGCAATAGGCGTGGTTTCTGATGAGGTCGGCGTTGGTGCAGGGAATCTCTCCTTCGTAAACAGCGATGGCTTCGATCCGCGGCAGAATGCGGAAGGATTCGCTCACCTTCACCGGGGGGTAGGGCCGGATCGGCTCGCTCAAAGCCAGGGTTTCAGGCAACACCACGCGGCGCCGGGTGTGCGGCCGCCGCGGAGCGCCCGATTCCCCATTCCCTTTTGCCCGCCGGATGAATTGAAGGACCTCGTTGTTCCGCGGATGATAGGCGACCACGTAGTCGGAATCGGCGAGGGCGCCCACTTCCATGCGGCTGCCCGAGGCCGGATGCCAGGGGTACTGATTGTGCAGGATCATGCCCTGGCGCATCAGCGCTTCGAGTTCCGGCACGGGATGCAGGCAGTCGATGACGTCGTCGTAGGTATAGTGGAGATAGTCGCGATCGTAATCCACCAACCGGTAGGTGAGGTTCGCGGGATCCGCCAGGATTTCAGCCACGGTGGGCTTGATGGCGCGCAGCTCGCCGCCCGCGCTCGGTTTGTTGCGGAAAACGTTCAACAGGATTTCGAAGATCTTGTCTTCCTGCTCTTCGTCCCACATGGCGGGCAGGCCCTGGTAGCCCGCCTCGATCGCGGTGATGATGCCGGCGGCCTCACGCGGCTTGAATACGGGCAGGAAAACATCTTCGCGCTTCCGCGGCAAATCCCCCCAGCGGGTGGGGCGCTTCTCGTACATGGTGAACATGTAGCGGTTGGCCCAGAACAGGTTCAACGCCACGTCGCGAGCGACTTCGTAGCGGCTCCGGTAACTTCCGGCTTGCAGCCGGCTGACAATCTCCGTTTCGGTGGGCGCCTTCTCTCCGAAGTCCCGCCGGATGACTTCCGCAAATTGCCGGAGCGAATGGAAGACGGAGAAGTCCAGCTCCGGAAAAAAGTTGCACGGAAACACGATGCGGCCATGACGGTTGAGCACAAAAGGTTTCAGCAGCATCGGACTTCTTCTTTCCGCCGGTCCAGACGGGCCGTTCCGGAGAAACCGCAGGGCGCTCTCGGAGCGTCAGATTGACCGGGAAACCTGGGGTGAGCGCCGGCCCGGGCAGGCCTCAATGCCCCGCCTTCACCCGGTACGCCCTAACCCGAAACCATCTACAGCATAGGAACTCAGAGTAAGCCCGGAGGTGACGAATGTCACCGGCGTTTGTGATTCAAGTCACGCGGCCGGCGGACGCGCGGGCCGCGCTGTGTTCCCTATTCGCCGCTACTCAAACTCGACCACGACCTGTCCGGCTTTGACCGGGTCGCCCACTTTTACTCTGGCGCATTTGATTTTGGCGGTGCCTGCCGCGGCCAGGTTGTTCTCCATCTTCATGGCTTCCACCACCACCAGAATGTCGCCCGCGTGCACGGACTGGCCGGGTTCCACGCGAATGCGCGCCACAATGCCAGCAACCGGGGTGCGGCACAATTTGGATTCGTCACCCTCCGTGGTCCCCGCCGTGACCGGCCTGAGTGGCGTGGGAAGCACGATGGACTGAACGCGCTCGATCGCAGGGGAAGATGCGGCAGAGTCCTCTTCCCCGGTGTCGTACTCCACCTCATAGACCTTCCCACCGATGACAATCTGAAGTTTCACGGATGTCGTCCCTCGCGGGGATTTGCCGGAGCCGAAGGCGCCCCGCTCAGCCTCCCAAGCGGCGGGTGTTGTGCGACGAATGAATCGCGATCCTGCCCTGTGTGGCCCAGGAGGCGGCCGCCTGCGGTTGTTCCAGCAATTTCACAGAACGGATTCGAACCTGCCGGCCCAGCAGGGCGGAAATCGATGCAGCGATCACGGCCATGGTTTCGGCCGGAATTTCCGTGGACTGCTGAGCGGCATCTGAGAGTGCCGGAACCGGATCCGCGGACTGGAGAGCCGGGATCTCCGCGTGCGGCAGCGCCGGGGAAGGCGCGTCCGGCCCTTGCGCAGGCTGCGCCTGCGCGGCCTGTTCCAGCTTGCGAACGGCGGCCCAGAGGGAATCGATCTGTTGCTGAACGTCTTTGCGCATGGGGCCCGGAACTCACGCCAGCATACACCACCCGGCCCGCACCACTTCGCGTCTTGCGGCCACGGCCAGCGGCATAGAGGCACCTTCCATCGCTGCTCACAGCGGAATCAAGCCATGCTTCTTGGGAGGCCGAAAATCCCGCTTGGTGTGCAGGGCATCGAGGCAGCGCGCAAGATAGCCTCTGGTGGCAGCCGGCTCGATGACGTCGTCCACCAGTTGGCGGCTTGCGGCCACGTACGGGTTGGCGAACGCAGTGCGATACTCGGCGATGAGCTCGAGGCGCCGGCGGGTCTTGTCTTCTGCGGCGTCAATTTCGTGGCGAAAGACGATCTCCACCGCGCCTTCCGCGCCCATCACCGCAATTTCAGCGGTGGGCCAGGCGACCACGCGATCCGCGCCCAGACATTTGCAGCACATGGCGATGTAGGCGCCGCCGTAGGCCTTGCGCAGCACCACGGTGATCTTGGGGACGGTGGCGGCAGAATAGGCGGAGAGAATCTTCGCTCCGTGGCGAATGATGCCCCCGTATTCCTGGTCCACTCCCGGCAGGTAGCCCGGCGTGTCCACAAAGGTCACCAGCGGAATGTTGAACGCATTGCAGAAGCGCACGAACCAGGCCACTTTGTCGGAGGAGTCAATGTCCAGCACGCCGGCCAGCACCCAGGGCTGATTGGCGACGATACCCACGGGGCGGCCCTGGAGGCGGCCGAATCCGATCACCACGTGGGCGGCGAAGCCCGGCTGAACTTCAAAGAAGTCCCGGGAATCCAGTACGCGAGTGATCACGTTGCGCACGTCATAGGCAACCTTCGAATCCACGGGGATCACGGTGTTTAATTCCGGATCGTCCTCGATGGCCGGCCCGCCGGGCAAGCGCGGCGGGTCCTCCAGGTTATTGGAGGGCAGGAAGCTGAGCACCCGCCGACAGAGAGCCATGGCGCCATCATCGTCTTCGGCGATGAAGTGGACCACGCCCGAGCGGTTCATTTGCGCCGCGGGACCGCCCAAATCCTCCGCGGTAACCACTTCACCGGTGACCTGCCGGATCACCTGCGGCCCGGTGATGAACAACTGCGCCTTTTTGGTCTGAATGATGAAATCGGTGAGCGCGGGACTGTAGGCCGCTCCGCCCGCGCACGGACCGCAAATGATCGAAATCTGGGGAACGATGCCCGACAGCATCACGTTGTTGTAGAAGACGCGGGCGTAGCCGGCCAGGCTGTCAATTCCTTCCTGCACGCGCGCGCCGCCGGAGTCGTTGATGAAGACGAAGGGGCTGCCGGTCTTGAGGGAAAGCTGCATCATCTCGACGATCTTGTTGCAGTGGGCTTCGCCAGCGGCGCCGCCGCCGACGGTGAAGTCCTGGCTGGCCAGATGCACCAGACGGCCTTCGATCGTGGCGCATCCGGTGACCACTCCATCAGCGGGAAAGTCCTTTTCCGGCATTCCGAACTGGGTGGCGCGGTGTTTGACGAACAATCCGATTTCCTGAAAGCTGCCGGGATCCACCAGGACTTCCAGGCGCTCGCGTGCCGTGAGTTTTCCGGAAGCATGGTGTTTTTCGACGCGCTGCTGGCCGCCGCCCTGCTGGATCGCCTGCTTCCTGGCGCGCAATTCGGCAATCTGGTCCTCGGAGGTGGTCAGATTGTTGACCGGCTCCGGATCACCGGCCATTGCAGGCTTTGCAGCCATATCGAGGCTCCTGGAGAAATCCGCCTGAGGGGTCCCGCCGACAGGCCAGACGCGGCAGACACATGGTCACGGGCGCCGCAATCTCACGGAAAAATTATCTGCGCAACACTGAGGATCCTCTGTGACCTGAGTCACAGAGCCTTCCTGGCGCAGGCACAAATCAGGAGCGAGTTACGTGGCTGGTTGGCGCGCTCATGCGCCGGCCGGATGCCCAACTGGGCCCATGAGCGAACGCGCGGCCCGAACCCTCGGGCGTTGCAGGCAAGCTGCGGGGGATGGGCTTGAGTGGCGGGGCCGACGCCCTCCCACGCCCCAGTGCGGCTCTGGAGGATCACTACCACCGGCGGGATTTTCTTCCAGGGCGAATCAGAGCTTCGCACACAGGTAAATGGCGGGGCCGACGGGACTCGAACCCGCGACCTCATGCGTGACAGGCATGCGTTCTAACCAGCTGAACTACGGCCCCGCGCGCGTGCTGCGAAACTTGCAGACCGGACTGGTGGGCGGTCACCGATTTGAACGGTGGACCTTCCCGGTGTAAGCGGGATGCTCTAACCGCTGAGCTAACCGCCCCACTTTTAGAGAGTACCGGAAGCGAAAGAGAGCGTCAATCATCGCAGCGTGGCCATCTGGCCGGCCAAACCGGGCTCAGGGTGACGAGGCGTGAAAGTGTCAACGCGCGGGCACCTGCGGAGCGCGGTTGCGGGGGATTGCCCCGCCGTAGCCGTGTTGACTCAAATGGGGGCAGCCAGTAGAGTAGCTTTGGGGCGCGCGCAGTTCCTATGGCTGGGCGCGCGGGGGGAAGTCCATCCGGGCATGCTGCTGACGCGCGATTTCATCACCTACATGGCACGGGAAACGGTCCGGCACCTGGTGGAAGAGGGGCTGATCGAGACGCCGAAACGGGAGGGGCTGACCGCGCGGGTGCGCGCGGCCATGGACGAAGAACTCTCCGTGGAAGAGCGGCTGAACGAAGAGGTACGCCAGATCCTGACGCAGTACGCGGAACAGATGCGCAAGACCGGGGCCTCCTACCAGGAGATGTACAAGAAAGTGAAGAGTCAACTGGCCCGCGACCGAAAGTTGATCCTCCGCTGATGCGCCTGAGCCGCGAAAAGGTGATCCGGCTGTCGCACGTGGTGGTGGACCAGTTGGTGGCCAGCGACGACGTGGAGTTCATCGAAGACCGGGAATCCATCCGCCAGAAGATCATCGCCCTGATCAACGGCTTCCTGCAGGAAGAGGAGAAGATGGACACCGACGTGCGCAAGAAAATCTCCTCGCAGAAGAAGGAAATCCCGGAGGGCAGCGCGGAGTGGGATATTCTGTACCGCAAGTACTACGCGGAAGAGATGAAACGGCTGGGCGTGACGGCGGAACGATAGTCCGAAACTCGAACTCCCAAAAATCAAAGCTCGAAAAACGAACATGGTGCCGGCATTGGGCGGCAGGATGTGCCGGGAGGGGCGCCTGCCCCGCCAGGGCAGGCGGACCTGGCGCGCGCCGGAAGGGGGAGCGCTGCCGGTACCTCGTTTTTCAGGATAGGTGTCGAGTTTGAGCCCCGGGACAGGCCTCCCTGCCCGTTGGGGCACCGGGCAGGCATCCGAGGTTGACTCCCCCGGCGTGGGGTGTTACGAATCTACCATCGCGTTTCTGCCTGGGTGGCCCACGCCCGCCAGGCGATGGGGTGAGCTGTGCCGATAGTGCTGGTTGCCGACGATAACAGCAACATCCAGAAGGCGGTGGTGACCGCCTTGAAAGACCACGGCATCGAGGTGTTGACCGTGGGCAACGGCGAAGCCGCGGTGCGCAAACTCACCGATTCCCGTCCCGACCTGATCCTGGCAGACATCTTCATGCCCGTGCGCAACGGCTATGAGGTGTGCGAATACGTCAAAAAAGACGATCGGTACGCACACATCCCGGTGGTGTTGCTGGTAGGGGCGTTTGATCCGCTGGATGAGCACGAGGTGGAGCGGGTGCGCGCCGATGGGGTGCTGAAGAAGCCGTTTGTGCCGCCGGACCCGCTGGTCCAGTTGGTCAAATCGTTCCTGGAAAAAGCAGCGCTCAGTGCCGGGCACCCTGGCATGGCCCCGGAAGACATCGACCAGACGCAAGACGAGGTCGCCGGGGGCGGACACATTCCCACCGGCACGGTGAAGATTCCCATGCCGAATTTTCCGCCGGTGGAGAAGACCCAACGGCTGGAGCCCGAGGTTTTGTCCGGGGCCGGAGTTTCCGCGCCGGAGAAAACCCAGCGGCTGGAGACCGCAGACAATTTCGAACTGGGCCTTTCGGAGCCAAAACCGGCTCCGCCGATGGAAAAGACGCAGCAGCTGAATGCCCAGGACATTTCGAAGATCATTCAGCGGC
The DNA here is from genome assembly GCA_035517515.1 of Binatia bacterium. GTDB lineage: Bacteria > Acidobacteriota > Terriglobia > Acidiferrales > UBA7541 > JOPF136. The sequence continues at coordinate 28,650 of DATIYQ010000131.1, forward strand.
CGAGCCCGTTCGCTGCCCCTGCTCCGCCGCAAGAGGAGATCGAGGAATACGGCGCGCGGCCCGCGGCGATCGAGTTGGGCCCCGGGGAAAGCCCGTTGGCCTTTGGGGACCTGCTGGGCACTCCGGAAGAGGAAACACTGGAACACGAAGAAGCGGAAGAGCCGGAGGAGGCGGAACGGCCGGCCTTTGGAGGCTTCGCGACGGACGAAGAGCATGGCGAGGAGCACGAGGAAGAGGCCGTGGCGGAGGGGCCTTCCGAGGCGGAGGTGCATTTCGGAGGCATCCGGGAAGAATCCAAGACGCCAGACCCGGAACGCGGGCCAATCCCGGTAGTCTTCGATCGCTCTGAGCCGATGGAATTGATCACCGACGAGCATGTCGAGAAGTCGCGCATGGAAATCGGGCCGGCAGAGAATCTGGTTTCCAGCTCGTCCGGCTGGGCCAGTGCGGAAGCCCACGGCATAACCCATCCCGCGGCGGGACGCGAACCGGAACTGCTGCCGGAAGGCGCGGGCGCGGAAGGCTTCATGAGCGCGCCGTTGCCAGGTCCGGCACCCGCAGCGCCCGCGGCACAGGATTTTGCCGTGCCGTCACCGGAAGAGTTCGAGGAGACGGCGAAGCTCAATGCCGGCATCCTGCAGGAAGAGGTGAATCGCGCGCAGGAGATCGCCGCGCGCATTGCCGCGCAGAACCGGGAAGCCCTGGCGACCGAGGCATTGGAAAGCGCGGCGCCGGCGTCTCTGGCCGGGCCGGGAATTGATCGCGCCATCAGCGCGGTGGACGACATGCTGGCGCGGCACCGCCCGCACGGTGGCGAGACCGAAACACCGGCGGAGATACCCTCGCGCATCGGAACCGGCACGGAACAAATTCCAGCGACGGAGATGGCGGGATTCGCGCCACCGCCGGCCGCGGCAGCCGCCGCTGCGTCGCGGATCGGGACGGGAACAGAACAGATTCCAATGGCCGAAGTCTCTGCCGCTGCGGCACCGGCGCAGTTCGAACCTCCCAGCCCGCGCATGGGGACCGGCACCGAACAGATGTCCGTGGCCGAGTTTGGAGGCATTGCCGGCGCGGCGGTGGCCGGGAGCGTTCCCGCTCCGCCGGCCCAGACCGAAGGACGCGCGGGCACGGGAACACTGCAACTTCCGGCAGAAGAGATTGCCGCTCAGGCGCGCGCGGCGGCCGGCAACCAGGAGATGATTGAGGCGGTTTCCGAACGCGTGCTGGCGCAGTTGGATCCCTACCTGATTGAAAAAATCTCCAAGGAAATTGTGAAGCCCATTGTCGAGGCCATCCTGAAGCGGGAATTAGAGAAACTGCAGTAAATCGCGCACGCCTGCCGGACAAGAAAAAACAAAGAACGGAACGTGCCCACGGTCAGGACATCTCTGACCGTGGCTACCCGCGCCGCGGGGCTATTCGTGACGCAGCGCGGTCATGGGGTCCACGCGCGCGGCGCGGTAAGCCGGCAGAAATCCCGCCATCAGCGCGACGCCCGCCAGCACCGCCACCGCGCCCGCCAGAATTCCCGGGTCGCCGGGCGTTAATCCAAAAAGAAAGCTCGCTGTGGCGCGCGTCGCGGCGAGCGAGCCGGGAATTCCGATGGCAATTCCCGCCAGCACCAGCTGCAAATCCTCCCGCAGCACCATCCGCAGCACCCGCTCGCGGCTGGAGCCCAGGGCGATGCGCAGCCCGATTTCACTGGTCCGCTGGACCACGCGGTACGCCGTCACCCCGTAAAGTCCTATCGCCGCCAGCAGCAGCGCCAGCGCGCTGAACAGCGTGCTCAGCCCAGCGAAGATCCGCTCCGGCGCAAAGTACGCCTGCAACTGCTGGTCGAAGGTCTGCACCCGAAGTACCAGCAAATTGGGATCGATCTCCGCCAGCGATTTGCGTACGGCCCGCTCCACCTCCGCAGCTGCCCCCGAATAGCGCAACGCGATCGTGCCGATGTAGTTCGAGCGGAGCTGGAGGGCGCGGTAATCGGCGTCGCCATAGTCCACCATCTGAAAATAAGGGATGAAAAACATCGGCCGGGCCGGTTTTCGCGCATTGCTGTAGATGGCGTCTTCCACCACTCCCACGATCTCGTAATCGTACACGTGACTTTTGTCCCCGATTCCCAGGTGTTTCCCGATCGGCTCGGCCCCCGAAAAAAACTTTCGCACAAGCGTCTCGTTCACTACGGCCACGCGCGGCGAAGCCGCCGTGTCTTCCGGCCCGATGGCGCGCCCCCGCAGCACGCGCGTCCCCACCACCTCGAAGTAATTCGGGCCCACCCGGTCCCAGGAAGAGTTATCTCCGCTGTTGGGCGGGCGGCCCTCCACAGCGACGTCGTCCGACCAATGGTGCCCCTCCATCGGGCTGTACAGCGAATAGCTCACGCCGGCCACGCCCGGCGCTCGGCCGAGGCGTTCGCTGATCTCCTGGTTAAGTCCGTAGAGTTGCGCCTGCGAATACCCCGCGAGCGCAGGGTCCACCTGCACCATCATCCGGCCATGCGTTTTGAAGCCAAGCCGTTGCTCCTCCAAATTCCGCAGCGTCGCTGTGAACAGCCCGGCCCCGGAGAGCAGAATGAACGAGAGCGCCACCTGGAAGACCAGCAGGAGTTTCGACGGCAACGAAGCCGGGTCGCGGGCCGTCCGCGCGGCGCCATGCAGCGACGCGGCCGGATCCCCGCGCGTGTTGAGCCATGCGGGAATGAGTCCGAACACCAGCGCAGCCACGAATGCGAGCGCAAACGCGAATCCCAACACATAGGGAGAGCCTACCGGCGTGATCGGCGCGTGGGTCCCTTCGGAAAAAGCGAGCAGAAGCAAGGCCCGCGTCCCGGCATACGCCACGAACAGGGCGGCCAATCCTCCCGCAAAGGCCAGCACCGCGCTCCCCGCCAGCGCCTGCCGCACCAGTCTCCCCCGGGACGCTCCCAGCGCCAGTTGCACCGCCGTGTGCCCGCGGCCGGCAATTCCCCGGGCCAGCAGCAGATTGGCGATGTTCGCGCACGCGATCAGCAGCAGAAGCCCGGAAATGCCAAACAGGAGATACAGCCCCTCGGCCATCTGATTTCCAACGCTGGTCACGCCGCGATTGCCGGGCGTCACCACAATATGCTGTTGCGGAACCTCTTTCTGGGAGTCTCCCGCGATTTCCGGGTGACCGGTGAGCCATTGCTGGAGTTCCACGTTGACACGCGCCTGCGACTCGGGCACCGAGGCTCCCGCGCGCAGCCGTCCGATCACGTAAAGCCAGCACTGGTCGGCGCGGTCCAGCACGCTCCCCAGCGTGCTGGCGCCTCGGAGAGCCGGCTCAAAAGAAAGTGGCAGCCAGAAATCGGCCGGCTGCGGCCGGAAGGCTTCTCCAAAGAAGCCGCGGGCAGCCACGCCCACTACGGTGAATGCCGCACCGTTCAAAGTGACGTTCGCCCCGATGATCGTGGGGTCGAGCGCGTAGTCCTGCTCCCAGGCCCGATAGCTCATCACCGCCACCGGCGCGGCTTCGGGCCGGTCGTCAGCAGGCGTGATTCCCCGCCCCGCCGCCATCCCCACGCCGAACGTGGAGAAGTAGTTTCCCGAAACCAACTGTCCCTTCCGCGCTTGCGCCGGCGCCGGGCTTCCGCTGCGCCGCACGCTCATCGTGCGCGCCTCGGCCTCGAACGCGGCCAAGTCCGAGAACTGCGGCGTGTGCTCGCGCAACAGGAGGTAGAAGGGATAGGAGAAGATGCTGTAGCTGCCCTGCAGCCCGCCGATCACGCAGCAATTGTCCCGGTCGCCCAGCCGGTAGAGTTGCTCCGGATGCGCCACCGGAAGCGGCTCGATCAGCATCGCGTGCGCCAGCGTAAAAATCGCGGTGTTTGCGCCGATCCCCAGCGCCAGCGACAGCACCACCACGGCTGCAAACCCCGGGCTCCGCCGCATCTGCCGCAGCGCCAGCCGCACGTCACGCCCCAGGTCGTAGAACAGGTTTAGTCCTCGCGCGTCCCGCGTCTCCTCGCGAATCTGCTCCACGCCCCCGAATTCGCGCAGCGCCGTCTCCCGCGCTTCCTGCGCGCTCATCCCCGCCGCCACATTCGCTTCAATCTGCTTTTCCAGGTGAAAACGCAGCTCGCCGTCAAGCTCCGCGTCCGCGCGGGTCACCCGCAGGAGCGCCCGCAGGCGGTATGGGAAGGTCTTCGTCCAGCGCACGGCTCACTCCCCTGCCGTGCCCAGCACCAGGTTGATGGCCACGGAAAGCCGCTCCCAGTTTTCCTGCTCGCTCTCCAGGTATCTACGCCCATCCCGGGTGAGCGAGTAATACTTCGCGCGGCGGTTGTTCTCGGAGTCGTCCCAGCGGGCGCGGATCCAGCCCTGGCGCTCCAGGCGGTGCAGCGCGGGATAGAGCGTGCCCTGGCGGACCTGTAAAACGTCGCGGGAAATCTGCCGGAGGCGCTGAGCGATGCCCCAGCCGTGGAGCGGCTGGAGCTCCAGTACGCGCAGAATCAGCAGGTCCAGGGTACCTTGCAGCAGGTCAGTGGGTTTGCTCACGCCGCTTCCCTTCCCCTTGGTAAGCGACAAGAGCGTACGACGCGCTCCTGTCGATTGTAAAGGGGAGCGCAGGCAGGCGGACTGCCGCCAGGCGTGCGCGTCTGGAGGAGAAAAGGCGAGAGGGCCATGAACTACGGGCCCTCTCCACGTCCGGAGCCTTCGGCCCGCCCGCCGGAAAGCCGGGCCGCGGCGATCGCTTTATTGCCGGGAGGTAAAGTGGTCGCGGCGATTCTCTTGCCAGCAGTGCTCGTTGTGCGCGTCGCAGAATGGCCGCTCTTTACCGTAGCTGATGGTCTGCAATTGCGCGTTGGTCACGCCGAGCCGTTCGAGCGCCTTCTGGACGGATTCCGCGCGCTTGGCCCCGAGGGCGATGTTGTACTCTTCCGATCCGCGCTCGTCGCAGTGACCTTCGATATTCACGCGCAGTTCGCGGTACTGTTGGAGCAGGCCGGCATCGGCCTGCAAGTCGGCCATTTGGTCGGACCGGACGTCGAAGCGGTCATAGTCGAAGTAAATATCCCGGGAGTTGCGATTCCAGGAATCCAGGGCGCTCAACGGGGTTTCTTGCGAGGAGGCCGCGGGCCAATTGACGGTGACCCGCGCGGAGGCGCTGGCGCTGCCGCCGGGGCCTTTGGCGTAGAGATCGTAGGTAGCGGACTGGTCCGGTGTAACCGCACGCGAGCCGGAGGCAGGAACCGTGCCCAGCCCGGAGATGTTCACGTCGCTGGCATTCGACGTCTGCCAGGTGAGCGTGGAGGTTTGTCCGTGTTGCAGATTTGCGGGATTGGCGGAAATCGCCACGGTGGGCGCGGGTTGAGACGGCGGAATACTGGGTTGCGCCTTGGCCGCCTCCTTATGGCAGGCTACAGAGAACGCAACGCTAGCGGGAACGACCATAAAGGCAATCCACTTCAAATTACTGTGTTTCATTCTCTCCTCCGTAAATCCAGATGAAATTGGAAATCCAGCCCTCGACGAGCCGGTTGAGCAGGTGACGCCCCGTTGACTGCGTGAAGCAAACTGCAGAGAAAGAAAAAATGGAATCAGCAGCGCAGAGTTGAAGCGAGCAGTAAGAGTGCGGAGCAGCCGGGGCCGGAGGGCGCGCAGCGATGCCGGCGAAGCACGAAGGACTCACCCTGCCAATTTGCCTCCGGGGCGAAAACGATCAGCGCGACCAGCACCAGGGTCAGAAACAGGAAGGCGCGCTGGGCGCGCAGCGCAGTGGCGGGACCGTAAACCACGGAATACGGGCCGCAGCCTGCCGGAACCAGGGACAACCCCGCCAGCAACAGGCTTGCGGCGAGAATCAGTGCGAAGAGGCCCCACCTCCACATAGCAAAAATATATCGTTGCCGGTGGTACGGGTGCAAGCGGGCCATCTCCTAAGAGTTAGATGCCGTGACGAGGATCATGGGTGAGGAGACAAGATCGAGCGGCTAAATGGCCGAGCCGCGCGGGCGGCCCGGAGGCAGCCGCGGAAAGCGGCGTCGAGCCGCCCTTCGGCCCTGCTCAGGGCAGGCCGCACTCCAAGGGGGGCGGCCTGCGGTTTGACGGGGCGCAGCGGCGGCCCGTATAGTCTTTCGTTTACGCACATGACGCGGGAAATCCCAAAGGCCTACGAGCCGCAGGAAATCGAACGCCGCTGGTCGGAGGAATGGTTCGAGCGCGGGCTGTACGCTGTCGGACCGGCTCCCGCCGGTGACACGCGCCCGGTGTTTTCGATCGCCATTCCGCCCCCCAACGTGACCGGCTCGATTCACATCGGCCACATGCTCGAGCATAGCCAGATTGACATCCTGGTGCGCTGGCACCGCATGCGCGGCTTCCGCACGCTGTGGCTGCCGGGCTGCGATCACGCGGGCATCGCCACGCAGGTGGTGGTGGAGCG
>DATIYQ010000132.1:0-8149 GCA_035517515.1 Binatia bacterium
TCACGTCCATGCGCCCGGCATACACGGGCTGCGCCAAGTTCATGGGGGCAAAGCGCACCAGGCGGCGGATGCGCGGGCGCACCTGCCAGTGGTCCGCGCCGGGCGCGGGGGTGAAATGCGCATCGAGCTGCTCGGGGGAGAGCGCGGCGAGGCTGCGCCGGGGATAGACGCCGCGTTCGGCATGGCGCAGCGCGGCCGCGCTGATGTCCGTGGCCAGGATTTCAATGTCCCAGGCCTCGACGAACATCAGGGCTTCGACCACGGCAATGGCGATGGAGTAGGCTTCCTCTCCGGTGGCGCATCCGGCGCTCCACACGCGCAAGGTGCGGGGGCTTTCCCAGAATTTCCGGGTGTGCATCTCCTTGAGCACCACGTTGCGCAGGGCCTCAAACACGGAGGGGTAACGGAAGAACGAAGTCTCCTGGGTGAGCAGCCGCTCGAGAAACGCCTCGTATTCCCAGTTCGAGCTGCGCAGGCGCTGCAGCAGCTCCCCGGAACTGGCGATGCCGCGCTCCTCCATGTGCTGCCGGATGCGCGCGCCCAGAAAGCGCTCCCGGGTATCGTCCAGGTGAATCCCGGAGCGCTGTTCGACGAGCGCGCGGAGCGCTTCGAGCTCCGGTTCGCTGGCCACGGTTTTGGCGTGTTGGGACATCGCTGGTGCGCTCGCGGGTTAGCGGCGGGCGGCCGCCCGAGCCTGGCAGCCGGGCGACTAGCGCTGGGCCACCGCGGGCTCTTCCCGATGGCTCGAAAGGCCCATTTCCGGCGCGGGCTCGGGCCGGGCCGGGCAGCGGAACTGGGAGAGCGCGTCGTTCAACTGTTCCGAGAGCTTCACCAGGTGTCCCACGGTGCTCACGGTTTGCCGGGAACCCTGTGAGGTCTGGCGGGTGATGCTGGAAATAATCTGCATGGCGTGAGCCACGCCTTCCGTTCCGCGCACCTGCTGCTTGGAGGCCAGGGAGATTTCCTGAACCAACTCGGCGGACTGGCGAACAACGGAGGAGATGGCTTCCAGGGCTTTTCCGGCCTGATCGGCGAGGCTGGCGCCGCCTTCCACTTCGCGTGTTCCGTCTTCCATCACCACCACCGCTTCGTTGGTCTCCGCCTGGATGGCCTTGATCAAGGCAGCGATGTCCTTGGTGGCGCTGCGGGAGTGCTCGGCGAGTTTGCGCACCTCGTCTGCGACCACGGCGAAACCGCGCCCGGCCTCTCCGGCGCGGGCCGCCTCGATGGCCGCGTTGAGCGCCAGCAGGTTGGTCTGTTCGGTGATGTCGTTGATCACGTTGATGATTTCGGAGATTTCCAGGGAGCGATCGCCCAGCGACTTGATCTTCTTGGCGCTGGCCTGCACCGAGGCGCGGATGCGCTGCATGCCTTCCAGGGTGTCGCGCACCGCACGGTTGCCCTGTTCGGCGGCGTCCAGGGCGCGGCGGGCCGCTTCCGCGGAAGCTTCTGCGTTATTGGACACCTGCTTCATGGAGACGGTCAGCTCTTCCACCGCCGAGGAGGTGTTGGTGATTTCGTGGTCCTGTTGAGTGGCGCCGCTGGTCATTTCTTCCGCGGCCAGCAGGATGCTGTTGACGCTGGCCATCACGTCCAAGGCGGATTTGCGCGCCCGCTCGATGACCGCGGTGTAGTTATCCAGCATGCTGTTCACGGATTCGACCACGTGGCCCAGGCCGTCGTTGGCGGACCTGGCGCGCACGGTCAGGTCGCCGCGGCCGGCCTGGCTGATCACCTGGAGAAGGTCGGAAATGCTTTTCTGCAAGCCTTCCAGGCCCTCCGGTTTCGCTCCGGCGCCCATGCGCGCGGCCCCGCGGTTCAGGTTCTCCGCGATGTGGCTGAACTCGTCGCCGGTGGAGATTTCCACGCGGGCGCTGCGGTCTCCCACAGCCAGGCGTTCGGAGAATTCGGTGAGCTCCTTAACCGGCTCGAGCACGCGGGAGCCCAGCAGGCGCAGGCACAGGATTCCCGTGCCCAGCGCCAGGACCACCGCGGCCAGCAGTTCGGTGGCCGCGGAACTGGGCAGCGCCGCCAGGTCAAACGGCGCGGCGGAGTTGGAGCGCGCGCCGGCGCCGAATCCCAGGCCCATCACAATGAAGAGTGCCGCGAAATTCCACAGCACCAGAATCCACACGGTGTTGCTCAAACGACCTTTCATGGCTGCCTCCAGAATCTCTTTCGCCGGGTGGCGCGCGCCCATGCTGCGGGGCGCCGCCCCCGTTCTAAATCACCGGAACCGGGTACACCTCGAGCAAACGGTGAAGATCAATGGCCAGGGCCAGGCGTCCGTCGTGCCGCAGCATGCCGCAACAGTGCGGCACATCCGGCGGGGCGTTTTCCAGGAGCGCCTCCGGGCCCAGGGAAAATGTTCCAATCACCTCGTCGGCGGCGATGCCCAGGCGCACGTCTTCGTCGGCCTGTTCATCGCGGATGCGGGTGACCACCACGTGCTTGGGAAGCAGGCCGGGCCGGCGGCCCTCGGTAAACGCGATGTCAATCACGGCGACAATCGAGCCGCGGAGATTGAAGACTCCCATCAGGAACGGCGGACCGAGGGGCAGGCGGGATACCCGCGGCCAGTCCACGACTTCTTCCACGTCCAAAACATTGAGCGAAAACCGCTCGCGTCCCGACCGGAAGACGCAGTACTGGCGCTCGGGCGCCTGCTCCACGGACACGGCGCTCTCCCCGCTGGGGTACACGACGATGAAGTCGTGGGCGCCGGAATCGTTTTCGGGCTGGTGGGCCATGGTGAAAATCCTTTGGACGGCTCCGGTCTCAGGAAAAGCGGTCGCGGCCGGATTTGCCGGCGAGCAGGCCATCCTCTTCCTCCGCCGCGGCGCCATAATCTCTTTCGATCAAATGCAGCTCACTGGCCAGGGAGGAGAAACGTTGCATCATCTCGTTGAGCCGCAGGGTCATGCGGTGCAGGGTGCGCATGCGTTCCAGGGCCTCCGTGCTCAACCCCGGGGACTCCAACAGCAGCAGATCCGCATTGCCCAGGGCGGAGGTGAGCGCGTCGGTGAATGCCGGACGCATCTCCAGCATGTAACGACCCAGCGCCGCGCGGCGTTCGAGCGACTGGATGGCATACTCGGCGCGTTCGGCGCGCTGCTGGGCGGCGGTGCGCCGCAGGATTTCGCCTGCCAGCAGCACCACCACGGTGGCCCAATCGTTCTGCCGCGGGAGCACCAGCGAACTCACCCGGGCCGCTTCCAACCGCGCGCGCTCGGCTTCGTTCTCCACCACGCAGAGGGAGAGGACTCCGGCCGGGCCGAAGGATTGCACGATGGAGGCCGCGCGGTGCGGGGCCAGCGGGCCGAGAATCACCAGGTGATAGCCCGCGGCGCTGGCAGGATTCCACAGATCGCTGGAGACCTGAGTGAGGGCGGGCACGCGAGGCTCGGTCTGCCAGCGGGCGGTGAGCTGCCGCCCGAACTCCGGTTCATCGGTAACCATCAGTACGCGAGGCGTTTCCACAGGCAAGGCTCCCGTTCTGCAATCAGACGCGCAGGTCGCCGGCCTGTTCAATAAAGGCGAGCAGGCGCTTGGCGGTCATGGAAAGATTTACAGCCCCTTCGGTGTCTTTCCCGGCTTTGGCCTTTTCGACGCAACCCTGCATGCGATTGATCTCATTGGCTGCCAGGCTGAGCGCCGCGGCCAGGCGCCCGCGGTCTCCCTTGGTCACATGGATTTCCAGGGCCGCGACGAGGATGGCGCGCACCACCACGGCGCGGCGGATGTCCCGGGCCACCGCGCTGTCTTCGCTGACGAACGAAGCCACTTCCCAGGAAGAAAGCAGCAGCTTTACGCCGTCCAACTGGATGCTGCTCATGGAACGGCCGCGATCGCGGGGCGCGCTGATCAACTGCTCCCAGATTTTTTCGGAGCAGTTTTCGACTTCGGTTTCGGAGATCTCGGGCGCCACGGCATCAGTTCCGCCGGCCACGGCGGCCGCACGGGTTACCGCGGGCTCCGCCTGGGGGATTTCGGCGCTGAGGATGGGCGCGGGTGCTTCCACCGGCTTCGGCTTGGGATCTCCCGGCTCGGCTGGTCTCCATGCCGGAGAAGCTGGTTTGGCCGGGGATTTGGCCGCGGCAGTGCGCGCCGCAGCGGCGGGCGGGACGCTATCGGCCAGCGCCAGCACACTGCGAAACGCGGGCCGCGCGGGCACCGCATGCCGCTCCGCAGGTTTGGCCTGCGTGGCGCGGAAACCGGGCTCAAAGGTGAGCGCTTCGGGCGGCTCCGGCGGGGGAAGACCAGCCGCCTTGGAGGGCCCGGCGGCCACGGCGGCCTCGGCCGAGGCGCGCAGTCCGATGAGCCGCTCCAGCATCGTGGGAATGGAATACTCGCCGAACTCGGCGCGGAACGGGTGCTTCCAATCCGCACAGATGCGGTGCAGTTCGGCCACAGGCTCCGAGCCGCTCAGTCCCGCGGGGCGGCAGTCAATGCGCTGCACGCCGTAGCCATCGAGCTGGCAGAGCGCGTCGCGCGTGGCGCGCAGATCCGCATGGGAATTGCGGATGAACGCCCGGCGCATCAGATAGTTGAAACGGCACACGCCCACCAGCGCTTCGGGCTTGAAGTAATCGTTACCCAGGCTGTCTTTAATCTGCCGGCCATGTTCCAGGAGCTTGGAGTGCAGCAATTCGGCCAGGCTGGTGGCGTTGCGCGCCGCCTCCAGGATGGCTTCGAGCGGCTGGAGCTTTGCCGGGGGCAGGGGCGGAACCGGCCCGAGCAGCGGCCGCAGGACCAGCGCGGTGTCCGCATAGGAAGCGTCGCGGGTGGCCACCTGCTGCGGCGCGCAGGCGGCAAAATACTGCACGATCACGAAATCCACCTTATTGCGGTCGCTGGCCTGCTTCTCCGGTTTGCGGAGCAGGCGCAGGGCGAAGGCGCGGAGGTTTTTTTCCGCGGCCGCATAGTTGGCCTGAAGCAGTTGCCGCACCTGGTTCACGGCGGTGTCGTCGTCCAACTGGTCATACCAGCCGCGCACCGCCCGCAGCAGCTCTTCGCTGCGGCTCTCTGCGCACAACTGCTCGTAGGTGCACGGAGGCCTGCCCAATTCAAATTGTTTCGCCAGAGCCAGATAGACAGGGAAGACCAGCTGGCTCTCCAGCCAACCTTGCGGAGAGCTGTCCACCTTTGCGTGCGGGGGTGCAACCGCCGTGGCGCCTGCCGGAGTGGGGATCGTTTTTGTGCTCATGGTTGAATAATCCAGTTGGTGACTTCTCCCAAGAATCGGGCGGCGACAGCTTTCCGCCCGTTATGAACCTGTACCGCCACGACCGCGGCCTCCGCGCAAAACGAACCGTCCGAGTTCTCGATGCGTACGCGGTCTTCAAATTCGAGCGGCAAGGAGGAAGCAAACAACAGCTCCCGGGCCGTGCCGTATTCGATCCAGGTGGTCTCTTCGAGGGGTGGCGCGCTGTTGCGCAGCGCCTTCACGCGCACCCGCAGTTTCACCGCCGTGGCCTCCGGAAACATCCCGGCCAGCTCTGCGGCCAGGGAGCGCCGCGGAGCCGGGGCCGTCACTGTTGAATGCTTTCGAGCCACGTGGACCTGAATCCTTCGGGCGCGCTGCTCCCCTTGGCGCAGGGAGACTTAGAGCGCCAGCAGAGAGAGTGCACGCCCGCGTCCAAACACGGGCAAACTCCTGTGGCTGGTATCGTATTGAAAAGGCTACTGTTATGGAGAGGGCAGGGCGGGCCGGGCGGGAGCATGTCTCAGCATGAGACGTACCGCGTCTCACCGGCCCGCTGGGGAATCTCACCAATCGGAATCAGCCAGGAGTGCAGGGGCCGACAAAAAGCAGGTTGCTCGCCCTGGCAGGTAGCGCTGGGGTTCCCTGGGTAACAGCGGTCAGGGCAGGCGCAATGACGGTTGGCCAGCGACGGGCTAGTTTTTCTGGAGGAGCGATTCGAGGAAGGCGTAATTCTCGCCGCGGTCCCAGTCCTGGGGCCCGATCACTTTTCGAGCGATCTTTCCGTCGCGGTCAATAATGTAGGTTTCGGGAAAGATGGTGGTGCCATAGTCGATGTTGATTTTTTGCGCGGCATCACGGTAGGTGGGGAAAACAACTCCCTGGTCGCGCAGGAATTTCTCGTAGTCGGCCTCGTTGCTGTCCACGCTGACGCCCAGCACCATCCCGCCCTGGGGTGCGATCTGCGCCTGGAGGCGGTTGAGCGCGGGAGTCTCCTCCACGCACGGCGGGCACCAGGAAGCCCAGAAATTGAGGACCACCACCTTGCCCTTCAGGTCGGAGATGTGCATAGGTTTGCCGTTGAGGGAAAAGTTGAAGCCCGGCGCGGCCTTTCCGGCAAGGGTCGGCTCCCCCTGGCGGTACATGGGGACAAAGAAGAGATAGAGGACGGCCGCGGTCCCCAGCAGCATCCCGGCGTTGATGACTCTGCGAAACATGGTTCAGCCCAGCGGTTATACTATAGCGGCGCGCCGCATACGGCAAAAGTGATGGACGTCACACAACCAGCCCGAGATTCGGAGACGGCTACGGAGCGTCCGGGGATTACCGCGGTCGTCCCTGCACGCAACGAGGAAGATGCCATCGAGGCGGCGGTGCGCTCCCTGGCGGCGCAGCCGGAAATCGGAGAGATTTGCGTGGTGGACGATCACTCGACCGACGGCACCGCGGAAATCCTGGCGGGCCTGGCGGCAGAGCTGCCGCAACTCCGCGTGCTGAAAGCGCCGCCCCTGCCGGCCGGCTGGGTGGGAAAAAATCACGCGGCGTGGTTTGGCGCGCGGGACGCCACTACGGAATGGCTGCTGTTCACGGACGCCGACGTGCGTCACCTGCCGGGAGCGGGGGGACGGGCCCTGGCGGAAGCGGCGCAGCGCGGGGCGGAGCTGGTTTCCTATTCTCCGGCACAACGCATGGAGACGTGGTGGGAGCGCGCGCTGATTCCGTTTGTGTTTGTACGGCTGGCCGCGCGGTTTCCCTATGAGGCGGTGAACCATCCGCAATCGCCGCAGGCCGCAGCGAACGGACAATTTCTGCTGATAGGCCGGAGGACGTACCGCGCGCTGGGCGGCCACGGGGGCGTGGCCGGGGAGGTGCTGGAAGACGTGGCGCTGGCGCGCCGCGCGAAGTCCGCCGGCATTCCGTTGTACTTTGGGCGGGGCGCAGAGATCGCGGAAACCAGGATGTACCGCAGCTTCCGGGCCATGTGGGAGGGCTGGACGAAAAATCTATATCCGCTGATGGGGGCTACGCCGCTGGCGGCTGCGGGAGAATTGCTTGGCGTGACGCCGATCTTGTTGTTGGCGTGCTGCGCGCTGGCGGCGGTTTATCCGGCCGCGTGGCTGGTGGCCGGGCTGGCGCTGGCCGGGACGCACGCGGCCTATGCGCGGCGGCTGGCGAATTACGGATTTCCCGCCTCCTGCATCCTATATTGGGCGCCGGGCCTGGCGCTTTACGCCGCGGCGCTGGCCTTCTCCGCCTGGAGATATTCGACGGGCACGGTAGACTGGAAGGGACGCACCTACCCGGTCGGCTCCTGACGGACGAAAATGCCCATGATCTATATCACCCGGAAGGTCGAGTTTTCCGCTTCGCACCTGTACCACAACCCGGAGTTTTCCGCGGAAGAAAACCGCCGCGTCTTCGGAAAATGCAACAACCCGCACGGCCACGGACACAACTACGTGCTGGAAGTGACGGTGGCGGGAGAACCCGACCCGCGCACGGGCATGGTGCTGGACCTGAAGGAACTGAAGGAAATTCTGCAGCGGGAGATTCTGGACCGCATGGACCACCGGTTCCTGAACTACGAGGTTCCCGAGCTGGCCGGGAAAATCCCGACCACGGAGACGATCGCCACGACTATCTGGACGCTGCTGGAGCCGCGCATCAATGATCGCGGGCAGGGGCGCTTGCACCGCGTGCGGTTGTATGAGACGCCGGATTTGTATGTGGATTGCGTGGGGAACGGGCGATGAGAGTGGTGCTGCATCGGCGGTATCGTTTTTCCGCGTCGCACCGGCTGCACCGCGCCGGCTGGACGGAAGAGGAGAATCGCCGCGTCTACGGGAAATGCGCCAACCCGCACGGCCACGGCCACAATTACGTGCTGGACGTGGCCGTTTCCGGCCCGGTGGATCCAGCCACGGGGATGATTACCAACCTGGCGGA
>DATIYQ010000133.1:0-5346 GCA_035517515.1 Binatia bacterium
CCGCCGGGCGACGCGCGCTTTGATGCGCCGCGCATGCCCGCGTGGGCGGATTACGAAACGGAGTTCTACGGCACCCCGGGCACAGACGTGTGCGGCTTCAAACTGGCGGACAACCAGGGCCCGCCGGGATTCGACCCCACCTCGGGCGAACGCGTGACCGCGCCGGAAACGGAGCGCGCGGCTCGGGCCTACCTGGCGCGGCGCTTTCCGGCAATGGCCGGCGCTCCGCTGGTGCGTTCGCGCGTGTGCCAGTACGAGCGCACGCCGGATTCGCAAATCGTTGTGGACCGCCATCCACAGTGGGAAAACGTGTGGCTGGCCGGCGGCGGTTCCGGCCACGGCTTCAAATTCGGTCCCGCGCTGGGGGAATTCCTCGCCGGGCTGGTGCTCGAGGGAGGACAGGAACGCATTGCCCCTCCCCTCCGCCTTTCGGCCAGTGTGCATCACGATACGGCGCGGTTGCCCCGCCGGGGCGCGTACTAGAAGAAAACTAGAATGGAGGGGATGGCAAACGCATGCTGTTCCCGAAGTTCGGGGCGCGCGCAGGGGGCGCAGCCGTCCCCGCTGCGCACCGGCAGACAGAGGATCTGCCTCGCCGCTTTTGCCGCCGTGGCGCTGTGGGCCGCCGGCTGCAAGCGACTGGAATATGTAAGCCTGCGGCCGCTGGACGAGGCGGGATTCAACTACAGCTCGATCCAGCAGATTGACCAGCTTCGCGTGAGCAAAGCGGAAGTGCCGCGGATTGTGACCGCCTACAAGGGTGGACTGGCGGAAGCCACCTGCGTGGAGCTGGTGCGCATCGCCCATGGCCACAAAGCGGAGTTTTTGGAAGGAGACGCGGCCACGGCTCTGCACGCCGCGGGGATCGCAGACGATGCCATTCTGGAGCTGGCCCGCGCGCAACAAATCGCGCCGTGGGGCGGCGAGGCCCAGGCCATCCGCCTGACCGGGATTACCGACCGCGTCATCGTGGCGCTGGCGCGGCGCCGCGCCGCCGGGCAGGAAGTTCCGTCTGGAGCGTCGCTGGCTAAAATGAAGGACGCGGGCGTGGCCGAGCCAACCATGCTCGAGCTGGTGAACCGCGGCATCACCGAAGTGGATGCCGGGTCCGTGGAATGGCGGAAAAAACACCACTGGACGGACGAGCAGATCCTGAAGGATTTTCCCCCGAAAACCTGAGCCGCCGGGCATCCCGCGCGCGCGAAATGCCGTCCGCCGCTGATAGAATCGGGCGGCCATGCCACGCGTTCCCCAGCCGCGAATTGCCCGAACGCTTGCCACGCTGGCGGCGCTGGCGGCGCTGGCGGGCTCGATGTGGATTGCGGGGTGCGTTACGCCGCTCGGCCCCGGCTTCCGCATCGAAGAGCAGGAAATCAACGTTGCGTACGTTTCCGGTGCGGAGCCGGCCATGCGCGTGCGCGCCGCGTGGCAGGTGAGGAATACCGGCAATCAGCCGCTCGACTCCGTGGACATGGAACTGCCGGACGCGGAGTCCCATGACCTGCGCGATGTACGCGTGGAGTTGCAGGGAACCGCGCTGGATCTTGCCCCCCGCAGAGGCCGCATCGCGCGCATCCGCTTCGATCCGCCGCTGGCCGTGGGCGAGGCGCGCGAGATCACCGCGAGGTACGAACTCCGCGGCATCCACAGCGAACCGGCGGGCACGGACGTGACGGAGCAGGGGTTCCTTCTGCCTCCGGGCGATTGGGCTCCGGCGCTGCTGCGGCCGAATCGCGCGTTTGCCCGCGGCGGCGAAGCCCCGAAGAAGTGGGACATGACCGTGCGCGTGCCCGCGGGCTGGCGCGTGCACGCCAGCGGCACACTGAAAGGAACCGAGCACGGAAAAGAGCCTGCATCGGAAAGCGTGCGCTATCGTTTCCAACAGCAGAAAAATGGATTCCTGCCCTTTGCGGTGGGCGGCGCGTTCCAGGAAGCGCGGGCTATGGCGAACGGGAGCCGTGTGATTCTTTGGACGCGGCAGGCGCCGAGCGGAGGAGCCGCCCAGCGCGCCGCGGCGGTAGTGGCCGCGGCGGCCCAATTTTACGACGCAACGTTCGGCCCGCGCCGCGGGGCCTCGCGCACGCTGTGGATCATCGAATGCCCGCGGAAACAGCCCTGCTGGCCGGTGCCGGAAGCAGCATTCGCCGGCGGTGAAATTGGGCGCGACGATGCGTGGCCGGCCATCCAGGTGGAAATCGAACAGCAACTCGCCTACACCTGGCTGAATTTCCAGGTGCACCCGGACTGGGAAGCGGAGCCGCTGCCCATGGGCGCGCTGACCGACTATGCCGCGGAACTGGCCACCGTGGCGCGTGAAGGCGGAGACGCGCGGAGAATCATCGTTCACGGGCTGATCGCTTCCTACGAATTCGACAAAGCACGGGAGCCCGAACCTCCGGTGACCTTCGCACGGCTGTCTGACCCGGAATCGGCGCGGCAATTTGCGGGTGTAAAGAGCGAGCTGTTCTTTTTCGCCCTGGAGGATGTGGCGGGACAGGAAGCGCTGCTGCGCGCGGTGCGGCATCTGCTGCGCGCCTTTCACGGAGGCGCGTGGCGCGCTGCCGATCTCCGCTCCGCGCTGGAGCAGGAGAGCGGCAAGAATCTGGGTCCAATCTTCCGCCAGTGGCTGGTGGAACCGGGAATTCCCAGCGAGTTTCGCGACCGCTACTGACGGCATGACCAGCAAAGCGCGCGCCATGCCGGAGTGTTCGCCAGGATCCGAAGGATCGGGAGGCCATCATGAACAGGAAGTTTGAAAGCCTGACGGAAAAGGAAGTGCTGGCGCTAGCCATCGGCCTCGAAGAGGAGGATGAGCGGGTCTATTCCGACTACGTGGAAGGACTGCGGGAAAGTTTTCCCGCCACGGCAGCGGTGTTCGAGGAGATGCGCAAGGAGGAGACCGCGCACCGCCAGAAGCTCATCGAGCTGTACCGCGCGAAATTCGGGGAGCACATTCCGCTGATCCGGCGGCAGGACGTGAAGGGGTTCGTGGAGCGCGCCCCGCTGTGGCTCTCTCAGCCGTTGCAGCTCGACAAGATCCGCGGGCAGGCCAGCGCCATGGAGCTCGAAACGCAGCGATTTTACGAGAAGGCCGCGATCCGTTCCCAGGATGCCCGCATGCGCCAGCTCTTTGACGACCTGGCTCAGACCGAACGCGGGCATGCGCAGCGGGCGCGGGAACTCGGAGAAGAAAAACTCGGACACACCGAATTGATGAAGGAAGAGGACGCCAAGCGGCGTCTCTTTGTGCTCCAGATCATTCAGCCCGGCCTGGCGGGGTTGATGGACGGCTCCGTCTCCACGCTGGCCCCAGTCTTTGCCGCGGCGTTTGCCACGCGCAACAGTTGGGACGCATTTGCCGTGGGCCTGGCCGCGTCCGTGGGCGCGGGCATCAGCATGGGCTTTGCAGAGGCGCTCTCCGACGACGGCAGCCTGACCGGGCGCGGGCGGCCTTTGCTGCGCGGAGTGGTAGAGGGATTGATGACCACGCTCGGCGGCATCGGGCACACGCTGCCGTATCTGATCCGCGATTTCCGCGTGGCCACGGTGGTTGCGGTGATTGTGGTGATCGCGGAGTTGGCCATCATCTCCTGGGTGCGCCACAAATATATGGACACGCCCCCGCTGACCGCCGCGGTGCAGGTGGGATTGGGGGGAGCGCTGGTCTTCGCCACTGGAATTCTGATTGGAAGCGCGTGACCGCCCGGCAAGCCGGTCGGGGCGCTGCTTGCTGCGCCCCGGGAGAAAAGTATCACGTGGCCGGCGAGGGAGGCCGCGCGCGGCAGGCAGCGCCCCTACGGCCATCGCCGGGACCGTGCTGTGCTATCTTCTTTCCATCACGATTTTGGGGGGGACATGAGACAGGTGATTTCCACGGACACGGCGCCGAAAGCCATCGGGCCGTACTCCCAAGCCATCCGTTCGGCGGGCCTCTTGTTTCTGGCCGGGCAAATTCCGCTCGATCCCGCCACGATGCAACTGGTGGAAGGCGACATCGGCAAACAGACCGAGCGCGTGCTCGAAAACGTGAAGGCCATCCTGACCGCGGCCGGCAGCTCCATGGACCGCGTGGTCAAGACCACCGTATTTCTGAAGGACATGAACGAGTTCGCGGCGATGAATGAAGTGTACGCGCGGTATTTCCCGCAGAATCCGCCGGCGCGCTCAACGGTGGAGGCCGCCCGGCTGCCCAAAGACGCCCGGATCGAAATCGAAGTCATCGCCCTGGCTTAATCGTTCGCACCTCCGAGCCGCATGTCGAAGCACGCAAAAACACTGTTTTTTCTAGGGCTGATTGTCTCCTCCAGCGGATACGTCTCGCCGCCGGTGGCGTTGACGGCGGGAATTGTTTTCGGACTCACCCTGGCGCATCCCTACCTGGGCGACAGCCGTTCGCTCTCCAAAGTGCTGCTGCAGGGGTCGGTGGTAGCGCTGGGCTTCGGCATGAATCTGCAAGAAGTACTGCGCGCCGGGCGCAGCGGGTTCATTTACACCGCGCTGGGAATCAGCGCCGCGCTCGCGGCGGGCTGGGGACTCGGGCGCGTCTTGCGCGTGCCGCGCACACCGGCGTTCCTGATTTCCTCCGGGACGGCCATCTGCGGCGGTAGCGCCATCGCCGCCGTGGCGCCCATCCTTCAAGCGGAGGCGGGAGAGATGTCCGTGGCGCTGGGCACGGTTTTCATTCTGAACTCAGTCGCCTTGCTGATTTTCCCTCCGATCGGCGCCGCGTTCCGCATGACGCAAGAGCAGTTCGGATTGTGGGCCGCGCTGGCCATTCACGACACCAGCTCGGTGGTGGGCGCCGCGGCCAAATACGGCGCGGCGGCTCTGGTGATTGCCACCACCGTCAAGCTGGCGCGGGCGCTGTGGATCGTGCCGCTCTCTCTGGGCACCGCGGCAGTGCGGAAATCCAGCACCCGGGTCCAGATTCCGTGGTTCATTTTTCTCTTCTGCCTGGCCGCGGTGGTGAACACCTACCTGCCGGGAATCGGCGCCGCCACACACGCGCTCAGCCAGCTCGGAAAGCTGGGGCTCACCGCCACGCTTTTCCTGATCGGCACGGGAATTTCGCGCCAGGCGCTGCGCGAAGTGGGCTGGCGCCCGCTGCTGCAAGGCGTGCTGCTCTGGCTCTTTGTAGGGGTGGGCTCGCTCGCGCTGATCCGCGCCGGCCTGATTGGCTTCGCGCATTAAATTAGGGCGCCGGCGGCACATGGACGTCTGAATTTTCGAGCCCGTGGCCGGGCTGTGTTACGATTGTGGTCTTCGGGAAGGGCCTGTAGCTCAGGTGGTTAGAGCGCGCCCCTGATAAGGGCGAGGTCGGATGTTCGAGTCATCCCAGGCCCACCA
>DATIYQ010000134.1:0-4317 GCA_035517515.1 Binatia bacterium
ACGTAGATGGCCTGCACCGAAGTGATCGAGCCTTTCTTTGTGGAGGTAATGCGCTCCTGCAACTCTCCGATTTCCGTGTTCAAGTTCGGCTGGTAGCCCACCGCGGAGGGCATGCGGCCCAGCAGCGCGGAAACTTCCGAACCGGCCTGCACAAACCGGAAAATGTTGTCAATAAACAGCAGCACGTCCAGGCCTTCCACGTCGCGGAAATATTCCGCCACGGTCAGACCGGTCAGCCCCACCCGCAGCCGCGCACCGGGCGGCTCGGTCATCTGCCCATACACCAGCGCCGCGCGCGACTTCTCCGAATCGCCGGCGGTGATCACGTGCGATTCCTGCATCTCGAGCCACAGGTCGTTGCCCTCGCGCGTGCGTTCCCCCACACCGGCGAACACGGAAACGCCGCCGTGCTGCATGGCCACGTTGTGGATCAGTTCCTGGATGAGCACCGTCTTGCCCACGCCCGCGCCGCCGAACAGGCCGATCTTTCCGCCCTTTAGGTACGGCTCGAGCAAATCCACCACCTTGATCCCCGTTTCAAACATCTCCGAATGTGTGGACTGATCCTCGAGTGAGGGCGCGCTGCGGTGGATGGGGAAATGAGTTTTCGAGGTGAGCGGGCCGAGTTGGTCCACGGGCTCGCCCAGCACATTCATCACCCGGCCGAGCGTGGGCCGCCCCACGGGCACCTGAATGCCCGCTCCGCTGTCGTACACTTTCATGCCGCGCACCAGGCCTTCGGTGGGCTTCATGGCCACGCAACGCACCCGGCCCTCTCCCAGGTGTTGCTGCACCTCGGCGACGATGTCAATGGGGTCGGGGACGTTGAATCCCTCAGACGTGATGCGCACCGCGTTGTAGATGGGCGGCAGGTGCCCGCCCTCGAACTCCACGTCCACCACCGGTCCGATGATCTGGGACAGCCGGCCGGTCGCTGCTGCTTTTTCTGCCATCTCCAGGCTCCTCTGCGATACAGAGTGGCCAGTGGTCAGTGACCAGTGGCCAGTGAAACAAAACCGCGCGTGCATGCTGGCCACTGGCCACTCGCCACTGGCCACTCCCTCATCCCGCGGACGCCGCCCCGCTCACCACCTCGATAATCTCCTTGGTAATCGCCGCCTGCCGCACTTTGTTCATGTGCAGGGTCAGGCTGTCAATCAGATCGGAAGCGTTATTGGTGGCCGCGTCCATGGCGGTCATGCGCGCGGCATGTTCCGCTGCCGATGATTCCAGGAGCGCGCGGAAGACTTCCGTCTCCACGTAGCGCGGCACCAGCCGGTCAAATATCTCCTTGGGTGCCTGCTCGTAGATGTAATCCACTTGGGCGGGCGCGGCCGCACCGCCGCCTTGGGCCGCGTGCTCGCCGCGCGGCGCGGCCACCACCTCCGGCTCGATCGGCAGCAGGCGCGAGACCATCAGGCGCTGCACCAGAACGTTTTTGAACTCGTTGTAGATCAGATAGACCGCGTCTGCCTCGCCGGAGGTGTACGCCTGCATGGCCAGCTCGGCCAGCTCCTGCGCATCGCTGAATTTGACGCTCATGGTCACATTGACCATTTCCGCCTTCAGCGGCAGGCGCGTGCGCCGCATGGTATCGCGCGCCCGGCGGCCCACCGCAACCAGTTCGATCTTCTTGCCCGCGTTGGCGCGCAGGAACTCCGTGGTCTTGCGCAGCACGTTGGTGTTGAAGGCCCCGCACAGGCCGCGGTCCGCGGAAATGACGATCACCAGGGGCTTTTCCTCCGGCCCGTCCGGCCGCGCCAGCAGCGGATGCGCCACCTGCTCCATGCGGCCCGATGCGGAGTGCATCACGCGCAGAATTTGCCGCGCATAGGGGCGTGCCGCCAGCACCCGCTCCTGGGCGCGCCGCAGCCGCGCCGCGGCCACAAACTTCATCGCGCGGGTAATCTGCTGCGTGTTCTTCACCGAGCGGATGCGGCGGCGGAAATCAATCAGCGTTGGCATGGTTTAGTGAATCACGCGGTCCGGTGCGATCTCTGGGCCTCCCCGGCCGCTCATTTCGATACCCGAGGCCGCTCGCCGGGTGGAGAAACCAGCTGCTGCCGGGCAAACAGTGAATCCCTCACCCCGCCCCGTGTGACTGCGCCATGGATTCTTCGGCATCTCTCCAGCCTCGGGTCCGCCTAGCCCTTGCCCGCGGGAGCGGCCACGAATTGCTCCTTGAAGGCGTCAAATGCCTTCTGCGCCTCCTGCTTCAGCGTGTCGTCGAATGCCTTTTTCTCACGGACCTTTTGGAGCAGGGGCTGATAGTTTGTCTCCAGGAAGCCCAGCAGCTCGCGTTCAAATCGCTGCACCTGTCCAACGTCCACGCCGTCCATCACGCCGCTGGTGGCCGCCAGAATGGAGAGCACCTGCTTTTCAACCGGCAGGGGCTCGAGCTGGCCCTGCTTCAACACTTCGGTCAGCCGCTGGCCGCGCGCCAACTGCGCCTGGGTGGCCTTGTCCAGCTCGGAACCAAACTGCGAGAAGGCGGCCAGCTCGCGGTACTGGGCCATGTCCAGCCGCAAAGCCCCCGCCACCTGGCGCATGGCTTTGATCTGCGCGTTTCCGCCCACGCGGCTTACCGAAATCCCCACGTTGATGGCCGGCCGGATGCCGGCGTTGAACAGGTCCGCTTCCAGATAGATCTGCCCGTCGGTGATGGAGATGACGTTGGTGGGGATGTAGGCCGAAACGTCGCCGGCCTGCGTTTCGATCACCGGCAGCGCGGTCAGCGAGCCTCCGCCCAGCTTGTCGTTCAGCTTCGCGGCGCGCTCCAGCAGGCGCGAGTGCAGATAGAAGACGTCTCCGGGAAAGGCCTCGCGGCCCGGCGGGCGGCGCAACAGCAGCGAGATTTCGCGGTACGCCTGCGCGTGTTTCGACAGGTCGTCGTAGAACACCACCGCGTGTTTCCCATGATCGCGGAAGTACTCCCCCAGCGCGCAGGCGGCATACGGCGCGATGTACTGCATGGTGGCGGGCTCGGTGGCCGAAGCGGCGACCACGATCGAGTACTCCATCGCTCCAGCGTCGGTCAGCGTCTTCACCACCTGCGCGATGGTCGAGCGCTTCTGGCCGATGGCGCAGTAAATGCCGATCATGTTCAGGCCCTTCTGGTTCACGATGGTGTCCAGAATGATGGCCGTCTTGCCGGTCTGCCGATCCCCGATAATCAGCTCGCGCTGCCCGCGGCCGATGGGAATCATGGCGTCAATGGCCTTGATGCCGGTTTGCAGCGGCTCGCGCACCGGCTGCCGGTCCACCACGCCCGGGGCGATGCGCTCCAGGTGGTTGCGCACGCTGGTGGTAATCGGGCCTTTGCCGTCCAGCGGACGGCCAAGCGGGTCCACCACCCGCCCGACCATTTCTTCGCCCACCGGCATGGACATGATGGTGCCGGTGCGCTTCACCGTGTCGCCCTCGGCGATCTCCCAGTATTCGCCCAGCAGCACCGCGCCCACCTGGTCTTCCTCCAGGTTCAGCGCTATGCCCACCACGTCGTGGGGAAACAGCAGCATCTCGCCAGACATGCACCGTTCCAGGCCATGGACCCGGGCGATGCCGTCTCCCACGGAAATCACCGACCCGACTTCATCCACTTCCAGCGCCTGCTTGTAATTCTGAATCTGTTCGCGGAGGAACTTGGTGATCTCGTCCGCGCGAATGGTGGCCATGCGTTGCTCCTAGTCCTTTGTGAACCGGGCGGCCAGGCGGTTGAGCTGGGCGCGCACCGATCCATCGTACACCGTCGAACCGATGCGCACCGCCAGACCGCCCACCAGCGCCGGGTCCACTGCGTAGTGCGCTTCAATCTTTTTGCCGGTCAGCCCCTCGAGCTTTCCCGCCAGCTTCTGCTTCTGGGGAGCGGAGAGTTCTCTCGCCGAGGTGACGCTGGCCTGCACCACGCCCAGCCGGTGGAGCAGCGTGGTCTCAAATTCTCCGGCGATCTCACCGAGCATTGCCGTACGGTGGTGGTCGATCAGCAAATAGAGAAAATTGCGCAGCTCCGCGCTGCCGCCCGTGTGCTTCACCAGCTTTTCCACCAGATTGTGCTTCCCCTCGCGCGGAACGGCGGGAGAAGCCAGGAAATTCCGGAGGTCCGGCGATTGCGCGGCCAAATCCGCTGCTGCCCGCACCTCCTGCCGCAGCGTCTCCGCCCGGCCGGAGGCCAGCGCAACGTCCGCCAGCGCCCCGGCGTACTCTCCCGCCACGGACCTCAATTGAGCCTCCCGGAAAGCCCTTCTGAAGTGCCCAGCTCGCCGAGGAAAGCGGTGAAAATGCCGTCTTCGGCAGTCGCAGACATCTCCGCCCGCAACA
>DATIYQ010000135.1:0-2126 GCA_035517515.1 Binatia bacterium
CCCTTCTTCACGTGGGCTTCAAAGGCGTAAAAGTCCCGCACCGAAGGCGGGTGCTGGATGGGGGTCCGCAGCCGCACACTTAAAGGTTCGAAGATCAGCCGCTCGCCGCCCGCGCCGCGGTCTGAGCCGGCGCGCAGCACCCGCTCCACAATCTCCGCAGCGAACTTCAACTCGCCGGCCTGGAGGATTCCCAGCACGTCCGGCGGCATGCGTGCGGCACAGGCCTCGCCGCGCCCCAAAATCTGGGCGGCCGCGGCATTCAGGTCCACGATGCCATGGTCGGTCACCGCTCCTGCGCGGAGCACGGCTCCCTGCGGTCCGGGAATTTCAAAGGTGCAGAGTTTCATCCGGTCTGATTCCGTAGCGCCGGCCGCGCCGCCCAGGTCACAGATTTCCGCGGGCGGCTTGCTCGCGCTCGATGGCCTCGAACAGCGCTTTGAAGTTGCCCTTGCCGAAGCTGCGGCTGCCCTTGCGCTGGATGACTTCGTAAAACAGCGTCGGGCGGTCCTCCACGGGCCTGGAGAAAATCTGCAGCATGTAGCCTTCATCGTCGCGGTCCACCAGGATGCCCAGGTCTTCCAGATCCTCGATGGGCTCGTCAATTTGGCCCACCCGGTGGGTCAGTTCGCGGTAGTAGCTTGAGGGCACGCGCAGGAACTCCATGCCGCGATGCTGCAGTTCGCCAACGGTGGAGATGATGTCGCCGGTGCCCAGGGCGATGTGCTGCACGCCGGGGCCGTTGTAAAACTCCAGATACTCCTCGATCTGCGATTTCTTGCGGCCCTGGGCCGGCTCGTTAATCGGAAACTTGATGCGCCCGTTTCCGTTGGCCATCACTTTGGACATCAGCGCGGAGTATTCCGTGCTGATGTCCTTGTCGTCGAAGTGCTGGTAAAGCGAGAAGCCCATGACGTTGCGGTAGAAGTCCACATACTTGTTCATTTCGCCCCAGCCCACGTTGCCCACGATGTGGTCAATGTATTTGACGCCGGTGGGTCGGGCCAGCGGGTCCTCCGCCGTGCGCCGGTAGCCCGGAAGAAACGCGCCGGCGTAGCCCCGCCGCTCCACAAAGGTGTGAATCGTGTCGCCATACGCGGCGATGGAGCAGGCCCGCACGGTGCCCGAATCGTCGCGTAACTCCTCCGGCGCGCGCACGCCGCGGGCCCCGCGGGCGGTGGTCTCGCGCCAGGCCACGTCGCAGTCGTCCACTTCCATGGCGATGTCGCGCACGCCGTCGCCGTGCGTGTGGATGTGCGCGGCGATGGGATGATCCGGGCGCAGCGGCGTGGTGAGAACAAAGCGGATTTTGTCCCGCTGAAGAACGTAGCTCGCGCGGTCGCGCACGCCGGTCTCCGGCCCGGCGTAGGCAATCAGGCCGAGGCCCAGTGTGGTGCGGTAGTAGTGCGCCGCCTGCCGCGCGTTCCCCACATAGAATTCCACGTAATCCACGCCCTGCAGGGGCAGGAAGTCATTTCGGGCGCTCTGCGAGTGTTCGGCAACCTGGTGCATGGCAGCTCCTCGAATGCCCCTAGTATAGCTCCGAAGCGGGACCGCGGTGGCGGCCGCAGGCGCGTAGTGGAAAATCCGCGAGGCGCGGTCAGATATGCGCCGGCGCGGTGAACTTGCAGTCCGCGTCCAGCGAGTAGGCGCTGGTCCCGGCGCGCTGGCCCATCAGCCACAGATAGCTGGTCAGGTGGTGCTCGCAGGCAATGGTGGGGTTAATGGAATTCTTCGGCGGGATCAGCTCGTAATCCGTGTTCACATGCTCGTAGAGCAGCGGAATGGGCGGTGGCAGCTTGGGTACCAGGTCCTGCCGGTTGGCGATCCGGTAGCTGGCGGGGATGGCCGCATTGTACGCTCCCGCAAAAATGTGGTCGCCGGTTCGTGGGCTCGCGTAGGTGTACGCGGTGGGGGTACGGCACGAGGTGTTCAGTGCCACGTCCAGCGTGAGCAGCGTGGCCAGTGCCCCGCCCAGGCTATGGCCGCACACGGTCACGCTGGTGGCCTGCCGCGTGTCCAGATAGCCCCGGATGGAATCCTTCGCCGCGAGGCTGCCGTTGGCTGGTTGGACGCGCAGCGATTTGTACACCGAGGTGAAGCCATCTTCGGTGTAGCCATGCGCCCCG
>DATIYQ010000136.1:0-8807 GCA_035517515.1 Binatia bacterium
GAGTGCGGGAGAGGTGAGTGGAATTGCAGGTGTAGCGGTGAAATGCGTAGATATCTGCAGGAACACCAGAGGCGAAGGCGGCTCACTGGACCGCAACTGACGCTGAGAGACGAAAGCTAGGGGAGCAAACAGGATTAGATACCCTGGTAGTCCTAGCCCTAAACCATCAGGACTTGGCGTGGGTCCCGTTCGGGGCCCGTGTCGGAGCTAACGTGTGAAGTCCTGCGCCTGGGGAGTACGGCCGCAAGGCTGAAACTCAAAGGAATTGACGGGGGCCCGCACAAGCGGTGGAACATGTGGTTCAATTCGACGCAACGCGAAGAACCTTACCTGGGCTCGAAGCGTGCCTGACCAGCCTGTGAAAACAGGCCTTCCCGCAAGGGACAGGTACGGAGGTGCTGCATGGCTGTCGTCAGCTCGTGCCGTGAGGTGTTGGGTTAAGTCCCGCAACGAGCGCAACCCTTATCCTTAGTTGCCACCCGCAAGGGGGAACTCTAAGGGGACTGCTCCGGATAACGGAGAGGAAGGTGGGGATGACGTCAAGTCAGCATGGCCTTTATGTCCAGGGCTACACACGTGTTACAATGCGCGACACAAAGCGCTGCGAACCCGCGAGGGGGAGCTAATCGCAGAAAATCGCGCTCAGTTCGGATTGCAGTCTGCAACTTGACTGCATGAAGCCGGAATCGCTAGTAATGGCGCATCAGCACGGCGCCGTGAATACGTTCCCGGGCCTTGTACACACCGCCCGTCACATCACGAAAGTGGGCTGTACTAGAAGTCGCCTCGCCAACCGCAAGGGGGCAAGCGCCAAAGGTATGACCCATGATTGGGGTGAAGTCGTAACAAGGTAGCCGTAGGAGAACCTGCGGCTGGATCACCTCCTTTCTAAAATCAACGGCGGTTCTACCTGCACTTGCTGCAGGGACGGACTGCCCAACCGGTTCTCACGGAACCGGAGTTCCGTTGACTCTCTCGCCTTACGGGTTCTGGCCCGAATCACCCGAAATCGCTCGTTTCTCAGGGCGATTTCGTCCTGAGGCCCGGTTGTGACCGGGCCGAAGGACGGTCAAAGAACATTTCGAGGCATACTCAAACGCCCCGGTGGCTCCGCAGCGCGGATCCCCGGGGCGTTTTGTTTTTCCATTTCGTCTCTGCGTTTTCTGTGTCTCTGTGCCCGCCATGCTGCAGAATTCCTTCGCGCCGCTCGAGGACAATCTTCCGTTCACCGGCATTCACAAACCGTTCTTATGGAGCGTGGTATCCTCACGGAGTTTCGCAGCGCTTGTTGCAGCTCGTCCAGGGAAACAGGAGAGAAGCGATGGCCATTATTGGGACGCATATGCTGCTGTACACGCCGCAGCCGGACGCGCTGCGGGTCATGCTGCGCGACGTATTCCGCTTGAAGGCCGTGGATGCGGGCGGAGGTTGGCTAATCTTCGGGCTGCCGCCCGCGGAGCTCGGCGTGCACCCGGCGGAAGGGCCGACGCACGAATCGGGCGTCCATCATCAGGTGACGTTCATGTGCGACAACATCGGGAAGACCATGGCGCAGTTGGGCGCCGGCGGAGTGCAGTTCGAAGGCCAACCGATGACCGAGAGCTACGGCATCACCGTCACCATGGTGCTGCCCGGCGGCGTGAAGGTGATGCTCTACGAGCCGCGGCACGCCATGGCCATCACGCCGGCAAAACCGAAGGCGCAGAAGCGGCGCGCCCCAGGCGCGCCCCGCCGCAGCCGCAAGACCCGTTCCAGAGCCAGGCGCAAGTAGCGCGCGGCGGGGACTAGATGGCCGCCAGTTCGTGCAGGAATTCGGCGAAGGAGAAGACGGCGCCGTCGATACCTTGCACCTTCGGATTCGCCGATTCGATCAGGTAATACTCGTCTGGCGCGTGCGCGCCATTGCCGTGGCCCAGGCCGAAGTGTCCCGCGGGCAGGCGCAGAGGATCACCCGTGAACACAAAGCCGGGCCAGGATCCGGCGATGCGCGGCAGGATCACCGGGTCTACGCCGCCGCGGCGATACACCGCGGTCTCCGCGCGGATCAGCGAAGAATCGGCCGGCGTGCTCGTCGGGTCGTAGCCTCCGCTCATGTTTGCCTCGATGTCGCCAAAACCGTGCTTGGCGAGATGGGCTTTCACGGCGGCGAAGGCCTCCGTGGCCTTCATGTTCGGCACCAGCCGCAGGTCGAGTTTGGCTTCGGCGCGGCCGGGGAGAATCGTTTTCCCTCCAGGCCCGGTGTAACCGCTGACCAGGCCCTCAATGTTGATCGTGGGACGCGCGGTGAGCAGCTCCAGGGCGGTCTGCCAATCCACGTCGTGCACCCAGCGCTCGACGCCCATCTGCTTCTTCGCGGCGTCTTCATTCAATCGCTTTGCGGCCGTGGCGATCATGGCCTTCTCCTCCGGCGAAAGCGGCAGAGCCTTGTCGGAGTAACCCGGAATGGCGGGATCGTTCCCGTCGGGCGTGACCAGAGTGGCCAGCGCCTCCACCAGATGCCATGCCGGACTATCGAGCCGCGCCTTGTTGCTGGAGTGCACGTCGCGGCGAGGCCCGCGTCCCCAGCGCTCGCCGCTGGAGATGAGCTGGCATTCCACCACGCCCTTGGCGCCCAGGGTGATGGTGACCATGCCGTCCAGCCCCTGCGAGGCCATGGGCATGAACACGCCCTGGCATTTCGCCAGGGCCGCCTGAATGTCCGGCCGGTTCACCACCTGCGGGAAGTGCGGCGAGCCGATTTCCTCCTCGCCTTCCGCCACGAAGACGAAATTCACCGGAGGCTTGTGGCCGGCGCCACGGATGGCATGGAGCGCGGCGAGGAAAGCGGCTTCCGGCCCTTTCTGGTTCACGGCGCCGCGGCCCACCAGGATTTTCCCGAGTCCGGGCTTATCGACCAGCGCCGCCTCGAACGGCGGAGAGGTCCATTCCACCGGGTCTGCCTGCTTCACGTCGTACATGAAATAGAGCCCCCAGGTGCGCGGGGCGCCGGCGTCCAACGTGGCGAATATGCCGGGCCGGCCGTCCGTGGGCACCTTGGTCACCCCGGTAAAGCCGGCGTCGCGAAGCATCTCCATGGTCAGGGCACATCCCTCATTCATGCCTCGATTCTCCGCGGCAATAGAGGGCTGGCGAATCCAGGTTTGAAGGCGCTGGACGGTTTCGTCGTGCCGCTTTTCAATCTCTTTGCGAATAGGGGACATGTGATCTGAAGCCGCCTGTCCCCAGGCGGGCACGCGGGGAAGTGCGAGAGTGGCGGCCGCAACTGCGGTGCCCTGAATGAACTCCCGCCGGCCTTTGTCCACGGCGCCCGCGAGTTGCCCTGCATCTTGCCCTGAAGTCGGTCCACTGGAGTCAGAAAGCTCAGGTTTTGACATCGGCGTCTCCTTTGTAGTTCCTGAATATAAAAGGTTTATCGCTGGAAGCAAGTCAGACGCGATGGCCGAGTCCTGGGGCTGTGGAAAGTGGGGCGGTGATCCCCCGAGGAACGCTCAAGCAATAGTTATCCCTTGAGGGACGTGATGAATCCATGACCTCCCGATTTGGGTCAATTAGTGCCTGTTTTCGCTTTAGTCTCATTTTGATACTCAGTCCTTTACACCCTGCGGATCACCTCCCGATAATTCTTCGAAGGCGAGATCGCCACGAATCTGTAGTCAGGACCAGGGAACTCTCGGCGTTCCTAGACTTAGGCCCCGGATGCGCAAGGCCCAGCGCGGGGAGAGGGTGGGAGAGCTTGCCCGAATGGAAGACCCAAAACAAAAAGCTAGCTATCCGCTTGTGCGCGGAGGCGCAATGGCCGTGAGTGGCACTCGAACTCTGTTGAGGTGGAATGTGGCCTTGATCGCCCGAGGCGCCGCGCTCCTATCGGCGGCGTTGGGGCTGGCCGGGTGCTTTGCGGCACCTGCGTTCGGCCAGGGGTTCGCCCGCCCGGATGGTTCGGTCCCTGTGCCGGTGGATTGGAGCTCGAAACGAGTTCTGTTCACTGGGGGTTACACCCCGAAGCAGGCGGAGAAGATGCGAAACGAGCCGCGGGTCTATGCGGAGTGGCTGCTGCATGGGAATGCGCCGCCCAATTTGCTCCCGTTGCGCCGGCCGCCCGTGCGGCGACGGAGGGCGCGGAGCGATATCGAGACGGACTGGGCGGTTTCGCTGGGGGTGGGCGGCGTCGCTCCGGGTATGTCCCCCGCAAAGTACAGCTTCAATGTAAGCAGCACGCCGAGCTGCGCCTCCGATTTCGCAGTCTTTCCGATCAACGCATCGACCGGGAACACGCGCGCCCGGGTTGTGGGCACGTTCACGGGGCAACCGGGGGCCGGAGGAACCGCGTCAATCACCATCACGCCGACGGGTGGAGCCGGGGTCACGCTGACCTTGACGGCGTCGGCCGGGTCGAACACCGGGCTGAACTTCCAGGTGTCCGCGACCACGGCCACCAATGCGACCAATCTGGCGGCGGCGATCAATCGAAACCTCAGTGGGAACGCCCTCGACCGCATCGTGGCAGTGGCCGCGGGAACTACGGTGACCGTCTATGCGCTCACGCCCGGGAACCGCGTGACGCTAACGGATGCAGAGACGCTGACCAATTTCGCCTGGGGCGCGGTGACTGCCGGGACGAACGGCGCGCAAGCCAACATCGTGGCCCTGAACCAGCTTTACAGCGGGTCCGGAGCACCGCTGTGCGGCGTGACGAATCCGGAATTCATCTTTTCCTACGCCTCCGGCGTCGGACCAGTGGCCACCTCTCCCAATCTCTCCCTCAATGGCACGAAGATTTCTTACGTGGAGAATGACCCAAACATCGGCGCAATTTTCCACGTGCTGACCTTCGGCACCGGCAGCACCGAGTACGCAGCCGCCTGCGCTGCGAGCAACAACGGGGCCTCCATGCCGACCTGCGCAACCAGCCCGGTGATCCCGGGAAGCACCGCGAACAGCACGGCCACGGACTTCATGCTTCCGCTGGGATTGGTTGCCGCCAACGCAGGGACGGCGGTGGCCGGGGCATCGGACAGTTTCTCGTCCCCGTTCATCGACTATGCGGACGACGTCACCTTTGTGGGCGACGACAATGGCTACGTGTACGCGATCAACGCGACGTACCTGGGGACGCCGGCGTATGCGGGAGGGAACTTTCCGGTGCAGGTAAGCGCCGCCCCCGCGGCCATCGTACCGACCCAGGTGACCGCGACGACCACTGTGGTGACGGTCACGGTGGCCAACACGCTGAGTATCGGAGAATTGGTCACGATTGCCGGCGTGGCTGCCAACGGCGTGCGGTGCAGCGCCGCGGACGCTACCGCCATCAACGGAAGACATACAGTAGCGACGGCGACGGCGGCGAATTTCACCTTCAACGCGACGATACCGACCGCGACCACCGGGCCCGGCTGCAGCGTGGCCGCCGCAACGGTCACCCCCGGATCCAACTATCTTTCGGCACCGGTGGTGGATGTGAGCGGCACCGGCAACGTTTTTGTGGGCGATAGCAGCGCGAAACTTTACGTGTTGACACCGCTCGGAGCACAGGCGGCGGCAGCGCTCACCGTGGGACTGCCCATCAACGGCGGAATTCGAGACGCCCCGATCATTGACTCGACGAACGCGGTGGGCTATGCGATTACGGCCTGCAGCAACAACACCGTGGGCGAAGCGGACGCGCAGAACGCCGCGCTGACCCAGTTCAAGTTCACCAGCAGCACGCTGACTTCCGTGGCGGTGGTGGGATTGGACACCGCAGCGAATCAAAGCTGCACGGCCGCAGGATATCCGATGTACGACGCGACGCCGAATTACCGCTACTTCGGCCTGGGAATCAGCAGCGCGACCGCGGCGAACAACGGCGAGTTTGTGACCGTCGCTTCCGGGACGGGCGGCCAGCAGATCAAAACCTTCCAGTTCGTGAGTTCCGTTGTGCAGACCACGCCGGAACTGGGTGACAAACCTCAAATCGGGACCGGGCCATCGGTCATGTCGCCGCTCACCGAGTTCCTCAACAGCCAGGCATACAGCGTAACCGGGGTGACCGCAACCACAACCGTGGTGACGGTTACGGCAGCCAATACGCTGGGAGTGAACGACACGGTGACCCTGACCGGCGTAGCCGCAAACCTGGGCAATGGCTGCACCGGCGCGGACGTCACGGCCATCAATGGAATCCACACGGTTGCTACGGCGACGGCGGCGAATTTCACGTTCAACGCCACGATCCCGAGCGCGACGAGCGGAGCGGGCTGCACGGTGACCGGCGCGACCGCCGGAGCGGACTACATGTTCATGGGAGTGGTTCAAAACCCGACGGAATTGTACGTCTTCCTTTTGCCCGGGGGAGCCTTGACCGGCACCAGTACGGCGACAAACACCGCCGATATCGCGGGCGGGACGAGCGCCATTATCGTGGACAATAATTCCGCCGCCGGGCAGGCGGCGAGCCTGTACTTCGGCACGCTGGCGACGTCCACCACGATTTGTGGAGCCACTCCCGCCTATTGCGCAATC
The DNA here is from genome assembly GCA_035517515.1 of Binatia bacterium. GTDB lineage: Bacteria > Acidobacteriota > Terriglobia > Acidiferrales > UBA7541 > JOPF136. Next base: position 6,499 of record DATIYQ010000136.1, read on the forward strand.
AAATTGACGCAGGCGGCGTTGCAGTAGTCCATGGTTCTTGGTCCATGCGGAGGCGCGCACACCGGCGGGAAAGAAAGCGACGGCCAGAGCACACGCAGCCAGGATGCGCCAGGAATTGCGGTATGGGCCCGGGGCCGGATGCGCAGTGAATCGGACTCCGAGCGGGCGAGGCAAACGACATGAGACAGCCAAAAGGCCGCACCGCGGCCAGCGATAAACGGCCGGAAGAATCCGGCAAGGCGAAGAAGCCTTACCAGAAGCCGGTGTTTCGCCACGAGCGGGTCTTCGAGACCATGGCCCTGAGCTGCGGCAAAATGTCGAGCACGCAGGGCCAGTGCCGGTTCAATGCGATGAATTCCTAGCGAAGGCGCCGGCCATGAGGGGAGAGGCCGGCAGGGTTCGGATCACCGATTCAGAGGATGTGGCGGGCGGCAGAGGCGCGGTGCAGGTTTGCGCGGCAGGCGCGCGGCCGGGGGCGGGTGCGATGAGCAATAAATATATTGCACGATCGGGCGCGGTTGCCGAGCGCGAACTGGGCGGGGAAATGATCATCATGTCCGCCGCCGATTCGACCCTGTTCAGCCTGAGCGAAACCGCCACGCTCATCTGGCAGGCGGCAGACGGCCGCACGCCGCTTTCCGAAATCGTAGAGCGGCGCGTTTGCGAGGAGTTCGATGTGGCGTTCGAGGATGCCTATCGGGACGCGGAGGCATTTGTCGAAGAGCTTTCGAGCCACGGGATTCTGCGCGTCTCCGACCAGCCGGCAGCCGAGGCCGGGCCGGCGCCGGGGGAGACCCCGTGAGCCTGATGACGGAAATGAACCAAAGGGCGCTGCGCCTGGGCGTCCCTTTGAGCGTGCATTTCGATCTGACCTACCGGTGCAACGAACGCTGCGAGCACTGCTATCTGGACCACGACGACCACGGGGAAATGACCACCGCCGAGATTCGCAGCGTCCTGCGGCAGCTGGCGGATGCGGGCGTTTTCTTTCTCACGCTGAGCGGCGGCGAGGCGCTGGTGCGGCGCGACTGCTTTGAGATCATCGAATCCGCGCGGGCGCTGCGCTTCAACGTGAAGCTGAAAACCAACGCGATGCTCATCCGGGAACAGGAAGCGCGGCGGCTGCTGGAGCTGGGCGTGGAGCAGGTGCAGATCAGCGTGTATTCGCACCGGGCGGAGGTGCACGACGCGGTCACCAAGGTGCCGGGTTCGCTCGGGCGCACGCTGGCGGCGATCCGCCTGCTGCGATCGCAGGGCATGCGAGTGACCATGGCCAACGTGCTGATGCCGAGGAATCGCGGCGACAGCGAGGGAGTGCGCGCGCTGGCGCTGGAAGTTGGCGCGGTTTACAAACTGGATCCCACGATTACACCGATGATGGACGGCAATACCTCTGTGCTGCGGCATCGCGTGGACGCGAGCGAACTCTCCAACTTTTTTCACAATCCCCATCTGGTGGGCGACGTGGAGGAATTCTGCGCCCCGCCGGGCCCCGTGGACGAGAGTGTTCGCGAAGGTTTGCCGTGCAGCGCGGGACATACGTCGTGCTACATCTCGCCGTACGGCGAGGTGTATCCGTGCGTGCAGTTCCCATTGCCGTGCGGCAACCTGCGGAGAGAGACATTTCTGGACGTGTGGCGGAACTCGCCGCAACTGGTGGAGGTGCGTTCCATTCGCGCCAAGGATCTGCCTACGTGCTCTTCCTGCGCGCACCTGGGCAGTTGCACGCGCTGCCCCGGACTCGCTTATATGGAAGGGAATATGCGAGGGCCTTCCACGGCGGATTGTGAGAAGTCCTTTGTGCGCACGGGAATTGTGACCGCCGGCATGCTCGCGCGGAAAGCTGCCGGGGCGCCGGGACTGGTGCAAATCCGTGCGGTGCCCCAGTTGAGCGCTTGAACCTACCAGAGGCGCGGGTCGGCCGTCCGCCGCCGGCATTCATCGATCGTTTCCCAGAGCCGTCTGGTGGCCGGAGCACGCGGATGGTGTTCGGCGATTCCGCAATGCGGCTGCGCCCGGCGAAACCCCGGGCACTGGACCAGGGGCCGATCGTCAAAGAGACAAGCCGGAATGCCTGGGCCACCGGGGTGACCCTTGCGCGCGGCGCATGCCGCGCCCGGCCCGGCGCGTGTGATATGGTGGTCTCGACCGCGGCCCACATCCGGGGCCGCGAACGCCTGAAAACATGTCCATTGGTCCGACCATTCCCACGGTAACGGAAAGGCGCGCACTGGTGCACAGCAACGCCAGCCAGAAGATCATCGCCACGGGCATCGTGCTGGTGTTTCTCTACTACGCGGCCAGCGTGG
>DATIYQ010000137.1:0-19074 GCA_035517515.1 Binatia bacterium
CGTTAGCTTCATCCGCCACCCCATTTCCGAAGAATGTCTTCGGCTATGCCCTGTGCCACCGGCTGGTGAGATGCGAAGAATAGGAAGTATAAAGGTCCTCCGACCGTATTTGTCATCTGAATTGGTTCAGGCACAAACTCAAAGCCAGCGACCTTTTTCAATCGCCCCCTGAATCCACGCTTAAGCGTTTCGTTGCCATCCCCTTTTTTAATCAGCACAGAGGGTGAAAAGAGTTGACTCTGCTCCACGTAAGCCAAAGTTTTCCATGATTCGTCGCCCCAAATCTTTGTGAGTCGAGCGCCTACTTCGGGATTTGAGGCTTCGAGAATCTTGAGCGCGGCATTGCGATTGATATCCATGAGCGGAAAATTCAAAAAGACATCCATTGTTCTTGCTTTGCCGATCGATTCGATCGTTGCCCACTCGATGTCGATTCCATACGGGTCAAGGATGCACAGTGCTCTCTTAAATGATTCGTATGAGAAGTTCAGAAGAATTTTGTCGCGCAGGATCGTGTTAGCGTCCCCGACATGGAAGTGAATGGTTTTCGATTCAGGCCTGCCTGCAACAAGTCGTTGCAGTTGTTCTATCTTAGAGGTATCGATGTCAATGAAATGGTATTCATTAAATTTGTTCTGGATATCGAGCGCGTTTACGGGAGAGCCGGAAATCATCCTTTCCCGGTCCGCTTTCGAAATGAATTCTCCGGGGCCAGCAAAAGCGTCAATGTAGGCATAGCCGCGGCACCACGGCTTTTCTTTGAGAATGGTCGTATAGGCCGAAGCATATTCACGAATGATTTGTAATTTGATCTCCGTCCAGACGCCGATTGCTTCTGGTTCTAACATGCTACGTGCCGTGTTTATAGCATGCGCGTTCACGGGTTTCAGCTTTATCTAGACAGGCAAGGTGTCGAGAGTATTAAGCCTGTGGGCTTGGTGGCGTAGTGCTCGCGCAAGCCGAGGCCCTGGCCATAGAAGACGGCGTTCCAGCCGTAGCGCGTGCGCACATCGTCCACGCCGCGATTCAGGTACCAGCGGCGGTTGGCACGCGCGTCGAACAGGTCATTTTGCCGGCGGTCATCGGCCAGGTTGGTGACGCCGATGCCCACAAAGCGCACGGCCACGCGGCGCGTATAGAGCGCGGTGAACAATTCACGCGCGGCTTCGAGCAGAGATTTATCGTCACTCGTGGGCGGAAGAAGCGGCGCGCTCCGCGCCGCGGAAAACGAATCCATGTAGCGCAGCCGCAGGGTCAGCGTGCGCGCGGCCCTGCCTCCGGCGCGCAGCGTGGCGCCCACGCGTTCGGCCAGGTATTCGACGAGCGCGTCGAGAAATTCCAGGTCAATGGTGCCGCCCTCGATGGTGGTTTCGCGGGAGATGGATTTGGGCGCCACGGGTTCAGCCACCGGGCGGGGATCGAGTCCGCGCGCGCGGTCGTAGAGTTGGTGGCCGATGGCTTCGCCGAACGCGGCCACCAGCGCTTCCACCGGCAGCCGCCGGAGCTGGCCGATGGTTTGAATCCCGCGGTCGCGCAGCGTGGCGGAGTGCGCGTGGCCGATGCCGCAGAGCTTTTCGATATCCAGCGGGGCCAGGAACTCCTCCTCGATGCCCGGCGGCACCACCAGAAAGCCGCGCGGGCGGCGCAGGCGCGAGGCGATGGAGGCCACCAGTTTGGTGGTGCCCGCGCCCACGGAGACGCCCAGGCCGGTGGCGTCCAGCACGCGCTCCGGAATGAGCCGGAGCGTGGCGGTCAGTTGCGGATAGAGCCGCTCGGTGCCGGCGAAGTCCAGATAGAAATCGTCGAGCGCGGCCGTTTCCACCGCGGGGGTGAAATCGTCGAGCACCCGGCGGATGCGCGCGGCGTACTCCGCATAATTTTCGTAGCGGCCGGGGACGAGAATAGCTTCGGGACAGATGCGCCGCGCGTCGCGGATGGACATGGCTGTGCGCACGCCGCGCGCTTTGGCTTCATAGCTGGCGGAAGCGACGCAGCCGCGGCCCACCAGCACCGGCCGCCCGCGCAGCCGCGGGTCCAGTAACTGCTCGACGGAGGCGAAGAAGGCGTCCACATCCACGTGGACGATGTCCGGACGGCGATGAGTCATGGTGAATCGTTTCTGTATCGGCGTCACGTGCCGAATCGTCAGGGCACGCTTTTAAGCGTGCCGAACAGGCGGCAGAAATCCCGGGGCTTCAGCCCCTGAGGCCGCAGCGGCTAAAGCCGCCAGAATCGCCATGCGATACGGCACGGCTAAAGCCGTGCCCTGACGAAAACCTGACGGAAATCGGGGCGGGGGAACGGGTGGGGCAGAGCGGCGGGGAATTTCCCCCGGCACGGGCTGGCCTTGGAGAGTCCTTGTTGGACAATGGGGCCGGCCCGCGCCGGGGTCCCGTTTCTCTACCCGCGCGCAGTATAGGCGAACAAAAAGCGAAAAGTCAAGAGGCAGAAAAACCGAGTCATGGCTCGCAGAGAACGCACGGTGGGCGGCGAAGCAGGGAGAAGAGTCCCAAGCCTCGCAAGAACTGCGAAGGATGGAGTGCCCGGCACACGCCCCGTCTCTAGCCGAGGCGTTTGGGCAACGCAAAGATGGAAGGAATATCTACCGGCGGCACGTTCATGGCGATATGGATGGAGATGATCTCGAGATTGGTGACCAGGCCGATGCACACCAGCGTGATGATCACCCAGCCGGATGCGTTGAAAACGAGCAGGGCAATGAGGCCGGCAAGCAGAGACAGTCCATAGAATTTCGCGAGATACGTATGTGTGGCCGGATATTTCTTAAACCGAACGAGACTCACGGCAACACACGAAGCTTCCGAGAGCAGGAGAACCGCGAGCGCCCAGATTGTCTCCATCAATTGCGGCTTGCACAAGATCCAGGCGGCGGCCAGCACAAACAAATAATAGACCACGTCCGTCGCGCTATCGTAGCGGCGCAGGCGAGCGGTCGCCGCGTGAAAACGCCGCGCTAGAATGCCGTCAAAGATATCTGAAAGGGTAGCCGTAATCAGAATTGGCAAGTAAATAAGGCGCGGCGCTCCCACCAACGCGCAAATCAACGCGACCGGACCAAGCAATAACCGCAGCGTGGTTAGAACGAACGGCGTGTGGTGCTTCCAGGAAGGATCGGGAAGGGTTGTTTGGGCCAGCGTCCGTCACCCCATTTGTAAGCGGATCATACCATCGAGAGTTGCCTCGTCTGAGCGTCCGCAATGCGCCACGGTGTAAGGACGGGGAATGGCGATACCGGGCTGGCTGATGGGGGTAGAATCGGGCCGGAAGCGCGGAGAGAATGCGAATCTCAGGTGGCGCCATGAGCAGCATCCTGATTGTGGACGATGACCGGCTGACGCGGCTGCTGCTCAGCTCGATCCTGGAGGGCGGCGGGCACGCGGTGGCCGCGGCCGCGGACGGAGCAGAAGCGCTGCGCCTGGCCGGCGAGCGGCGCTTTGACCTGGCACTGCTGGACATCTGGATGCCGGGGATGAACGGCCTGGAGGTGCTGGAGCGGCTGCGCGGACTTCCGGCCGCGCCGCGGGTGGTGATTCTCACCTCGGATGAAACTCCCGAAACGCTCTTCGAAGCAGTGCGCCGCCAGGCCAGCCGCTACCTGACCAAGCCGGTTGAGGCAGAGCGCCTGTTGCGGGTGGTGGCCGACGAACTGGGCGCGCCGGAGCGTCCGCCGATCGAAGTGCTCTCGGCGCGGCCAGACTGGGTGGAACTGGTGGTGCCGTGCCAGCTCGCGGTGGTGGACTACATCCAGAATTTCCTGGGTCAACTGGAAGCCAACCTGAGTGAGGAGGTGCGCCGGTCGGTGGGCCAGGCGTTCCGGGAAATGCTCTCCAACGCCATCGAGTGGGGCGGGGCACTGGACCCGCAGCGCAAGGTGCGCATCTCTTACCTGCGGATGCGGCGGCTGATTCTCTACCGCATCTCGGATCCGGGCGCGGGCTTCCGGTTCGAGGATCTCAATCACGCGGCGGTGGCCTATCCAGAGGACGCGCCCTGGCAGCACCTAGCGGCGCGGGAGGCGAAAGGGCTGCGGCCGGGGGGATTCGGGGTGCTGCTGACCCGGGCGCTGGTGGATGAGCTGATTTACAACGAAGCACGGAACGAAGTGGTGTTCGTGAAGTATCTGGATTGAGGATGGCGGCGGGACACGTTGCCAGGTCAGAGCTCGTCCACAAATGACAAATCGTGCTTCGCGATGTATTTTTCGAAACAGGATTCACAAACCCAATCTTCGTCTGGATTGACGTAGCACCAGTCCGGTGGATCGATGTGCTTCGAGCAATATTCACAGTGTTCGTGGTCCCATGCGTCTTTCACGATTTGGGGACACCCACGGAATTTACTGTCCGGAGGAAATCCGCCGGGGGGTTCTGGGTAGAACCGGCTCCTGCCGGTTTGTGAGCCGACCTTGCGCAATTGCATTCCTCTGCCTTCCTGCGGCGGCCCCTCGATCGACCTTCCACCGGTTTGGTAGGGCTGCGCTTCTGCATCCACGGCCACGAACTGGACGTGCTTCCAAATGTGAGTTGGGCTAAAGGCCATCCACAAGTGGTATAGCTGCCAGCGGCCGGGCAAAACAGCGAGCTGGTTATTTGCGGGATCAAACGGAAGGTGGTCAGGTGTTGTGAACACAGCCACATCTGAGCCTTCGCGGGGAAATGAGAAATCCCCAATCACGCCATGAGCCGAGGGCCAAACGAGCCAACACCGAGGGTCCTGGTTGCGGCCGCGAGCCGTCAGCTTCCCAATCAAGTCGGTCCAACCGCCTGAGCCGGGGTTGCGTCGTACCTCTTCCACTAGGAATTGAGAAAGGTCGTCAAACGTCTTTGGCTTTCTTTCCATCATTCTGCTGTCCGCGCCGGGCGACGGGATAGCCATGTCGAGAGCGCGTCGCGCACGCGGCTGACTTCTTCGCGGACCTGCGCAGCGGCCACCTCCGCTTCCGGCAGATTCCGCGCGCGGGCCAGGGCTTCCAGGTGAGCGGCCGCGTCTGTGGCGGCGCGCGCGCCGATGGCCGCGGCCGAGCCTTTCAGTCCGTGCGCGGCGATGGCCAGGGCGGCGGCATCCCGCGCGTCCAGGGCCACTGCCAGCGCGGAGAGTCGGGCCGGGGAGTCTTCCAAAAACACGCTGACCACTTCGCGCAGGAGTTTTTCATCTCCGCCGACGATGCGGCGAAGCGCGGCGATGTGCGGGTCTTCGACGGCGCGGTGCGACCCGGAAGAGTCTGCCTTGGCCACTCGAAGCTCGCCGCTGTCTCCGCCCGGTGGTGGAGCCGCCGCGGCGGCCTCGCGCCCGCCGGGCGGCGCGGTGACGCGCGCCAGCGTCTCCAGCAAGTCTGCCGTCTCCACCGGCTTCGCCAGGTAGGCATCCATGCCGGCGGCGAGGCAACGCTGGCGGTCTTCTTTCATGGCGTGGGCGGTGAAGGCGATGATCGGTGTGCGCCGTCCGGCGCCGGCTGGTCCTCGTTCGCGCGCACGGATGGCGCGCGTGGTTTCGATTCCGTCCATCCCCGGCATCTGCACGTCCATCAGCACCGCGTCGAAGGATTCCCGCGCCAAGGCTTCCAGCCCGCGCAGGCCGCTTTCCGCCCCGGCCACGGAGTGGCCTTCGCGTTCGAGCAGGCGCGTGGTGACCAGCTGGTTCACGGCGTTGTCTTCAATGAGCAGAATGCGCAGCGGACGGCGGGCCGCAGCGTCCGCGGCGTCCGCAGTCCTGCGCCGGGCGCGGTGGGGCGCGGCAGTGGCCCCGCCGGCAGCTTGCAGTGCCTCTTCGATGGCATCGAACAGCGCGGACTCGCGGATGGGCTTGTTCACCGCCGCCACGATGCCCAAGGCGGCGCGGCGTGGCGCGCTCTCCGGCATGCCCGGCGAGGTGAGCAGCACCACGCCCGGGCGGCGCACGTCTGGCGGCAGCGTCAGCGCGCGCATGCGCTCGGCCACGGCGAATCCATCCATCTCCGGCATCTGCGCATCGAGCAGCACGACCGCGGGCGGGCGCCCGTTGGCGACCGCAGTTTCCAGGGTCTCGATCGCGGCGCGGCCCCCCGCAGCAGCCTGCGGCGTCATGCCGCGGCGCGCCAGCAGCTCTGCCAGCGTATCGCGCTGCGTGCGATTGTCGTCTGCCACCAGCACGGAGAGGCCGGCGAGATTCCCCTGCGGCGCAACGGGAGCCGCGAGCCGGCCGAGCACCGGCAGGCTGAAGTGAAACGTGCTGCCGCGTCCCGGGGCGCTTTCCACCCACATTCGCCCGCCCATCCATTCCACGAGCTCTTTGGAAATGGCCAGACCCAGCCCGGTGCCGCCGTACTTGCGGTGCGTGGAGCTGTCCGCCTGAGTGAAGGGGTCGAAGATGATGGCCAGCTTCGCCGGGAGAATGCCGATGCCGGTATCGGCGACGGAGAAATGAAGCAGGGTCTGCTCCTCACGGCCGATATCCACGAACACGCGCAACACGATCTCCCCGCGCTCCGTAAACTTGATGGCATTGCCCACCAGATTGGTGAGGATCTGGCGGAGCCGCATGGCGTCCGCGCTGATCATTTCCGGGACGTCCGGTCCGACCTGGAGAATCAGCTCCAGCCCTTTCTGGTAGGCGCGCAGGCCGAAGGTGCGAAGGATATCGGAGAGCGTCTCGCGCAGCGGAAAATTGATGGTGTACAGCTCGAGCTTGCGGTTTTCAATGCGTGAGAAGTCGAGCACCTCGTTCATCAGCGCCAGCAGGCCGCGGCCTGATTCCTGCACTCCGGCCAGGTATTCGCGCTGCTCGGGCGAAAGCGCCGTGCCCATGGCCAGCTCGGTCAGTCCCAGGATGGCGTTGAGCGGGGTGCGAATCTCGTGGCTGATATTGGCCAGAAATTCGCTCTTGGTGCGGCTGGCATCTTCCGCTTCTTCGCGCGCGCGGATCAGCTCCTGCTCGTAGCGTTTCCGCTCGGTCAGGTCTTTGGAGACGCCGAGAAAGCCGGAAATCTCGTTGTTGGCGTTATGCAGCGCGGCCACGGCCAGCTTGGCCGGCACGTGGCTGCCGTCTTTTCGCACGTGGGTCCACTGGCGCTCCTCGTGGATGCCCTGGCGCGCCAGCTCGGCAAAATAGCCCAGGCCGCGCACGCGTTTGCCAAGCCGCTGGGCCAGTTCCGCTGCGCGTTCTTCGATTTCGCTGCGCAGAATGAAGTCGAACGGCGATTTCTTGCCGATCACTTCCTCCGCGCTCCAGCCCAGCAGGCGTTCCGCGCCGGGATTGAAGTGCGTCACCACGCCGTCCACGTTGGTGGCAATGATGCCCACGGTGGTGGCGGAGTGCAGCACGGCGGCGAGTTTTTCCTGGGTGCCGGCCAGTTCCGCGTAGGTGCGCACCAGCTTCAGCATGTTGCGCCGCAAGTCGAGTTGCGCGTTCACCTGCCGGCCGAGCACGCGCAGCGCCTCCTGCTGCTCACGGGAAAGTTCCCGCGGTACCCGGTCCACCACGCAGAGCGTGCCCAGCGCGGTTCCTTCCGGAGAGACCAGCGGCATGCCCGCGTAAAACCGGATGTGCGGGGCGCCGGTGACCAGGGGATTTTCGGAGAAACGCGCATCCGCCTGGGCGTCCGGCACGACGAAGAGTTCGCGCCCGCGGATGGCGTGGTCGCAAAACGCGATTTCGCGGGGCGTCTGGTCTTCGCTGATTCCAATTTTCGATTTGAACCACTGGCGGTCGGCGTCAATCAGGCTGACCATGGCCATGGGCGTGCCGGCGATGTAGGTGGCCAGGCGCGTCAGATCGTCGAATTCCTGTTCCGCGGTGGTGTCCAGAATGCCGTACTGGGCCAGCACCTCGAGGCGGCGCGCTTCGTCGGCGGGCGCGGTTGTTTTGGCGGGCGTCACGCGAACCTCTCCAAAGGACGGCAGAAACTGCGGTGGCGATGCGGACCCATCATAACTCCGCATCCGGCCAATCGGCCAGTATCGGCAAAGCCCATTCGCGGTGGCTTCCGGGATGGGAGAAAGAGACGCGGGCGTCGTAGGTGGCGATACCGCGCGTGCTGTGCCGGTTGTGTCGCGGGCACGCCTGCGGCCCGTGGCTAGGAGAAGTCCTTCGGCCACCGCAGGGCGGCGACGGCCTGCTCCAGGCTGGCCACGATGGATGCCTCGGTCGCGTCCGGTCCAATTTCCAGCGGCTGGCCCACGCTGACGCGCACGGCGCCAGGAGGGGCAACCCGTTTCCTGGCCCGGCGCAGCTCATAGAGGCCGTCAATCCGCACCGGGACTACCGGCAGGCCCAGGCGTTTGGCCAGCAGGCCAATCCCGGCGCGAAAGGGCGAGAGTTTTCCGTCGGGAGTGCGCCGGCCCTCTGGAAACACGAGCACGCTGTAGCCGCGATCCGCGGAAGCTCCCGCGTACTCGAAGCTTTGGCGGTAGCCGGAGCGTTGCGGCAGCGGGAAAACGTTGAACAGCGCCACGATGAGAAAATACTCCACGCGGTCCAACCAACCTCGCAGGAACGCGGTGCCCGGCGGCGGATTGCGCATGTCGCGCAGCCGCTCTCCGATCATGGCCACGGCCAGGCGATGGCGCAGGCGGGCGGGCAGCGCGGCCAGGATGAAGCCGATATCCATCTCGGTGACGTGGTTGGAGATGACCAGCACGGGCCCGCCCACGCCGCGTAGCAATTCCCTTCCGCGCACGCGCGGGTGCGCCAACAGCAGCGTGGCCGGCCAGACGAACAGGTAGTAGGCGGCCAGGCGGACGGCCTGCTGCCACCACTGCTGCGTCCACGCCGGATAGTGGTAGCCGGGCCCGGCCGCGGGCTGCTGCTCGATGAGCTGCGCCAGGTCTCCGACGGTAGTCGCTTCCGTGACGCTCGCTTCGCTCAACTCCGTCTGGTAGCGATCTTCCAGCGCGGAGATCAATTCGACGCGCTCGAGGGAATTGAGACCCAGGTCGCGATCCAGCGTGGCATTTGCGGGCAGCGTTTGCGGGGCGCGGCCGGTGACGCGAGCCACCAGTTCCGCCAGCGGCCCAGAGGGCCTGCCGGCGGCCGCCGGGGCGCCGGGCCGCGCTTGTTCCATGGCCAGCGCCCGTTCCAGGATCAGGTTGGTTCGTGGCTTCTGGGTGGAGGTGCGCGGGAAATCGTCCTCAGGCCAGACTTGCCAGTGCCGGATGCGCTGGTGCGGGCCCAGGCGTTCGTTCGCGCCGCTCACTGCTTCGCGTGCCGTCTGTTCCTCACTACCGGAAGCTGTCGTGCGCAGCAGCAGCACGGCGCAGGCTTCTGCGTTTTTCTGGCGAGGCAGCGCCACCACCACCGCATCGCGCACCGCGGGCTGGGCGCGCAGCGCGGCTTCCAGGTCTTCCGGATAAACGTTCATGCCCTCCGGAGTGACGATCACGTTTTTCTGCCGGCCCTTGAAGAAGAGATTGCCGGCCGCGTCGAGCGCTCCCACGTCTCCGGTGTGAAACCATCCCTCGCCGGGTTCTGCTGCCGGACGGAATCCGCCGCCCTGCCAGTATCCGGCAGCCACATTTTCGCCGCGCACCAGAATCTCTCCTGTTTCGGAAAGGCGCAGCTCGCGTCCCGGCAAAACCTTGCCGATGGAGCCCTGCGAGCGCTGAAATGGATGATTGACGCTGATCAGGGAAGTGGTCTCCGTGAGGCCGTATCCCTGAATGACTACGAAAGAAAGACGGCGCCAGAATTCCTCCGTCTCCGCGTCGAGCGCCGCGCCGCCGCAGATGAACGCCCAGAATTTCCAGCCGAATTCATTGTGCGCGCGGCGGAAGCGCCACCAGCGGCGGGCAAAGTGCACCCCGCCTTCCGGCGCGGCCCAGGCGAAATCGCGCTGAAAATCCAGATGCCGGCCCCCGGCCTCCGCTTCACGCACCACCCGGTCGCGAAGCGATTCGAGCATGCGCGGCACGGCAATCAGCACGGAGATGCGTTCGCGCCGGATGGTGCGGGTGACTTCGGCGGGGTTCAACGTGCTGTGGAAGAAGACGGCGCCACCCAGCAGCGGCGGCACCCAGATGCCCATGAATTGCCCGAACACATGGCTGAGCGGCAGGAGATCGAGAAAACGCAGGGGGTGTACGAGCCACTCGTATTTCAGGTAGGGCTGCATGGCGGCTTCGAGCGGCTCGAGGTTTGCCAGCATATTACCGTGAGAGATGGCCACGCCCTTCGGTTCCGCCGTGGTTCCCGAGGTGAAGACGAGCTGCGCCAGATCGGAGCGCGCAAGCGGGGGAGGAGAATACGGCCCGTCACCGAGGCGCGCGAGAGTTGGGGTGAGTTCGTCGAGAAGGAGAAGGGATGGAAGGGGAGTAGAGGAAGTGGAGGAGGCAAAGGAAGTAGAGGAAAGAGCGCAGGCCGCAGCCAGATCTCTGCCCACCACCATGAGCCGCGCCTGGGTTTCGCGTGCCACACGCAGGGCAAACTCAGGAGAAGCGGTGCGGTCCATGGGCACGGCCACGGCCCCGCGCAGGATCGAGCCCAAAAACGCCGCCACCCACTCGGCGCAATTTTCTCCCCAAATCAGCACGCGGTCGCCACGCTGGATTCCGCGCGTTTCGAGTTCGCGGGCAAATTGCCGTGCCACGCGCGCCGTTTGCCGGTAGCTCCAGCGCTCCGTGCGGTAGCCGCGGTGATGCACCCATGCGGGCGCGTCTCCGCGACGCTCCAGCTCCTGCACAAATTCAACCAGTGATTTGCGCGCCATCCGATTCCGCGCGGCTAGTGTAGCGGGAAGCTTCGGCCCGAGAAAGCCGTGAAAGCGCCGGAAGCAAGGGGCCTACGCATAGAATGTGTAAACTAAGTACGCTCTGAATAGCTCGTTGACGATTATTAAATCCGATGATATGAACCCGGGAGTTTCTGCCGGCCGATTGAGTCTTGAGGAAAAGACGATGACGATGGCATTCATCCTCTGTTTCTCCGTTTCGCTCCTTTCAATTGCCGGCACGCCCGGGCACGCGCAGTCTTCAGGGGCAACACAGCCGGCGAAGGCGGCTGCATTTCAGGAGCCCACGCCGGCCGTTGCCCCTGCAGTACCAGGGCCCGCTGTCCCGCAGGCAGGGGGCCCACCCGCAACGACGCGCGCGACACCACCGGCTGCCCCAGCGAAATTTGTTTTGGAGGATGGAACGCCGGTACGGCTCGAGTTGACCCGCGATCTATCCTCCGCGGACGCCAAAGCCGGCGACCGGGTGGATTTTCAAGTTCTGGAAGACATCAAGGTGGACAACTCAGTGGTGATTCCCGTGGGCGGAATCGCGTGGGCAACGATTACGGAGGCTCAGCACAAACGCCACCTGGGCCGTGGCGGCAAGCTCAACCTAGTGATTTACTCGGTGCGGCTCGCCGATGGCAGGCGAGCTGCGTTGCGTTCTGTAAAGGAAGCCCACGGCGGAGGCCACGTGGGCGCCATGACTGCTGGATTGGTGGCGACCGGCATCGTTTTCTTCCCAGCGGCTCCGCTCCTGCTCTTTGTAGAGGGAAAGGACATCACGATTCCGCAGGGCACGGACGTCACAGCGTATGTTGATGGGAACTTCAAGCTGGATCCCGCCGAGTTTCCACCGGAATCCCCGGAAAGCGAGGCGGCAAGGAGAGCAGCCGGCGAGGCGAAAATCAAGGCCCGCAGGGCGCAATACATGCTTTCCTTTGATGTGAAGTCCCTCCCGGATGGCGCGGAGATCCAGGTGGACGGGAAGCTCATGGGTAAGACTCCGGCTACACTGGAGATTCGCGTCGGCAAACACGCGTTCAAACTGGAGAAGCATGGCTACGAACCCTGGGATGATGTGGTTGACGTGGGCAGCAAAACGACGACTTCGATCAGCGTAACTCTTTCCAAAAAGTAAGCGAAGACGAGCGGGCGCCTCCTGCTTCGGAACAGAAGGCGAGTTCCATCACGCGCCGGGAGGGCGGCTCAGGGCAGCCTCAATTAGAGCCTTTTTGTCCACCTTCCCGCTCAGGCCCCGCGGAATCTGCTCCACCGGCAGAAACGTGCGCGGGATCTTGGCCGCCTCCAGCACGCCGGCGCACGCCGCGCGCAGCTGCCCGGCATCGAGCGTAGTTCCCGCGCGGGGGACGACGAACGCCGCGAGCGTGGTTCCGCGCGCGTCGTCGGAGACGCCCACCACCGCGGCCTCTTCCACGCCGGGCAGGTGCTCCAGGACGCGTTCCACTTCCGCCGGATACACCTTCTCGCCGGCCACTTTCAGCATGTCGTCCGCGCGGCCCGCCAGGTGCAGATAACCGTCCGCATCCAGCCATCCGCGGTCTCCAGAGCGCAGCACCCCGCCGCGAATTTTCTCCGCGGTGGCCGTGGGCTGGCCGTAGTATCCGAGCATCACGTTGGGGCCCTCGACGCAAACTTCGCCTTGTTCCCCGGCGGCGAGCTCGCGGTCCTCGTCGCGGATGCTCACCCGCACGTTCGGCAGCGGCAGGCCCACGCTGCCCGGCCGGTTCTGCGCGGGCCGGTTGAACGAAACCACCGGCGCGGTTTCCGTGGCGCCGTAACCTTGCAGCAGCGGCCTTGAAAAGCGCTGCTCGAAGGCTTCCCCGATGTGGTCCCCCAGGCGTTCGGCCCCGGCGATGCACAGGCGCAGACTCGCCGTGTCCACGGTCGCCGATTCCTTGGCCAGCAAGCGAAACTGGCCGGGCACGCCGATCATGGCGGAGACGTGGTGCGCGGCCACCGATTCAAGCGAGGTTCGCGGGACGAAGCGATCCTCGAGCACCACTTTGCCCCCCAGCGAGAGCGGAAGAAGCAGCGTCACGGTCAGGCCGAAGGCGTGGAACAGAGGCAAGATCGCCAGCATCACGTCGTCTGCCGTAAAATCCCCGGCAAGGCGGCAGCCTTCGGCATTCGCCAGCAGATTCCTCTCGGAAAGCGCCACGGCCTTTGGCCGCGCGGTGGTGCCGGAAGTGTAAAGCAGCACCGCGGCCTCGAGCGCGCGCGGCACCAGCGGAGGCTCCCGCCCGCTGGAACTCCCCGAACGCTCCTGGGGCGGCCGAGCGACCAGCGCCGACAACCCGGCCTCCACGGCCCGGGGCGCCAACTCCGCGGCGGAGAGCACGGTGCCCAGGCCCGCTTCCGCGGCCATCAGCTTCAGGAGCGGGGCGGGAGCGATCCACGGCAATACGGCCACGGTCTTTCCCGCCCAGAGAGCGCCGAGCAGGCCCTCCGCAAATCCAGGTGAATTGGGATGCAGCAGGCCGACGATGTCTTCCCGGATAGCCGCGAGTTCAGACGCCACCGAAGCCGCGCTCCGATCGAGCGAAGCGTAGGTCACGCTCCCGCGCGGAGCCGCCAGGGCGATGCCCTCCGGCCGCCGCGCCGCGGCGGCGCGAACGGCTTCGACGATTGCGCTGTGGCTCACTCCGCTTCGCTCTCTGGGATTGGCATGAGCTTAGCGCGCGGTCCCCTGGGGCGGGTAATACACGCAGTAAAGGCGCAGCTCCACCGCCGGCCCGGCAAAACCCGCTGGGAGAGGATCGAAGGGGCCGGCATCGCGGATGGATTTCATGAGGGCGTTTTCCAGGAATTTCCAATGCGAACCCTTGGCGGTCGCAATCCCGGAGGCCGGAATCGAGCCATCCCGAAGGATCTTGAAATTCACTCCGGCTTTTGCTTCCTCGTCTCGCTTTGGCCGCTCTGGTATGGCCGCAAAGAGGTTCTTCTTGATCGTGGCCATCAAGGGGGCGAGATAACTCGTCAATTGCACGCCCGGGTTAGGGGTGAGCACTTCGTAGGCGAGACCGAGATAGGATTGCGGGTTTGGATTCGCCGCGGCTCCGGCCTGGCCTGGCAATGCCTTGGAATCCCCGGCCGCAAATCGGCGGAAGAAGCTGCCCGGCTTCCACTCCGGCCGCGCGTCGCTATTGGCCACGTTGATCAGCAGTTCCCGCACAATCTGCTCGTAGATCGCGGCGGCGCCGAGGTCCACGGGCTGCTCCAGGTCGTCGGAAGGCGCGTGGTAACGATTGGTCAGCCAGTCTTTGAACACTTTTTGTTCCGGCGATCCGGGCTCAAAACTGTAATCCATCTTCACCGCCGGAATGCCGCGCTGGATGAAGTTGTACTGGTCGCTGCGGATGAAGCGGTTGCGCAGCGGCTCCGGATCGGGCTGGGCCCGGAGGCCGTGCGCGGTGATGATTTGCCGTGCGCGGTCGCCCAGGTCTGAATCCGTCAGCCCGAGCACGCAAATCACTTTGGGCGGCAGGATGGGCAGGAACATATCCACGTTGATGTCCGCGACCAAGGAATCCGCGGGCACGGTGGGATGCGCGGCGAAATAGCGCGAGCCCAGCAGGCCCTTTTCTTCCGCAGTCACCCAAACGAACAGGAGCGAGCGGCGCAGTGCGGCCGGGTGGGCATGGAACGACGCCGCGAGATCCAGCAGCACCGCGCTGCCGGAGCCATCATCCATCGCGCCATTGTAAATGCGGTCGCCGTTGATGGGCTCTCCGATGCCCAGGTGGTCCAGGTGAGCGGAAAGCACTACATACTCGTTCTTGAGTTTGGGATCACTTCCCGGAATCGCCGCCACCAGGTTAGCCGATTCGAGCGTCTTTCTCTCCAAGGCGGCGCGCGACGAAAGACTCAGCGCGAGGGGAAACCTTGGGAGCGGCCTGCGGTCTTTGGCCAGCGGGGTCAGTTCACCAAAGGTGTGGCCGGAGCCGGCGAAAAGCTTCTCCGCCTGAGCGGGGTTGAAGACGATGGCCACCTTCATCCCGGCCGGATCTCGAAACTCCGCGCCGGCCAGGGCCATGGAAGGGTGCGTGCGGCTGAGCGACATGCGGCTCCACGGAATGTCCATGGACGCCGGATTGGGGATGGACACCGTGCCCACCGCTCCCGCGCGAAGCAGCGCCTTGCCGCGTTCGGATGCCGATTGATAATGGGAGGCCAGAGCGGCGGGAATCTCCGCGGGAGACCCGGAAATATAGACGGCGATTTTCCCCTTCAGATCCAAGCGCGCAAAGTCGTCGTAATTGTTCTCCGGCACCTGCAGGCCGTAGCCCACGAAGACCAATGGGGCACGAACTTCGGGGGCCAGATCGGTGCGCGTGGAAAAATAGGCGTCGTCGCCCAGCACCAGCGGCTCGCTCGATCCATGGCCCTCCAGGGTCAGGCTCGAGTCCTTCTCGACAATCTGGCGGGTGACGAATTCCACCCGCTGTTCAAAGCCATTGGCGCCGGCGGGCCGCACGCCGTACGATTCGAGCTGCTTGATGATGAAAGCCTGGGCGCGGCGCAGCCCTTCGCTTCCGGTTTCCCGGCCCTCCATGTGGTCGTCAGCCAGGACGCGCACATCCTCCCACCAGGATTTGCCGTCAAAGAGCAGGGCATTTTGCTGTTGGGCGAAGAGTCCGAAGGCCACGCACAGCAGCCCGCAGGCGAGAGTCGAGGGCTTCATCGGTTCCGGGCGCCTCCGAGGCAGATCAACCGGCACGAAGCATAGCAAACCACAATCAGCGCTGCCAGCAATGGCCGCCGGTGGCCCGTGCCTGGTGACGGGCGGAGGAGCCACACCAATGGATGCAGCGCCCGGAATCTTGAATGGCTCAACCAGGCTCATTGACCCGCATGTTTTCAGTTGGGATCCTGTTGGCGGAGCGCGTAACCAAATGCAAATGGGCGGTTTCCCGGGCACGGTCCTCTCACCGGTCTCCACTCACGATTCACCAGGTACTGCATTAATGACAACGCGGCAAAAGGCCACTAGGATATGCGGTCAATGCGTCTGCCCTGGGTGATCGCGCACCGTGGCGCCTCTGCCGTGGCCCCGGAGAACACGATGGCCGCATTCCGCCGCGCGGTAGAGCTGGGCGCGGATTGCATCGAGACCGACCTGCACCTTTCCCGCGATGGCCGCCTGGTGATCCTCCATGACGCTACCCTGAATCGCACCACCAACGGCGAAGGCCCGGTAAAAAACCTCACCCTGGCGGAGCTGCGCGAGCTGGATGCCGGCCGGTGGTTCAGCCAGCAGTTCGCCGGGGAGCGACTGCCCACCATCGAGGAGCTTCTGGATTTTGCCGGCCAGGTGGATTTGAGCCTGTATCTGGAGATTAAGGGAGGGGCGGGCTACGGAGTGGAGCGCGCGGTGATCAGCGCCCTGCGCGGGCGGAAGGAATCAAAGGCCGCCGTGGTGCTGTGTTTCGATGCCTCCGTGCTGGACCGCATCCACCAGCTCGACCGCCTGGTGATGACCGGGCTGCTGTTCGAGTCTGATCCGGAGGCCATGGTGCGCGAGGCCGTGCGTGTGGGCGCGCGCCAGATCGCCCCGCGCGGGGACTGCATCACGCCCGAACTGATCGCCGATGCGCACCGCCGGGGGCTGAAGCTGGTGGCCTGGACGGTCAACGAGCCCACACAGATGCGCGCCCTGGCGGCGGCCGGCATAGACGGGATCATCACCAATCATCCCGACCGGCTGTCTGCCGTGCGCGATACGTTGCCCCCGAAGTAGCCGCGGCCCGCCACACCGCGGCCAGTTGCGCCAGCGTCAGCTCCTCCGCCCGCGCCCCGGAGGGGGCCCCGGCGGCCTCCAGCCACCCCAAAGCCTGCGCGCGTGGCGCCAGCGATTGCAGATTGTTCAGAAGCTTTTTGCGTTTCTGCGCGAAGCAGGCTTGCACAAACCCCAGAAACTCTCCCGGGTCTTCGATTCCCAATTCCGCGCCTGCCCCTGGGGAACGAAGACGCACCAGGGCGGAAGTGACCTTGGGCGGCGGGCGGAACGCGCCCGGAGGGATGCGCAGCAGGATCTCCGGCCGGGTGTAAAACTGCGTGGCCACGGAAAGGTAACTGTACTCACGCGTGCGCGGCGCGGCCACCAGGCGCTCCGCCACCTCGCGTTGGATCACCACGCAGATCGCGGCGAGCCGCGCCGACAGCGGAAACAGCCGGTGGAGAATCGGCGAAGTGATGTAATACGGCAGGCTGCCGTAGACGGAAACGCGCCCGCCGCCCGCGTCCTGTTCCGCTTCCTGAATCGCCCCGGCCAGGTCCACTTTCAGGATGTCGCCCTGCAAGATGGAGAGGTTTGAGGCTTCCGCGGCGAGCCGGCGCAGGTGATGCACCAGCGGGGGGTCTTTCTCGATGGCGATCACGCGGCGGGCCTGGCGCAGGAGCTGCGCGGTCATCTCTCCGCGGCCCGCGCCGATTTCGAGCCACACCTGCTCCGCGGATACCGCCAGCGCTTCCATCACCCGCGTGCGCCACGCCCCATCCACCAGAAAGTGTTGTCCGAGCCGCTGGCCCATGGCGCCGGAGTGTAACAGGATTTCAAAGAAGCGGGCGCGAAGGGAGCTGTTGTGATTGACGCTGGAGGCCAGTTCCATTACCGTGGGGCGTTCCGGTTAGCGGACCATGAGAATCCTGTTTGCAGCTTCGGAAGCGCTACCGTTCGCAAAGACGGGCGGGCTGGCGGACGTGCTGGAGGGCCTGCCGCGGGCGCTGGCGGGCATGGGGCACGACGTGGCCGTGGTGCTGCCACGCTACCGCGGGGTGGGCACGCGGCAGACCGCGGTTGCCAGTTTGACCATTCCCGTCGGCCCGCGCATGCATTTTCCCGCCATCCGGGAAGGCGACCCGCTGCATGGGGTGCGCTACTTCTTTGTGGACGCCTCGGAGTTTTTCGAGCGTGGGGGCATCTACGGGGAGTGGGGCGGGGAATTCGGCGATAATCCGGAGCGCTTCGCTCTGTTCAGCCGGTCCGTGATCGAAGTCGCCAAACAGCTCTGGCATCCCGATGTCTTGCACTGCCACGACTGGCAGACAGCGCTCGTTCCCGTCCTGCTGCGCGGCCTCTATGGGTTCGACCCGGCATTCGCCCGCATTCCGGTGGTGTTCACGGTGCACAACATGGCCTACCAGGGGCGCTACGGCCGGGACATCATGTGGCGCACCGGGCTGCCCGGCGACCTCTTCCACGTGAATGCCCTGGAGTTCTGGGGCGACGTGAATTTCCTGAAGGGCGGGCTGCTGTTCGCGGACTATCTGACCACGGTCAGCCGCCGTTATGCGGAGGAGATCCAGACCCCGGAGTTCGGGTATGGCCTGGACGCGGTGGTGCGCGCGCGCTCCGCGCGGCTCGCCGGAATCCTGAACGGCGCGGATTACTCCACCTGGAACCCGGAGAACGACCGGTGGATCGCGGCCCATTATTCTTCTGTGGATCCGGCGAACAAGGCGATGTGCAAGCGCGACCTGCTGCGTACCCTGCACCTCTCCTCGGAAAATCAGTCGCGCATGGTCATCGGAATCGTTTCGCGCTTCGTCGAGCAGAAGGGTTTTGACCTGATTGCACAGGTGATCCGGGAATTCCTGGATGAAGACGTGTGCATCACCGCGCTGGGTTCCGGCGACCACCGTTACGAGATGTTTTTCCGCATGCTGGCGGATGCGCGGTCGGACCGCGTGGCGGTGCGCATCGGCTTCGATAACGTGCTGGCGCACAAGATCCAGGCCGGGGCGGACCTTTTCCTGATGCCCTCGCGGTACGAGCCCTGCGGCCTGAGCCAGATGTACGCCATGCGCTACGGCACCATCCCCCTGGTGCGCGCCACGGGCGGCCTGGACGATACGGTGCAGCCCTTCGAGCTCTCCAATCAGGAGGGCACCGGCTTCAAATTTTGGGACGCCAACGGCGCCGCGTTGCTGGATACCCTGCGCTGGGCGCTGCACTGCTTCCGCAACCAGCGCGCCTGGGCCAAACTGATGCACACCGCCATGGCCCAGAATTTTTCCTGGGAAGAAGCGGCACACAGTTATGTGGAAGTCTATGAGCGCGCGCGAGCTTTGCGCGCGGGCTGACCGGGTAACGGGAAATCTGGTGTAACATCTAATAGGAAAGCGAGAAGGAAACCCTGGCCCGCCGCAGCGGGCAAATCTCAGAAAACGAGGAGAACATGTCAGAATCCGTAGGCCAAGTAAACGACGCCAACTTCAAATGCGACGTGATTGAAGCCAGCAAGACCCAGCCGGTGATGGTGGACTTCTGGGCGGAGTGGTGCCGCCCCTGCCTGATGCTCGGCCCCACGGTGGCCGAAGTCGCTCAGGAAAACGCCGGCAAAATTAAA